>CANJJS010000152.1 GCA_947474705.1 Acetobacteraceae bacterium | reverse complement strand
CGGAAATGGTCATGCCCCACCCTCTCTCACGGCACTCCACCCCGGGGTTCCAAGGGCTCGCCCTTGGCGGGGGTCGAGGGGGCAGAGCCCCTCGTGGGGTCCGGGGCAAAGCCCCGGCGCTTCCCACACCCCGCCCGATCGTCTGGATTGCGGGCATGGCGGCATCCCGATAAGGTGCATTGACGAATTGCGACGGGGGCCTCAGAAGCCCCCGCGCGTACGATTGGGGTAACGTTGACCGCCCGATCGGTATGGAGGAACCAAGGTTGCAGCCGACGAACATCCAGGATCCCGACTACTTCCATAAGGTCGTGGATTGCCAATGGGCATGCCCAGCGCATACGCCCGTTCCGGAGTATATCCGGTTGATCGCCGATGGCCGATATGCCGACGCGTTCATGATCAATTGGAAGTCCAATGTCTTCCCGGGCGTCCTTGGCCGAACCTGCGACCGCCCTTGCGAGCCCGCGTGCCGCCGCGGCCGGGTCGAGGACGAGCCCGTCGCCATCTGCCGCCTGAAACGGGTCGCCGCCGATTACAAAGGCGACGTATCGGGCCGCATGCCGCCGAAGCCCACGACTCGCAATGGCAAGAAGATCGCGCTGGTTGGCGCCGGTCCGGCGTCGTTGACGGTCGCGCGCGATCTGGCGCCCTTGGGTTACGAACTGGTGATCTACGACGGCGACACCCGTGCCGGCGGCATGATTCGCAGCCAGATTCCAAAATTCCGGCTCCCCGAGGAAGTCATCGACGAGGAGGTCGGCTACATCACCGATCTCGGCCCAGAGATGCGTCTCGGACAGCGCATCGACAGCCTGAAGGGGCTGTTGGACGAGGACTACGACGCGATCTTCGTCGGCACCGGCGCGCCGCGCGGCCGCGATCTGGAGATTCCGGGCCGGCAGGAAGCCGCCGCGAACATCCATATCGGCATCGACTGGCTGTCCTCTGTCTCCTTCGGCCATATTTCCAAGATTGGCCGCCGGGTTATCGTCTTGGGTGGCGGCAACACCGCGATGGATTGCTGCCGCTCCTCCCGCCGTCTTGGCGGCGACGATGTGAAGGTCGTCGTCCGCTCCGGATTCGAGGAAATGAAGGCCTCGCCCTGGGAGAAAGAAGACGCGATCCACGAGGATATTCCGATCCTGAACTTCCTGGTGCCGAAGGAATTCAAGCACCAGGACGGCAAGCTGATCGGTATGACGTTCGAGAAGGTCGTCGCCGAATACGACGCCCGCGGACGCCGCCGTCTGGTGCCGTCGGGCGAGCCGGAACAGTTCATCGAATGCGACGACGTGCTGGTCGCCATCGGCCAGGAAAATTCCTTTCCGTGGATCGAGCGCGACATCGGCCTCGAATTCAACGAATGGGACATGCCCGCGGTTGACGAGGTCACCTTCCGCTCCACGCACCCGAAGGTCTTCTTCGGCGGCGACTCCGCCTTCGGCCCCAAGAACATCATCTGGGCCGTGGCGCACGGGCACCAGGCGGCGATCTCCATCCACAAGCAGTGCATGGGCGAGGACATCGCCGAACGGCCCGCGCCGGGGGTGAACATCACCTCCACCAAGATGGGCATTCACGAGTGGAGCTACGACAACGCTGTCTCCCTCGATCTGCGCTTCAAGGTGCCGCATCGCGACAAGGCGATTTCGCTGAAGGACATCAAGTCCGAGGTGGAGCTGGGCTTCGACGAGAAGCTGGCGTTTTCCGAGGCGCAGCGCTGCCTGAACTGCGACGTGCAGACGATCTTCACGGATAAGCTCTGCATCGAATGCGACGCCTGCGTCGATATCTGTCCGGTCGATTGCATCAGCTTCGTCGAGAATGGCGAGGAAACCGATCTCCGCACGCGGTTGCAGGCACCCGCGCATAACCTGACGCAAGATCTCTACATTTCCGGCGCGTTGAAGACCGGCCGCATCATGGCGAAGGACGAAGACGTTTGTCTTCACTGCGGCCTGTGCGCGGAGCGGTGCCCGACCGGCGCCTGGGATATGGAACGTTTCCTCATCGACGTGGCCCAGGCGGGATTAAAAGGGGCGGAGCGCGCATGCTACAGCAAGTAGATCGAATCGAAGGCCTGCAACGGGTCAACGATTTCGTCGTTAAATTCGCCAACGTGAACGGCTCCGGCTCCGCCAGCGCGAACTCGATGTTCGCGAAGGCGGTGCTGCGCATGGGCGTGGCCTCCACACCGCGAAACATTTTCCCCAGCAATATTCAGGGCCTGCCGACCTGGTACGAGGTCCGGGTGTCCGAAGCCGGCCATTTGGGCGCGCGCGGCGGCGGGGTCGACCTGATGGTCGCCATGAACCCGCAGACCTGGGATGAGGACGTGAAGTCCATCGTCCCCGGCGGATATCTGTTCTACGACAACACCAAGCCGATGCCCGCGTCGAAGTTCCGCGAGGATATCGTCGTGCTCGGCGTGCCGCTGACGGAAATGACCAACAAGGCCTACTCCGATCCCCGCCAGCGCCAGTTGTTCAAGAACATCGTCGGGCTCGGCGCACTGGCCGCGCTGCTGGACATGGACGCCGAGGCCATCGAAGGCCTGCTGGCCGAACAGTTCAAGGGCCGCCAGAAGCTGATCGACGCCAACTTCCAGGCGCTCCACATGGGCGTGAACTGGGTGAAGGCGAACATGGCGCACCCGATCGGGCTGCGCATGCGCAAGGCCACCACCGTCGGCGACCGCATCTTCATCGACGGCAACTCGGCCGCCGGTCTGGGCGCGGTCTATGGTGGCGCCACGGTCTGCGCCTGGTATCCGATCACGCCGTCCACGTCTCTCGTGGAGGGCTTCCAACGCTATGCCACGCGCATGCGGTTCGACAAGGAAACCGGCAAATCCAAGGTCGCCATCGTGCAGGCCGAGGACGAGCTGGCCTCGATCGGCATGGTCATCGGCGCCGCCTGGAACGGCGCCCGCGCCTTCACCGCGACCTCCGGACCCGGTATTTCGCTGATGGGCGAGTTCATCGGTCTCGCCTATTTCGCCGAAATCCCGGCCGTCATCATGGATGTGCAGCGCTCCGGCCCCTCCACGGGCATGCCGACGCGCACGCAGCAGACCGATATCACGGCATGCGCCTATTCCAGCCACGGCGACACCAAACACATCCTGCTCATCCCCGAAGACCCGTACGAGTGCTTCGAATTCGGTGCCTTGTCCTTCGATCTCGCGGATCGTTTGCAGACGCCGGTGTTCGTGATGCTCGATCTGGAAATCGGCATGAACGAGCGGCTGTGCAAGCCGTTCGATTGGGATGACAACCGCGTCCTGGATCGCGGCAAGGTCATGACCAAGGAAGACCTGGACGCGGGCAAGGTGTTCGGACGGTATCTGGACGTCGACAACGACGGCATCACCTACCGCACCTACCCCGGCACTCACCCGTCCAAGGGCGCCTTCTTCACCCGCGGCACGTCGAAAGACCGGATGGCGCGGTATTCCGAGGAAGGGCCGGACTACCAGGAAAACATGGACCGGCTGCTGAAGAAGCACAAAACCGCCGCGTCTTTGGTGCCGCCCGCCATCCTGACACCGGCCAAATCGCCGACGAAATACGGCGCGATCTATTTCGGCTCCACCAGCGCGCCGATGACGGAAGCGGACGAAATCCTGATTCGCGATCACGGCGCCGGCCTCGATCTGCTCCGTCTGCGCGCCTTCCCCTTCGGTCCCGAAGTGGAAAAATTCATCGAAGACCACGATGTCGTCTTCGTTGTCGAACAGAACCGCGACGGCCAGATGCGCTCGATGCTGATTAACGAGCTGGAAATTCATCCGAAAAAACTGGTCAAAGTGCTGCATTACGACGGCACGCCGATCACCGCGCGCTTCATCTCGGCCGCCATTGGCGAACGCATCGCCGCCGACAAAACCGCTTCTTCGCGTTAAGGGGTTGCCATGACCTACCTCGCCAAACCGAAACTGCACCATCCCGACCTGCACAAGAACGCGCTGGGCTTCACCCGCCGAGACTACGAGGGTCCGGTCTCGACGCTTTGCGCCGGCTGCGGCCACGACTCGATCAGCGCGGCGATCGTCCGCGCCTGCTTCGAACTCGATCTGCCGCCGCACCGGATCGCCAAGCTCTCGGGCATTGGCTGCTCGTCCAAGACGCCGACCTACTTCCTTGGCGCCTCGCACGGGTTCAACTCCGTGCACGGACGCATGCCGTCGGTGCTCACCGGCGCCAACCTCGCCAACAAAGACCTGATCTATCTCGGCGTCTCCGGCGACGGCGACTCCGCCTCGATCGGCATCGGCCAGTTCGCCCATGCCATGCGCCGCGGCGTCAACATGGTCTACATCGTCGAGAACAACGGCGTGTACGGCCTGACCAAGGGCCAGTTCTCCGCCACCTCCGACAAAGGCGCGAAATCCAAACGCGGCGTGGTCAACAGCGAGGAAGCGATCGACCTCGTCGGCATGGCGCTGCAACTCGGCGCGACCTTCGTGGCCCGCAGCTTCTCCGGCGACAAAACCCAACTCGTGCCGCTGATCGAGGCCGCGTTGAAGCACCAGGGCGCCGCCTTCATCGACTGCATCTCCCCCTGCGTCGCCTTCAACAACCACGACGGCTCCACCAAAAGCTTCGACTTCGTGCGCGAGCACAACGAAGCCGTGAACAGCCTGGACGTGATCACCGGCCGCTCCGAGATCACCGTGGACTACGCGCCCGGCACGGTGGAAATGGTCACGCAACACGATGGTTCCGTGCTGCGGTTACGAAAACTGGAAGCCAATTACGATGTGCACGACCGCATCGGCGCCCTGACCTATATGCAGGAACGCCACGCGGCCGGCGAAATGGTGACGGGTCTGCTCTACGTCGATCCCAACCCGCGCGACCTGCACGCCCACCTGAAGACCGTCGACACCCCGCTGAACGAACTGAACACCGCCGCGCTGGTGCCGGGCTCCAAGGCCCTCGCCGCGATCAACGCGTCGCTTCGCTGACCTCGACCGCGATCTCGTTCCGTTTTAGGAACGAGATCGTGAAGGGCGGATCGTAAGCCAGCAAATACGGCGCGCCCTTCGCGCGCCACGCCGTGCCCGCCAGCCGCGCGAGCAACTCCCGCTCCCGGTCCGCCACCGCGCTCCCGTCCGGATTTCCCGAAAACCGCAGCGTCGCCACCGTCGTGGCGCGCGTGGTCACCAACGAAACCCGCGAATCCGACGGAACCGGCGGATTCGCCGCGTATTTCTGGGGCAGGAAAAACCGCATCGTCAGCGCGTTCGCCGTGCCCGGCTCCGAGCGCACCGGAGTGGTCATCGGCACCAGCGTCGGCGTCATCCGCACCGGCGTGGTCATCGCGATGGCCGCCCCACCCGTGTTCTCCCCGACGATATAGGCGAACAAAAGCCGGAACGCCGTTTCCGACGCCTGCTTGCGATCGGGATCGGCGACAACCGCCTGAACCGCGACGGTGGCGCCATAATCGCGGATTTCCAAATTGGGCGAGGGCGTCGCGCGCACCGCATACGCCGGCTGCTCGAAGCCGCCGCGCACGCCGAACAAAGCGGGCCCCGTGGCGAGAAACGTCGCGGCGTAATAGAAAAATTTTTCAAACATGTGGGTACCCCGGGAAAACCGCCGGGACGGACGGCCCCGCCGCGGTTCCGGCCATATGGGTCCTGCCTGGCACGCGCTCAACCGGGGGACGAAAATTTCCGCAATCGCGGATCTGAGAGAAGATACCAAAGGTCACCCCGCCAGAATTGAAAAATACAACTTATTTTGGCCGGGTATATTGTAAGAATGAGAAAAATATACTCCTTAAGGGGGAGAAACCCGCCCTTCCCAATCGTCAGGTCCGCCGCATGTTGCCTCCCACCCTTGTCCCGCCGCCCTTCGACGCGGGCTCCGTGTGGCTCGTGGGTGCCGGTCCCGGCGACCCTGGGCTTCTCACCTTGCACGCTCTGCACGCCCTGACCCAGGCCGAGGTGGTTTTGCACGATGCGCTGGTTTCGGAGGAAATTCTTTCTCTGGCGGCACAGGCGCGGCTGGAACCGGCGGGCAAACGGGCCGGCGGGGCGCGGACCCCGCAGTTGCGCATCAACCAGCGCCTGATCGCCTTGGCCCGCACCGGCGCTCGGGTCGTCCGGTTGAAGGGTGGCGATCCCCTGGTGTTCGGCCGGGGCGGGGAGGAAGCTTTGGCGCTGGCCGCCGCGGGCATTCCCTTCCGCATCGTGCCCGGGATCAGCGCGGGCATTGGCGGCACCGCCGCCGCGTCCATTCCCATCACCCATCGCGGCATTGCCCGTAGCGTGACCTTCGCGACCGGCCACGACTCCTCCGGCCAGCTCACCGGCCTCGACTGGTCCAGCCTGGGCGAGGTCGCCGTGCTCTACATGGCGGGCCGCCAGCTTGGCGCCATCGCCGCCCAGATGCTGTCTGCCGGCCGCGACCCGAAGGAGGGCGTGGCGCTGATCCAGGACGCCACGCGGCCCGGCCAGACGGTGCGCGTGACCACGCTGGCGGAGGCGGCGAACGCGCCGGCCTCTGTCTCCCCGACACTGATTGTCATCGGCCCCGTGGTCGCGCTGCGCGAACGTTTGTCCGTGTTTCAGCAGACCTCGCCGATGACCACGATTGAAGAAACGCGAAAAGCCCAGGCGGTGGGCTGAGGAAAGATAGAGATGTCGACAGGGGTTTTGTTACCGCCGGGGGCGCCGTTCGCGCCGGACCAGATCGCGGCGTTGAACGGTGTTTTTGGCAATTCGACCGGCGAGCAGCGGGCCTGGCTGTCGGGCTTCCTCGCGGGTGTCGTGGCCGCGTCGGGTGGCGGCGCGCGTCTGGCGGCGCCCCCCGCGCCGCCGAAAGCGCGGGTGCCCCTGACCATTTTGTTCGGCACGGAATCCGGAAATTCGGAGGCTTTGGCGCAGCGTGCCCGCCGCGCCGCCGCGAAACTCGGCTTCGCGGTGAAGCTGGCCGATATGGCGGACACCACGCCCGCGCGGATGGCCGCCGTGCCAAATCTGATGTTGATCGTGGCGACCTGGGGGGAGGGCGATCCGCCGCAACGCGCCGTCGATTTCCATGAGGCACTGCTCGCCGCCGGCGCCCCGCGCTTCGAGAAAACCCGGTTCGCCGTTCTGTCGCTGGGCGATCGCGCCTACGTCCAGTTCTGCGAGATCGGCAGGCAGATGGACGAACGCCTCGCGGCCCTTGGCGGCGCGCGGATCGTCGATCGGGTCGATTGCGATCTGGATTTCGAAACCGCCGCCGCCTCTTGGATCGACTCGACGCTGGACCGCATCGCCAAGGAATCGACGGAGACGGTGATGGCGGTCGAAGAAGCCGTGACCGCCGATTTCGGCGCGGCCGAGACCTGGACCCGCGCCAATCCCTTCGCGGGCGAAATCGGCGAGCACGCGCGTCTGACCGGCAGCCGGTCGATTTCCGACACGCGCCATCTGGAGATCTCGCTGGAAGGCAGCGGCATCGCCTACGAGCCTGGCGACGCGCTGGGCATCGTGCCGCGCAACGATCCGGAACTGGTCGATGCCGTGCTGAAGGCCGCCGGTCTGGCGGGCGAGGCCTCCTTGCGCGACGCTCTGCGCGATCGTTTCGACATCACCACGCTGACCGCGAAGCAGGCCGCCGATCACGCCGCGTTGGCGGGCACCACCGCGCCCGCCGCCGATTGGGTGGTGGGGCGTCAGGTGATCGATCTGCTGGAGGCCGCGCCGCATAAATTCTCGCCGCAACAACTGACGACTTTGCTGCGCCCCTTGCCGCCGCGGTATTATTCGATCGCCTCCAGCCGCAAATCCGTGGGCGAGGAAGCGCATCTCTTGGTCGCGGGCGTGCGCTACGAAGCCCATGGCCGCGCGCGCGCCGGCGTCGCCTCGATCGACATGAACGAACGGCGGAAATCCGGCGACAAACTGGACGTCTTCCTTCGACCGAACCCGCATTTCCGCCTGCCCGCCGATCCTTCCCGCCCCATCGTCATGATCGGGCCGGGCACCGGCGTCGCCCCCTTCCGTGGCTTTTTACAGGAGCGCGAGGCCACGGGCGCCAAGGGCAAGAACTGGCTGGTCTTCGGCCATCGCAACTTCATGCACGACTTCCTCTACCAGCTCGAATGGCAGGACTGGATCAAGGAAGGCCTGCTTACCCGCCTCGACGTGGCGTTTTCGCGGGACCAGCCGGAAAAGCGCTACGTGCAGCACGCCCTGTGGGACGCGCGCGACGAACTGACGGGATGGGTCAAGGACGGCGCCGCGCTTTATGTCTGCGGAGACATGGCGGCCATGGCGAAGGATGTGCACGAAATGCTGACGAATATCCTGAGCAAGGAACAACTCGACCAACTGCGACGCGACGGCCGTTATCTGCGCGACGTTTACTGAGGGCATGGACATGAACGAAATCCGTCCTTTATCGGCGAACGAGGGCATCAAGACCCGCAGCAATTTTCTGCGCGGCACGATCGCCGAGGGTTTGACGATCCCGGAAACCGGCGCGATCGCCGACGACGATCAGCAGGTGACGAAATTCCACGGCATCTATTTGCAGGACGACCGCGATCTGCGCGCCGAGCGCGGCCGCCAGCGCATGGAAAAAGCCTTCATTTTCATGGCG
>CANJJS010000151.1 GCA_947474705.1 Acetobacteraceae bacterium | reverse complement strand
TCCGCCTCCAGCACCGTGTCGAGCAGGCTGACCGGTGTCGCCGGATGTTCCTGGTCCACGCTGGCGACGCGGGTGCCTTTGGGCAGCGAGATTTCGCCGCCATCGGGCGACAACTGGCCAAGGATCAGCTTGAACAGCGTCGACTTGCCGACGCCGTTGCGGCCGACGAGGCCGGTTTTCGCGGTCGGCGGCAGATTGAGGCTCGCGCGATCGAAGAACCGCCGCCCCCAGGCGTTGAACACGAGGTCTTCGATTTGCAACATGGGATCGGGGCGCCATTCGGACAAGGAGGCGCCGTGTTTAGCCGATACGCGGACCGATGGCGAGAATTATGTTGCGCCGCGGCAAAGCCGGTCTATTCGTCCTCGGTTTCCGGCGGAAAGGCCACGCCCTCGTACAAATCGGCGAGCGGCAGGGAAATTCCGATGTCGGGAAACGCGAGGACCGCGTCGGCGGGCAACGCGCGCCCGGTCCAGTCGTCCCCGTGCCGGGAAAACACCATCGCGGCGATATGCGTTTGTTCGAGCATGACATATGCCTGGATCGACGGCGTGTCGCGATATTCCCAGTTCTTCAGGAAACGGTCGGTATACGCCGTTCCGGGACTGAGGATTTCGAACACGATCACGGGGTCTTTGACCACCAGAGTACCGCGAGGAACCGGCGTGCAATGGATGAACGCGTCGGGATACCGGATGCGTCCGGCCACCTCGATTTTCAGTTCGCTGCCATGAACCTCGCAACGATGCACGCGTAAGCGGTTGTATAGTGAGCCGACAAGATTGCTTTGGATACGCGATTGCTCAATCGACACGCTGACCATCGCGACCGGCCCGAAGCCATCGAACTCGAACTTACCCTCCTGGCGGCTTTCCCATTCGAGAAACGCCTCCAACGTCATCGCCGATTTCAATACCGCGTTCATGCCCGTCCGATAGCACACACGAAGCCCATTCTCCAGACTTGGCGAAACCCCCGCCAGCGCCGAAAATGCCCGCGCCCGCCGCGATCCACGCGCCCGGCCGGAGGATGTCCCACCCATGCCCACCCCAACCCGGCGCCACTGGGACCGGAACCTGCTTTTGGGCGTGATGTTCATTTGCATGTCTGGCCTTACTTCTCCACTTATGAACGGATTCGCCAAATTCCTTGGCCAAAACTACAGTTCTCTCCAGGTCTCATGGGCGCGTGCCTTCGGCCACGTCCTGTTCATGCTGATCGTCTTCGTCCCACGCTTTGGCCTGCGCATGCTGCGGACACGCCGGCTTGGCAAACATCTCATGCGATCCTCCAGCCTGTTCGTTTCGAATTTGGTATACTTTGTCGCGATCGGCTTCATCCCGATTGGAGAGGCCGCCTCGATCAACATGATCGGCCCCCTGCTGGTCGCCGCCCTCGCCTGGCCGATGCTGGGCGAGCGCACCACGCCCGGCCGCGTCGCGGCGGTGTCCGTCGGGTTTCTCGGCGTCCTGGTCATCATCCGGCCGGGAACGCAGGTGTTCCACTGGGCTGCCCTGCTGGTGATCTTCAGCGCGCTGATGAACAGCTTCTATCAAATCTTCACGCGAGAGGTCGCCGATACCGAGGCCCCCGAAACCAACGCCATCTACAGTTCCATCGTCGGTGCCTTCGGCATGCTGCTGGTCCTGCCCTTCATCTGGCGAACCCCCGCCAGCCTCGCGGACCTCGCGATGTTCTGTAGTCTGGGCGTCCTGGGGGCGCTCGGACATTACTTCGTGGCCCTCGCCCTGGGCTTCGCGCCCGCGAATATCGTCACGCCCTTTCAATATGTGCAAATGCTGGGCTCGGTGCTGATTGGATATCTGTTCTGGGGCGACCTGCCGGACGCCTTTACCTGGCTGGGCGCCGCCATCGTCGTGGGCTCCGGGCTCTACGTCGGCTGGACCCAAACACGCCGCCAGACGCCAGACGCACCTTCCACGGCGCGGCGAAGTCCGTCACACTGATCGCAATGCGACAGAACAAAGGAAACATCGAGATGAGCCAAGGACATGTCTTCGCGGGTGTGGTGCGCTGGCCCGGCGGTTCCAATATGTCGTCCCCACCCAACACGCTCGGCGGCCTGTTCCGCGCCTCCGTCGGCGGCACACAATGGGAGCGGATGACAAACGGACTCCCCGCCGAATGCCACATCCCCTGCGTCACCGTCGATCCACACGACCGCGAGCGCGTGTACGCCGGAACCCAGGAAGGCCCGTATGTCAGCACCGACAACGGCGGCACCTGGCGGCGGTTGAATTTTCCGCGTCACGATCTTCAGGTCTGGTCGATCGCGGTGCATCCCGCAAATCCCAATAAACTTTACGTTGGCACCTCGCCTTTGGGTGTCTTTGTCAGCGAGGATATGGGGGGCGCCTGGCGTCAGGCCAAGGGGGTCGATCTGCCCGATGCCGCCGAAATGCGCGGCTTCGTGAACCGCGTGATGCGCTTCGCCTTCAACCCGGCGAAACCCGAGGAAATGTTCGCCGCCATGGAAGTCCGCGGCGTCATCCGCAGCACCGACGGCGGCGAGACCTGGACCGATTGCTCCGCCCACCTGGTCGCGCTGGCGGACCAGCCGCATTTGAAAAGCGCCGCCATCACCACCAACACCGCCGAGGGCATGCTGGATTGCCACGCGCTGACGATCGCCGCCGGCGCGCCGGAGACACCCATCGTCGCCTGCCGCATGGGATTGTTCCGGAGCGAGGATCACGGCGCGCATTGGAACGACCTCGAAATGCGGAAGCTCAGCCCGATCTTTTATGGCCGCGACGTTCGCGCCAGTCCGCATGACACCAACACGCTGTTCGCGACACTTTCGACTTCCGCGGGCGGTGCGACCGGGTCGATCTGGCGCAGCACGGATGTGGGCAAATCCTGGGAGCGTTTCGACAAACCGCTCCAGCCCAACGGCACGATGATGGCCGTCGTACCCTCGCCGGCCGACGCGAAGGTGGTTTATGGCGCGACCCGTAAGGGCGATGTGTTCGGGACGCTGGACAACGGGGAAACCTGGCTGTCGGCGCCGCTGCCGGAAGGCTGCAAGGCCGTGATGGCGCTGGCGGTGAACTGATGGGAGGAGGGCGGCGAAGACCCGCCGCCCTTGGCGCTTCACCCCGGCAAATTCAGTACGTTTTTCGATATGATATTCCGCTGTATTTCGTTCGTTCCGCTGTAAATCGTGGAGGGGCGCGATTGCAGAAACAACTCGCCGGGGTTCCAGGCGCGATTGCCCTCCATCGGTTCCAGCGCGCCGCCATGTTCGCCCGCGACGTCCATCATTGTTTCCGTTATACGTTGATAGAGTTCGGTTTGGAAGATTTTCAGCATGGAGACGCCGGGTCCCGGCACCTCGCCGCGGCGGACCTGATCGACATAGGTTTCGTAGAGGTCGCCAAGGTCCTCGACGTCCAGGCGATGGCGGGTGAAGGTTTGCTGGAAGCCGGATTCGCCCCAGCGGCCCAACCGCTCGGCGAGGCCTTTCAGGCGCGCCAGGGCGTAGGCGGATTGTTTCGGGGAGCCGACGAAGATGCGTTCGAAGCCCAGCAGGGCCTTGGCCATCGTCCAGCCTTTGTTGGCCTGGCCGACCAGGGCGGAGGCGGGAACGCGGACATCGTCGAAGAAGGTTTCCGCGAATTCCTCGTTCAGGTCGAGGGTCATCAGCGGGCGCACGGTGATGCCCGGCGTGTCCATGGGGACGAGGAAGAAGCCGATGCCCTCTTGCTTTTTCGCGGTGCGGTCGGTGCGGGCCAGAACGTAAATCCAGTTGGCGTCCATCGCCATGGAGGTCCAGATTTTCTGGCCGTTGATTACATAGTGATCGCCGTCTTTTTCCGCCATGGTGCGCAGGGAGGCGAGGTCGGAGCCCGCGTTGGGCTCTGAGTATCCCTGGCACCAGACGTGTTCGCCGGTCAGGATTTTCGGGAGGAAGAAGTCGCGTTGTTCCTGGGTGCCATGGGCGATCAGGAGTGGGCCGACCATGAGGACGCCCTGGTCCACGGTGCGGGCGCAGCCGTGGCGTTCGAACTCGTCCAGCATGATCAGTTGTTTCGCTGGCGAAAGGCCCATCCCACCGTGTTCTTTCGGCCACCCTGGGCAGAGCCAGCCTTTCTCGGCGAGCTTGAAGTACCAGACCTTGCACTCGTCCCAATGCAGGCGTTTCGCGGGGTCTCGGATTTCCGGCGGGTAGTTGGCTTCCACCCAGGCGCGGACGGTCATTCGGAATTCGTCGTCGGGGAGGTCGTTCAGGTCGTCCATTGCGGTGTCTTTCAGCCCTTCGACGGTGTCCATTTATAGGTTTTCGCGACGGAACCGCCCATCAGCGTGGCGCGGTCGCTGTCGGACAGGCGGGTCGATTGGAGGAAGGCATCGACGCCTTGCTTGTAAGTCAGGAGTTCCACCGCGCGGGTCCAATCGGTGCCCCAGAGGCAGCGGTCCAGGCCGAAGGCGTCGAACACGCGCGCCAGGGGCGCCCAGATGTCGTTGTAAGGGAAGGGTTCCCGCGCGAGGGTGCAGGCGCCGCTGACTTTTATCGACACATTCGGGAGTTTCGCGAGCGCGAGGACGTCTGGCAGCGGGTCCCAGCCGTCGGCGGGCGCGGGCGGGTGGTGCGGTTGTTTCAGCCCGAGGTGGTCGATGACGAGCCGCGTGTCCGGGTTTCTCGCGGCGAGGGCGGCGACCTGTGTCATGCGGCCCCAGGAGGCCATGTTGATCGGAAGTCCCAGTTTTCCGGCGAGCGCCACGACGCCATTCAGGCCGGGGTCGGCGGGGTCTTCGGAGACTCCGTCGCGGAGAAAGAGGCGGATTCCGACGGCGCCGGGGGTGGAAGCCCAGGAGGAGATGGTGTCGTGGACGGCGGGGTCGGTCGAATCGACGGGTTTTACGAGACCGAAACGTCCGGGGTATTTCGCGTGGACCTGGAGGGCGTAGCTGGCATCGTAACGATACATCGTGAAGGCGGAAACGAGGATGGCGCCATCGACGCCGACGGAGTCCATGGCGGCGACCATGTCGTCGCCGGTGACTTCGGCGGGGCCGGTGAGGATTCCGGCCCAGGGGCGGCCGGGGTGGTTGCGTTGGTAGACGTGGACCTGGGAGTCGATGATCGCCATGGGAGTTTGACCTTCCGCCCGTTGGTTTTGGTTGGGGGACGGTAGGACGTGGGGGTGTGTGGTTCAAGGGTGGCGCATTTGACCGGTGTCGCGATCCATGATCCCTGATGTTGTATCAAGTGGAAGGGAATGCAAGCGGGATGTCCGATACGTTCGATTATATTGTCACTGGCGCGGGCTCGGCTGGCGCGGCCGTCGCGGCGCGTTTGTCGGAGTCCGGGAAGTATACGGTTTTGTTGCTGGAAGCGGGGGGGCGGGACACCAATCCCTGGATTCATATTCCGTTGGGGTTCGCGCGGACGTTTGTGAATCCGGCGGTCAATTGGAAGTTCGAGAGCGCGCCGCAGGCGGGGTTGGGGAATCGGCGGTTGTACTTGCCGCGGGGGAAGACTCTGGGTGGGACGAGTTCCATCAATGGGATGGTTTATATTCGCGGGAATCATGCGGATTACGATGAGTGGCGGCAGAAGGGATGCGAGGGCTGGGACTGGGATTCGGTTTTGCCGTTTTTCAAAAAGGCTGAGAATCAGGAACGCGGGGCGGACGAATTCCATGGCTCGGGCGGGCCGTTGCGGGTGTCGAATCAGCCGCGGCGGTTCGAGCTGGCGGATGCGGTGTTGGATGCGTGCGAGCAGGCGGGGATCGCTCGGAATCCGGATTTCAATGGGGCGGTGCAGGAGGGGTGTGGGTATTATCAGACGACGACGGGGGACCGGCGGCGTTGGAGCACGGCGAAGGGTTATTTGGATCCGGCGCGGGGGCGGGCGAATCTGGAGATTCGCACGAACGCGCATGCGACGAAAGTCTTGATTGAGGGCGATCGGGCCGTGGGGGTCGAATATCGGATGCCGGGCGGGGTTCGGGAGGCGCGGGCCCGGGCGGAGGTGATTGTTTCGGGTGGGGCGTATGGGTCGCCGCAGTTGTTGTTGTTGTCGGGGTTGGGGCCGGCGGGGCATTTGCGGGACATGGGCGTGCCGGTTTTGCGCGACATGCCGGCGGTGGGGAGCAATTTGCACGATCATTTCAATACGTATCTTAGCTGGAAGTGCGCGAAACCCGTGACATTGAACGATCTGGAGAATTCGTGGCCTCGGAAGATCGTGGCGGCGGCGCGTTACGGGTTGTTCCGGTCGGGGCCGATGGCGAGCAATGGGATTCACGCGGGGGTGTTTACGCGGTCGGACCCGCGGTTGGAGCGGCCGGATTTGCAGATCAATTTGTTGGAATGGAGCACGTTGGAGCGGACGAAGGATCGGGTGGTGCCGCATTCTTTTTCGGGGTTCACGCTCAGTCCGGTGCATTTGCGGCCCGATGGGCGGGGGACGGTGCGGTTGGGCTCGCCCGATCCGGTGGCGGCGCCGGTCATATCGTTCGATTTTTTACGGACGGAGTACGATGCTCAGGCGATACTGGCGGGGATAAGGCTGATCAGGAAGATCGCGGGGCAGGCGGCGTTGAAGCCTTATATCGTCGAGGAGGTGGCGCCGGGGCCGGACGTGTCCTCGGACGCGGATATCGTGGAATTCGTGCGGAAAACGGGGATTTCGAATCACCATCCCGCGAGTTCGTGCGCCATGGGCCATGGGCCGAACACGGTGGTCGATCCGCGGTTGCGGGTGCACGGGATACGCGGACTGCGGGTCGCGGATGCCTCCATCATGCCGCAGGTGGTCGCGGGGAACACCAATGCGCCGAGTATCATGATCGGGGAGAAGGCGGCGGCGATGATTTTGGAGGACGCGGCTTAGGTCTGTTGTTTCAGAGAAACGTCAGGCGGCTTTCGGCGGGGCGTGGAAAGCGGGTTCCGGCGGGCGCGGGAGGCCGGGGAGGGGTGTGACTGTCTTCCTGTCGGGCAAAGGCGGTGCCGGCATGGGGCCCGGCCGGGCGGCGCGGGGCGGCGGCGCGGGCTGGGGGTGGACGGGTTGGGGTTTCGGGGGCTCGGGCTGGGCGGTTTGGGGGGCGTCTTCGTCCTCGGCGAGCGGGCGTTCGCGGGCGGTTTTCAGGGCGCGGATGGTGGACAACATGACGCGGTTCATCGCGGCGAGGGCGGAGATGGCTTTGGGGCTCGCGGCGTCTTCCGTGCCCTGAAGGGCGTCTTTGGTGGCTTTCAGGATGACTTCGTATTGGGCCTGCACCAAAGTGGCGAGCATGTATTCCATGCCGTCCCTCGGTTCGAAGCCCATGGCGGTGTGGACCATGCGTTTGGTGCGTTCCGCGTTTTCCGCCGCGGACTCGCCTGGACGGTCGCACAAGGCGGCCTTGGTCTGGGCCAGGTAATGCTGGGCGAGGCTGGCGGGGATCGGATGGCACGGGGTGGTCATGGGTGGGTCTCGGGGGTGGTTTAGAGGTTAATATTCCTGTTTGGGTTGGGCGCGTCAAAGGGAAATGTGGAGCGTGGTGCTTTTTCACGGGAAACTTCGCGTGGGGTCACGGGGGAGCGAGTTTTAACAGGGAGAACCACGAGGCATGCTCGGGAGTTCTTCATGTTGGAACAAGGTGCCCTGACGGAACGGGTGATCGGGATGGCGATCGAGGTTCACCAGACGCTGGGCTCGGGGTTGCTGGAGTCGGCTTATCGGGGGTGTTTGGGTCTGGAACTGGACGGGGCGGGGATTCCGTATCGGAGCGAGGTGGCGATCCCAGTGATTTACAAGGGCCGGTCCGTTCCGATGGGGTTCCGGGCGGATATTCTGGTCGCGGATTGCCCGATCGTGGAAATCAAGGCGGTGTCGGCGTTGTTGCCGGCGCATAAAGCGCAGTTGTTGACGTATTTGCGGTTGAGCGGGATTCGGGTGGGGTTGTTGATGAATTTTCATGCGAAACGGTTGAAGGACGGGTTGTTACGCTGCATCGTTTGATGGGCGGGCTTTGTGGTTCTTTCTGTTAGTGCCTTGCGGAGAGTCCGCGCGGTTTGTTGGGGGCCGGTTAAGGATTCCAACACGGAGGGCCACGGAGGTTGCACGGAGCGTGCACGGGAGTTCTTTGGGTGGACGCGGCGTGCCCAGGGGTGGGAACGGGGGTTTGGGGCACGGACGCCCTCCGTGCCTGCTCCGTGCAATCTCCGTGGTTCTCCGTGTTTAAAGCCTTGCGGAGAGTCCTCGCGGTTTGACCTGTCCAGTAAGGATTCCAACACGGAGGGCCACGGAGGTTGCGCGGAGCGTGCACGGGCGTTCTTTGGGTGGATGCGGCGTGCCCAGGGGGGCGGGGGCCAAGGGGCAGGGCGCCGGCCGCACCCGGTTACTTTAACCCGGCGAGTTGCGCGTCGAACCAGGCCAGATCGCTCTTCCATTGGGTCCAGTTCGGAAACTTCGCGACCAGATCGGCGATGATCGTCCGTCCCTCCGCCAGATGCCGCCGCGCCTGGGTTTTGTCGTTTGCCGCCAGATACGCGTTGCCAAGTTTCGCGTGCGACACGGCCAGATCGCGCCGCCATCCCGCGTTGCCCGGGTCCGCCTTCGCCAGGCTTTCGCCGATCGCCATCGCCTCGCGGAACGCCGCCAGCGCCTCCGCCAGCTTGCCCTGGGCCACCAGGACATCGCCGATCTTTTCGTGGGAGACCGAGAGATCGCGCCGCCATCCCGCGTTGCCCGGGTCCGCCTTCGTCAGGCTTTCGGCGATCGTCATCGCCTCGCGGAACGCCGCCAGCGCCTCCGCCAGCTT
>CANJJS010000150.1 GCA_947474705.1 Acetobacteraceae bacterium | reverse complement strand
TGCACTCTCTGGGTGTCCAGTCGATCATCATCCGCGATGAGGTGTCGGACGCCGAATCTCTGCTCGCCAAATTCTTCGAACTCGGCGGACAGGCCGGTTACGCGATCGTGCTGCCAAGCGGCGACGATTACGGCGCGTCGCGACGCCAATACGACGAACCGGGTGTCGGCGAACGCGCTTTACAATTTCGGGCGCGTCAAAATGTCATCCTCGAATTGGGGTTCTTCTACGGGAGACTTGGTTGGGAAAATGTCTTGGTGTTCGAACGCGAGCCGCCCAAAATCTTCCCGAATTTTGAACGTCCATCCGACCTGAATGCCCCGGTATTCAATCGTTTCGATCAAAGCGGTACCTGGCAAATCATCCTCCAGGATCGCCTGCGGGCACGGGGGCTGGGCTTACCGTAATATCGGCGCCTCATGGCCTTTTCGCGCGCCGGCCGTCAATCGCGGCCTCCCCTCGCCAAACCACTCCATTCGGCGAGGTCACCGAACGCTTCTTCGATCTTCTTCAGAAAATCCTGGACCTCCGTCAAGGCCGCGAACAACTCTTCAATATCGGGCGGTCCATCGGTCATCCCGGCCGCATCGGGGTAGCGGTAGGCGGAGTTCCAAATCGACATCGGCGCCAACCGTTCGAAATGCCCGATCCACGCCGGGTAATGGCTCGACGCGAGATCGCCCAACCGCAACAAGTCATGTGTCCGGCCAAACGCGACATTTTCGGTAACCAACAACCCCTTGATCGCCTTCTCGGCGGCCTGCTGGAGATGATAAGCGGCGGGGCCGAGAACCGGCTCCGCGCTCCCGAGGCAGGCATCGACGGCTCGAACATCTTCCCTGGCCAGAACAAACCAGCGCCTGGCCTCCCGTCGCAGGCGATCGCCGAAACCGCTCAACGGCCCGAACGCTGGTAGACCAGGATGCCGTCTTTCGCCACCTCGTACGCGAGCGTGCCGACGATCGAAGCCCGTTCCGCGTAATCCGACTCGCGGCACGGGATGACATCGGCCGCGCGCCGATACGAACGCCGCGCTTCGAAACCCGCCTTCAGCGTCAGCTTCTCCCGCGGCGCATCGTCGTCGAGGATCACCAGAAGATCGATGTCGCTGTCGGCCGCCGCGTCGCCACGGGCAACCGATCCGAACAGGATGACCCGGCGCGGTCTGAACCAGGCGACAACGGGTTCGAGCAGTTCCTTTGGGACCAAGAACGTATTCGCGGACATCGCCGGCATCCTGTCGCTCGCGGCCTCAGGGCCGCCATCGGCTGCACCATATACCGACTTACGCCTGAAAGCGAACGGCAAGTGTCTACGGGTCCTGGCGTCCGCTCCGCGAAATCTCGTCCCCCATTCTCGCACGCTTCTCGCCACCCTGGCGGCGATCGAGAAGCCGATCATGAAGCGGCAGGTCTGACCCGGCCGACTGCCAACCTCCATCCCAAACGCGGGCCGCGCGGACAACGCGTTGGCCCGCGTTTCCGTTTCCGCCCCCGGTTGCGCGGTACGAAACCCGCATATTGAGACGCTCAGTCAAGAAATCGCGAGGATTCTGAGACGCGGGGACAAACACGCGCGTCCCGTTTCGTGATGAAATGGGCTCCAAATGAGGTAATCCTCGTCCAGGAGTCCACGCCGTGGCCACAACCGTCTCAACGCAGGCCGAACTATCGGCCGCCATCGCCAATGCCAACACGGTCGTTACGCCCGGTGGGCTCGGAATCGTACTGGGCGCCGGGATTACCCTGACCTCCGCGCTGCCGGCGGTCGCGCTGCAAAGCGGCGTCACCTTGACCATCGACGGCGCCGGCGCGTTCGGCATCGACGCGAACGGTCAACGCGGGCTGGCCGTCACCTCTGGCGGCGTGATCCTGTCAAACCTGTCGATCGACCACGCGGTGGCGCAAGGGGCGGCTGGTGCTTCAGGTGGTGGTGGAGGCGGCGCGGGTCTGGGCGGGGGGTTGTTCGTCGGCGCCGGCGCCACGGTCACCCTGGACAACGCCAATATCGCCGATGGCAGCGCCATCGGCGGAGCCGGAGGCGTAAGCGCTCCGGGCGAGGCCGGGACTTCCAATCTGGGCAACCCAGGAAGCGCGGGCGCGGCGGGCGGCGTTGGGTCGAGTGGCGTGGGCGGAACCGGCGGCCTGGGCGGAACCGGCGGTCAGGGCGGCGCGGGCGGCCAGGGTGGCACGGGTGGCGGGGGCGGCACGGGCGCGATCGGACTGTACGGCCTCGGGGCCGGGGGGACCGGCGGTTCCGGGGGCAGCGGCGCTTCTGGCCCCGCCGGAGCGGGCGGCGGCGGAAGCGGCGGGGGCGGCGGAAGCAGCGGGAACGGCGGCACCGCCGGCTCATCCGGCCTGCCTGGCCAACTTTCTCTGGCGGCCGCCGTTTCGGGTTCCAATGGCACGGCGGGGGGCTTTGGCGGCGGGGGCGGTGCCGGCGGCGGCGGCGGCGGTGGCGGCGGCAATGGAGGCGGCGGCGGTGGTGGTGGTGGCGGGGGCGGCGGGGGCGCGACCGTCTCCGGGATCTCGGGATTAGGCGGACCTGGCGGGCCGGGTGGACTCGCCACAGGCTCAGGCGGTCCCGGAGGCAGCGGCGGCGCCGGGGGCGCGGGCGGCTTCGGGGCGGGCAGTGGCGGCAATGGGACAGGCGGCGGCGCGGGTGCGGCGGGTACGACCGGATCGACCGGCGCTCTCGGGGATTTCGGAAGCGCCGCATCGGCGATCTTACCCCCTGGGCCGGGCCCGCTCCCGCCCGTCGGTGGAAGCTCCGCCGGCGCGGGCGGCGCGGGTGGAACCGGTGGCGCGGGCGGCGCCGGCGGGGCGGGAGGCACGGGCGGCGCCTCCGGCACAGGCGGCGGCGGTTTGGGCGCGGGCGGCGGGATCTTCGTGCAGGCTGGCGGTGCCCTGATCGTCGCGGGCGGCACGATCGGCGGCACCGCGACCGGCGGAACCGGCGCGAACGCCGGATACGGATTTGGCGGCGGCCTGTTCTCGCAGGGCACCGGCGGCATTTCCATCGCCCCAGGCACTGGCAAAACCGTGGTTTTCAGTGGCGCGATCGGCGATCAAACAAGATCGGACCCGGGCAACAAATGGGGCGTGGCCGGAGCGCTGACGTTGAACGTGAACGGCCCCGGAACGCTGGCGCTGACAACCGCGAACACATTCTCCGGCGGCATTGGCATCGTTCAGGGGTCGGTCCACCTGGCGGCGGCGGGCGCGGCGGGGTCCGGCGCGATCGGATTCAGCGGCGCGGGTACGCTATGGGTCGATCCAGGCGCCTTGCCGACCGGCACCGTCGCGGCACTGGCGAGCGATCTGCTGCGTCTCGGGTCCGGCGCGTCGGCCGGTACTTTGTCGGGGCTCGGCACCCAGATATCGGGCTTCGGCACCATCGGCATCGACGCGGGCGCGGCCTGGACGCTTGCGGCCACGAACTCGTTCGGCGGAACGGGGACGTTGATCAACGCGGGGAGCCTGGTGGACTCGATGCGGATCGCGGGCGGAACCGTGATCAACACGGGCACCGCGGCGGGCGGCACCTATGGGATCGATTTGGGGAACGCGGGCCGGTTGACCAACAGCGGCCGCATCGACGGCGGCGGCAATTTCGGGGTCAATCTTTACAATGGCGGATCGGTCGCGAATCTCGGCGGCGTTATCAGCGGATCGATCGGGGTGCGTGGCCGTTACGGATCGACAACCGTCGTCAACAGCGGGACGATCGTGGGGACAGGCGGCACGGCGGTGGCGTTGAACCTGTTCCAGACGAACCGCGTGGTGGTCAATCCCGGCGCGGTGTTTGGCGGGATCGTGAATGGCGGCAACTCCGGGGTATACATTTCCGCCAGCACGCTGGAACTCGGGAACGGCGCCGGCACCCTGGCGGGTATCGGCACGAATTTCATCAATTTCGGAAATCTGACGTTCGATGCGAACGCGGATTGGTTCGTTTCCGGCAACGCCACCGATCTCGGCCGCTCGATTTCCGGCTTCAACAAAGGCGATACCATCGAACTGACCGGCGTGACGGCGACGGGTTCGAGTTTTTCGGGTGGCGTGCTGACGCTGAACCAGGGCGCGGGCACCGTCGCATTGAACTTCGCCGGCCTCGCGCCGAGCGTCGGACTCGGAAGCTTCATCGTGACGAACACCGGCGGTAACACCGATGTGACGCTGGCGTGTTTCCGGAAGGGAACGAGGATCCGCACCCCGTCCGGCGAGGTCGCGGTCGAGGATCTGCGCGTTGGCGACTCCGTCGCGACGCTGCTGGATGGGCCCGAGGCGAAGATCGCCTGGATCGGACATCGGACGGTCGATTGCCGGGCGCATCCGCACCCCGAGCAGGTCCTCCCAATCCAAATCCTCCCCAGCGCCTTCGGGCCTGGGCTGCCGTCGCGGCCGCTGTATCTGTCACCAGACCACGCGATTTATTTCAGGGGAGACATGATACCGGCGGGACTTCTGGCGAATGGCGGCTCGATCGCCCAGGCGCAAGTGGACGAGGCGATTTACTATCATTTGGAATTGCCGCGGCACGACGTTTTGATGGCGGAAAGCCTGCCGGTGGAATCATTCCTCGATACCGGCAATCGCGACAATTTCGACAACGGCGGCGCGACGCGGCTGTTTCCGGATTTCGCGGTACCCCAGGGCCACGCGGCCATGATCTGGGAGGCGGAGGGTTGCGCGCCGCTGATCCTGTCAGGCCGGCGGCTGGAAGCGGCGAGAAAGGCTTTGGACCGGCGCGCCGCGACGCTGGTCTCGGCGCGCGGACTCCAGGGAGCCAAGTAGAATCATACCAACCGGCGCAAAAATTGACTCTCCGGCCGCCCCAGCCGTCAGGGACGGCGGAGGCCGGCCACCCACGATTTTCGCGCTGAAACAGAGGCGTGGATGGCGCGCCCGCGGGCACCATGACGTGGTGCATCCGCCGGTGCGACGGTCAACGGTTCCGTCAGTTGGAATAAAGCGCCGGTCCGGATCACGGATGCTTGTGAATCGGGTCCACCCAGAACACCGATTCCGGCTTCTCCACCGGCTCGATCTCCAAATTCACCACCACCGCCTCATTGTCGCTGCGCACCAGCACGCAATTCAACGTCTCTGACTCGCTGGCGTTGATTTCCTGATGCGGGACATAGGGGGGGACGAAGATGAAGTCGCCGGCCTCGGCCTCGGCGACGAATTCCAGTTTCTCGCCCCAGCGCATACGAGCTTTGCCGGACACGACGTAGATCACGCTTTCCAGCGCGCCGTGGTGGTGGGCGCCGGTTTTGGCGTTGGCGTGGATGTGGACGGTGCCGGCCCAGATTTTTTGGGCGCCGACGCGCGCCTTGTTAATGGCGGCGGCGCGGTTCATGCCCGGCGTCTGCGCGGTGTTGGTGTCGAGGTTGTCGGCTTTGATGACTCGCACGCCGTTCAGGCGCCAGTCGATCGAACCAGGAGCGGGCGGGCCGTCGTGGCTGTGGTCATGGGCGTGATCGTGCCCATGGGAATGATCGTGGTCGTGGCTATGGCTCATGGCGTCCGCTCCGCGAATTTTCGTCATGCTTTGTCGCGCGTTCCCATCGGCTTGGAAAGCCCGGCACCCCGGCGTGCGCGTAAGCCCAGGCATGTTTGGGGTGAGGATTGGGTCAGGGGGTCTCGCCGCCGATGGGGCCGTAGAACATAACCCAGGTGGCGAAGTCGTCCGAGAAATCCTCGAAGCGATGGGTTTCATGGGCGGCGGCGAACAGGGCGTCGCCGGGGGCGAAGCGGACGCGTTCGTCGCCGCGGACGAAGTATCCGGACCCAGAGACGACGACGTAGACTTCGTCTTTGTCGTGCGGGGTTTGCGGGTCGGTGCCTTTTGGCGCGTACCAGCGCAGTTCCAGCGTGCCGTGGCGCAGCATCAGCGCGGACAGCCGGCCCGGTTCGAGTTTGGCCGCTTCCGCCGCGGCGCGGGCGATCAGGGTGTCGGTCATCGCGCGATCTCCTTATGGCCGCGGGCCACAGCAAGTGTGGGGGCGAGGTTTACTGCGCCAGCCAGGCCTCGAACCGCACGCGCAGCTTCGCCAGGTTCTCGCGCCAGAACGCGTTGTCCACGCGCAGCGCGACGGTCAGGTTGCCTTGGAATGTCGGAGACAGCGCCTGCTGGTCCGGTGTCAGCCAATCGTTGACGCCTCTGGCCAGACCGATTTCGCCGTTGCTACGAAACATCCGTATTTGCACCGATGGCGCACCGGTCAGGTAGAGGAACTGGGTCGCCTCGCGCAGATTGGGTGTACCTTTGATCGCGGCCCAATAGCGTGGCTCGTACAGGCTGCCGGCGAACTGGGCGCCGAAATTGCGTTTTTCCCCGCGCGCGGCGGCCGCGATGGCGCCGCTGGGTGTCGCGGTCATCAGCACATCGCCCGAGCCAAGGATTTTGGTCGCGTCGGCGGCGGTCTGCCACCAGACGATATAAGGTTTGAGCTGGTCGAGCTTGCGGAAGGCCCGGTCGATGCCTTCCGCGGTGCCCAGTGTTTTGTAGACGTCCGCCACCGCGACCCCATCGGCCAGCAGCGCGAATTCCAGGGCGCCTTTAACCGATTTCGCCAGCCCGCGCTTGCCGGGGATTTTCGCGACATCCCAGAAATCCGCCCAGGTAGGCACCGCGGGAAATTTGTCGCGATCCCAGGCCAGGACGAGGTTGTTCACCGCCGCGCCGACGCCGCAGTCGCTGATTCCCATGGCGGCGTAATGTTCTTTGCCGCCGATCGCGGGCCAGTCCAGTTTTTCGAAGCTGCCGTCGGCGCAGCCCATGGCGAGTTCGTCCGGTTCGACCTGCACCAGGTCCCAGGCGCCTTCCGCCGCGCGTCCTTTCAGTGTTTCCAGCCCGCCATCCCAGGTGTCCACGCGCAGCGGGATGTCGGTCGCGGCGGTGAAGCCGGGCGCGACGGTCTCCACGATCGCCGCCTGCGCGCTTTCGCCGCGGGCAACGACGTTCAGGGCGTATGCGTTGGCTGGCCAAATGGCGGCAGACGCCATCGCGGCCAGAAATACGCGTGCGAGCATTAACTTATCCGGTCCCGGTTTCTGGGCAGCGGGCCGGACGCTACAGTCCGGCCCGCCGCTTCGCAACGACTCGCGTTACGATTTCAGGCGCCCAGGATGGTTCCGATGGCGATTCCGGTCTCGGCGGCGGGGATTTTCTTGCCGCCGTCCAGCCGCGCCCGATGTACCTCGATGAACCCGCCCTGTCCGTGGATGACCAGGCTGGAGCCGTTTTGCGCGACGACCTGACCGATTTTCTTGCCTTTGACCTCAGAGAAGGTGCGGGCGATGCGTTTCGTGGCCTCGAACAGGAACAGCTTTTTGCCGTCCACGGTGGTCCAGGCGCCCGGCGCGGGGTTGCAGCCGCGGATCAGGTTGAAGGTGATGTCCACGTGGGAGGCCCAGTTAATGTGGGATTCCGCCTCGCGGATAATGCCTTCGTAGCCGGCGTTGGGTTCGTACTGCGCGATCGCGGGGCCTTTACCGGCGACGACCATATCGGCGGCCTCGACCAGGGCCGCGACGCCCATCGGGAAAATCTTTCCAAAGTACACCATGCCCATGGTGTCTTCGTCCTCGATGGGGACGGATTTCATCAGGATGACGGGGCCTTCGTCCAGGCCGTCAGTGGGGCGGAAGATCGAAAAGCCGGTTTCCTTGCGGCCCAGAATGATCGCCCAGCTCATGGACGACGCGCCGCGGTGGAGCGGCAGCAGGCTCGGGTGGAACTGGATGGTGCCGAAGGGCGGGATGTCGCACAGCGCCTGTGGGACGAACTGGGTGACGAAGGCCATGACGCCGATCTGGACGTTGGCGGCTTTCATCGCCTCGATGGCTTCGGGGTCGGTCAGTTTCGGGAACTGGTAAACTTTCACGCCCGCGGCTTCGGCGGCGAGGCGCAGCGGGTCGGGGCGGCCTTTTTCCGGGGCGCAGAAGACGGCCGCGACGTCGTCGCCCCGCTTCAGGAATGCCTCCATCGTGGCTTTGCCGAAATCCTGTTGTCCGATGATCGCGACGCGCATGTCCGGTCCTCCCGTTTTTTCGTGGCGGATGTTTTGAACGCGGCAGGCGTTTCTGTCGAGAGAGAGTGGCGATCCCCGCCAGGACCGGCCCTTATGTCAGGGCCGGAAACCAGATTGGTGCGGTCGAGAAGACTCGAACTTCCACGAGGTTTCCCCCACAAGCACCTCAAGCTTGCGCGTCTACCATTCCGCCACGACCGCAACGTGGTTTAAGGAAGCGGGGGTATAGCGGATGACCGGTATGGGTTCAATCACCTCAATCGCGAATATCGACGGGAATCTTGAGTGGCGGATTTCGGACGGGCTGACCCCCTATCCGGACGCCCTGGCCGAAATGCGCGCCCGTGTCGCCGCGATCCGCGCGGGGACCGCGAATGAGCAGGTCTGGTCGGTGGAACATCCACCGCTCTACTCCGCCGGCACTTCCGCGAAGCCAGCGGAACTGGTCGATCCCGGCCGATTCCCCACCTTCGAAGCGGGCCGCGGCGGGCAATGGACCTATCACGGGCCGGGACAGCGGACGGTCTATGTCATGCTCGACCTGACCCGCCCGCACGGCGCGGTGCCCACCAACGACATCCATTGCTACGTCAACGCGCTCGAATCCTGGCTGATCCGCGCGCTGGACCGGTTCAACGTGAAGGGCGAACGGCGCAAAGGCCGGGTGGGAATCTGGGTCGCCGATCGCGCAACGGGCACCGAGGCCAAGATCGCCGCCATCGGAGTCCGCGTCAGCCGCTGGGTCTCCTGGCACGGAGTCGCGCTGAACGTCGAACCCGATCTGTCCCATTTTCAGGGCATCGTCCCCTGCGGCATCCGCGAGCACGGCGTCACCAGCCTCGC
>CANJJS010000149.1 GCA_947474705.1 Acetobacteraceae bacterium | reverse complement strand
TTGGTGCCGCCCGCGCGCAGCATGTCCAGATATTTGGCCTGAAAGCCCGGATGCCCGCCCTGGAAGACGGAATAGAGCGCGTTCACCAGGCAGTCGCCGAAGGCATAGGCATAAACGTAGAACGGCGAATGCACGAAATGCGGCACATACGCCCAGAACACGTCGTATTCCGGCGTGAAGTCGAAAGCCGGTCCGAGGCTCTCGGTTTGCACGCCGCGCCAGATCTCGCCGATGCGCTCAGGCAATAGCTCGCCCTTGCGGCGTTCGTCGTGGACCTGGGTTTCGAACCGGTAAAACGCGATCTGGCGGACGACGGTGTTCAACATGTCCTCCACTTTGGAGGTCAGCATGAATCGGCGTTGCTGGGGCGTGGCGCTGTCGAGCAGCGCGCGGAAGGTGAGCATTTCGCCAAAGACGCTGGCGGTCTCGGCGAGCGTAAGCGGCGTGCTGGCCATGAGATAGCCGCGATCGGCGGCGAGCACCTGGTGCACACCGTGGCCGAGTTCGTGCGCCAGCGTCATCACGTCGCGGGTGCGGCCGTGGTAATTCAGCAGCAGATAGGGATGCGCGGAGGGCACGGTGGGATGGGCGAAGGCGCCGCCGGACTTTCCGTCCCGCGGCGGCACGTCGATCCAGGGTTTGTCGAAGAAGTGCTTTCCGACGCTGGCAAGGTCGGGGCTGAAGGCGCCGTAGGCGGTCAGCACGCGGTCGCGGGCTTCCGGCCAGGGGATTTTGCGATCGTCGTCGCCGGGGAGCGGGGCGTTCCGGTCGTAATGTTGGAGTTTCGGCAGTCCGAGCCACTTCGCTTTCATGGTGTAGTAGCGGTGGGAGAGGCGCGGGTAGGCATCGACGACGGCGGCGACAAGGGCATCGACGACCTCGTCCTCGACCATGTTGGAACGGTTGCGATAGCTGCCGGGCCGTGGGTATTTCCGCCAGCGATCGATGATTTCCTTGTCTTTCGCCTTGGTGTTGGTGACCAGGGAGAAAAGGCGGATATTTTCGTTGAAGGCGGCGCCGATGGCCTCGCCCGCGGCGCGGCGGGTGTCGCGGTCCGGCGAGGAGAGTTTTTCCAGCGCGGCGTTCACGGTCAGTTTATCGTCGGCGATGGTCACGCGCATGCCGGCGACGGTTTCGTCGAACAGGCGGCTCCAGGCGGACTGGCCCGTGACGTCCTTGTCGTGCAGCAGTTCCTCGACTTCGTCGGAGAGCTGGTGGATGCGGAACACGCGGAGGTCGCGCAGCCAGGGGCGGTAGCGGGCGAAACCGGGATCGGCGGCCAGTTCGCGTTCCAGGACCGCGTCGTCCATGCGGTTCAGTTCCAGCGTGAAGAAAATCAGGTGGCTGGAGATGTCGGTCACCCGTTCCGTCATCGTCTGATAGAACTGGCCGTAGACCGAGTTCGAATTGTCCGACGAAAACAGCAACTGGGCGTAGGACATGACGCGTCCCAGCGCTTCCTCGATCCGTTCGTATTCCGCCAGCGCGGTGGCGAGGACGGCGCCGGGCGATGTCGCGAGCTTGCCGGTGTAGGTGTCCTTGAAGGCGCGCGCCGCCGCCTCGACCGCCTGAAGATCGGCCTGAAGTGCCGGGCTTTCGGGCGAGTCATACAGGTCGGACAGGTCCCAAACCGGCAAAGTCTGGGCTTCGGTGGCGTCTGACATCGTGGGGCTGTTCCTTGGTGGCGGCGTTCCCGGTAGATGTAGGGCAGGAAACACCAACATCAAAGGCTTGCCGTCAGGCCAATCGCGCGGGGGATTCGTGGAGCGCTACCCAACATGGCCAAACCTGGCCTCGATGATGTTCGACCTGGCGGCGAAATGGCCGCGCAAGCCGCTGCTGCGCGCGTATCGCGATGGCGGGTGGCAGGGGACCTCCTGGTCTGAGTTTGGCCGGATGACGGCGTCCTGCGCGCGGCATTTGCGCGCGGCGGGGGTTTCCGCCGGCGACCGGGTCGTGATTTGCGCGGAGAACCGGCCGGATTATCCGATCGCCGAGGTCGCGTTGATGGCGATCCGGGCGGTGCCAGTGCCGACCTACACGACCAACACGGTGGACGATCACGCCCATATTCTGCGGGATTCGGGGGCTCGCGCGGCGATCGTGTCGTCGGGCGCGCTGGCGGATCGCATGCGGCAGGGCGGGGAGAAGGCCGGCGGGCTGGATCTGCTGCTGGAGATGGGCAGTCCGGAATGGACGGCGATGCTGGCGGACACAGCCGCCATGGGCGACATCGCGGCGGAGGCGGCGTTGATCCCGCCGACGGCGATGGCGTGTATCATCTATACCTCGGGCACCGGCGGCGCGCCGAAGGGGGTGATGCTGCCGCATCGCTGCATCATGTCGAACTGCCGGGGCGCGTTCGAGCTGGTGCGTCCCTTGAAGCTGAAGGACGAGATTTATCTGTCCTATTTGCCGCTGTCGCACAGTTACGAGCACACGGTTGGGAATTTCTTTTTCACCAGTATCGGGTCGGAGATTGTTTACTCGCGCGGCGTCGAGCATCTGGCGGCCGATTTGCAGGCGGTGCGGCCGACGATTCTGACGGCGGTGCCTCGGGTGTTGGAGGTGATCAGGGGGCGGGTGCTGGCGCAGGTGGCGCGGCAGCCCGCGTGGAAGCAACGGTTGTTTCAGCTTGCGTTGGAAATTGGCGATAAGCGGCAGGATGGGGCGCGGCTGACGCTGTGCGAAAAGCTGCTCGATCCGGTTCTTGATCGGTTGGTGCGATCGAAAATTCAGGCGCGGTTTGGGGGGCGGCTGGTGGCGGCGGTGTCGGGCGGGGCGCGGCTGGAGCCGGAGGTCGGGCGGTTTTTCCTGTCCCTCGGGCTGTTGCTGTTGCAGGGGTATGGGCAGACGGAGGCCGGTCCGGTGATCAGCGCGACGCCGCCGGAGGAGGTGCGGATCGAGACGGTCGGGCCGCCTTTGCAGGGTGTCGAGTTGAAGCTGGCGGAGGATGGCGAGGTTCTGGTGCGCGGCGATCTGGTCATGGACGGGTATTGGGGGCGGCCGGAGGACACGGCCGCCACGATCCAGGATGGGTGGCTGCATACGGGCGACATTGGGACTCTGGACGAGCGCGGCAATCTGCGGATCACCGACCGGAAGAAGGACATGATCGTGCTGTCGGGGGGCGAGAATGTCGCGCCGGCGAAGATCGAGGGGATGTTGATGGCGGAGCCGGAGATCGCCCAGGCGGTGGTGGCGGGGGATGGAAGGTCGGGTCTGGGGGCGTTGCTGGTGCCGGCGGAGGGGCACGACGATGTCTCCGTGGCGCTGGCGATCAGCCGGACGAATCACCGGTTGTCGGTGACGGAGCGGATCCGGCGGCACGCGGTGGTGGCGCCGTTCACGGTGGAGAACGGGCTGCTTACGCCGACGCAGAAGATACGGCGGATGCTGGTCATTCGGGCGAATCCGGAGGCGATGGCGAAGCTGCATGGGTAGGGTGGACTTTTGGGGATGACCCCAAGGGGGCATCGCTTGGTAAGTCGTCCGAGACGCCGGTACCGCCGTGTCGATATTCGGCGGACGCCGGTGTGGCTGGCCGGCCACTGCGATCTCCAGCAGCGCAAGGCTTGCCGGTTCGGGAAAATTGGTGCTGACCGCTTAACGGGCCACCGCCAGCGGGTGATGTGCCTCCACCAGCTTGCGCAGCCGTTCCGCCAGGACATGCGTATAGATTTGCGTTGTCGCGATATCGGCGTGGCCCAGTAACATTTGCAGGCTACGCAAATCCGCGCCATGGGCCAGCAAATGCGAGGCAAAAGAGTGCCGTAGCACGTGCGGCGAGACTCGCGCGGGGTCGATCCCGGCTTCCAGCGCCACCTGTTTCAGCATCAGGAAAAACGCCTGCCGGGTGAGGGGGCGCGCGGGGTCGCGGCCCGGGAACAGCCAGCGGATGCGTTTGTCCGACAGCGCCGCCAGATCGGCGGCGGCGTCGCGGGCGGCGTCGGAAAGGGGCACCATCCGTTCCTTACCCCCCTTCCCTTTCACCATGATCAACGCGGCGTCGCTGGCCAGCGCCGTCCGCGGCAGGGTCAGCAGTTCGGTGACCCGAAGGCCGGTGGCGTAAAGAATTTCCAGCGCGGCGCGCGACACCTCCGCGATCCGGTCCGGCATGCGGGCGGTGGCGGCGAGCAGGGCATCGACCTCCGATTCCGACAAAAACTTCGGTAGCACCGATGGCAATTTCGGGGAATCGAGCAGGTTCGTGGGGTCGTCGGTCCGAAGACCCTCGCGCAACAGAAACCGATGAAACTGCCGCAGGGCGGACAGGCGGCGGGCGGCCGTGCGGGGTTTCAGGCCTTCCGCCCCCATGCCGGCCATGTAGTCGCGGAGGGTCGCGGCGGTGGCGGCTGCCGGTGCCTCGCCGCGCGCGCGCGCAAACGCGGAAAAATCCTCGAGGTCGCGGTCGTAGGCCAGCAGCGTGTTGCGCGCGGCGCCGCGTTCGGCGGCGAGCATTTCCAGGAAGGCTTCCACATGGCGGTCTTTGCCGGATCCGCCGTCTTTGGCCATTCAGCGTGCCTGGAACTTGTCGTTGGGCAGGGTTTTTTGCACCGGTTTGGCCGGTGGGTTGGGCGGGTACAAGCCCAGGTAGCCCAGACCGGCGATAGCGGTCAGGACGAGAATCGCCAGGACGATAAGAAGACCTCGGGCCCTCACGCGGCGCGACTCCTGCAAAACCCGCGAACCGGCGTGGCCCGCGACGGGAACGATGTGCTAGCCTCGCGGGCCATGACACGCAACACCGCTCCGATCCGCGAAGCCGCCCCGTCCCTCGATTCGCTGAAATCGCGCCGAATCGTGCTGGTCGGGCTGATGGGCGCGGGCAAAACCTCGATCGGCCGCCGGCTCGCCGCGCGGTTGGGCCTGCCGTTTCTCGACGCCGACGCGGAGATCGAACTGGCGGCGGGGCACACGATTCCGGAATTGTTCGCGCGTTTCGGCGAGGCCTATTTTCGCGAGGGCGAGAAAAAGGTCATCCAGCGCCTGCTGAAGGGTGGGCCGGCGGTGATCGCCTATGGCGGCGGGGCCTTCATGGACCCGGGCACGCGGGCGGCGACGCGGGCGCACGCGACCTCCGTCTGGTTGCGCTGCGCGCTGCCGGTGCTGGTGCGCCGGGTCGCGGGCCGGGAAAACCGGCCCTTGCTGGCCAACAAGGATCACGAAACAACGCTGTCGCAACTGATGGCCAAACGATATCCGATCTACGCCGAGGCGGACGTGATCGTCGATTGCGGGGATGAAATGCCGGAAACAACGACTTCGCATGTGGTGGACGGGCTGATGGGGCATGTGCCGCCGCGGCGGCTGACCGTGACGCTCTCCACGACCCGCTACGACGTGGTGATCGGCGACGGGCTGCTGGCCCGCGCGGGCGCGCTGCTGGCGCCGGTGCTGCCGCAAAGGCGGGCGATCGTGGTCAGCGATACGCATGTCGCGCCGCTGCATATGCGGACGGTGTGCGACAGCCTGAAGGAAAACGGCTTCGAGACCGGGCAGATCGTCGTGCCGGCGGGCGAGGCGACGAAGAACCTCGACACGTATTTGTCCGTGGTCGACCAGTTGCTGGAACAGCGGGTCGAGCGGAGGACCGCGGTGATCGCACTGGGCGGCGGGGTGGTCGGCGACCTCGCGGGGTTCTCGGCGGCGACGACATTGCGCGGGCTGCCCTTCGTGCAGATCCCGACGACACTGCTGTCGCAGGTCGATAGTTCGGTCGGCGGCAAGACGGGGGTGAACACGCGGCGGGGTAAGAACCTCGTGGGCGCGTTCTATCAGCCGAAGATCGTGCTGGCGGACACGGGGTCGCTGGCGACGCTGCCGCCGCGCGAGCTGCGGGCGGGGTACGCCGAGATCGCCAAAGCCGGGCTGATCGGCGACGCCGGGTTCTTCGCGTGGTGCGAGGCGCACGGTGGCGACGTCGCGAACGGCGATCGGGACGCGCAGGCGGAGGCGATCGAACGCGCCTGTGCTTTTAAGGCCGCCGTGGTCGGGGATGACGAACGCGAGGAAAAACCCAACGATGGCCGCGCGCTGTTGAACCTTGGCCATACCTTCGGCCACGCGCTGGAAGCCGAATACGGCTACGATGGCGGGTTGCTCCATGGCGAGGGTGTCGCCATCGGGCTCGGCCTGGCCTTCCGCCTGTCCGAGAAACTGGGTCACTGCACCCGCGCGGATGTGGACCGGGTCCTGTCGCACGTCGCGGGGGTCGGCATGGCGGCGGATCTGCGCTCGCTGAACCGGCGGTTCTCGGCGGCGACGCTGATCGGGCATATGCGGCGCGACAAGAAGATGCGCGATGGGGCGCTGCATTTCGTGCTGGCGCGCGGGATCGGGCAGGCGTTCACGTCGAGCGATGTGCCGCCGGACGCGGTGGAGGAGTTGCTGCGGGAGGAAGGCTGCGGTGCCTGACGCGGCGATTTTCCACGATCGCGGCCTGACGGTGCTTCGAAAGCAAGGGAGATTCCGAGCGTTTCGCGGTAGGATCGCCGCATGAGCGCGACCCTTCGCATTCCCGTCATGACACGCGACCAGTTCTTCGCATGGGCTGAAGCCCAGGATGCGCGGTATGAATTCGATGGATCGCAGCCGGTGGCGATGACCAGAGGCAATGTCAATCACAATCGGATCGCGTTCAATTTGCACAGAAAGCTCCATGCGCGGCTCGGGGGGAGTGGCTGCGAGCCGCTTGGCCTCGACGCGGGCGTGGCCACGATCGGCGATGCGATCCGTTATCCCGATGCCGTCGTCACCTGCTCGCCCGCCGTGGGTATGAGCCGGTTGGTCCCCGCCCCCGTGGCGGTGTTCGAGGTCATCAGCCCGACGTCCGGGCGTATCGATCGCATCGTCAAGGTCCGTGAATACGCCGCCGTGGCCTCAATCCGCCGCTATGTCATCGTTGAATCCGCTTATGCGGGCCTGACGATTCACGAGCGTGAGGAGGGGGCGCGGAACTGGACCGTCACGACCGCGACGGCGGAGGATGCTCTGGCGTTGCCGGAGCTGGGCATCGAGATACCGGTGGCCGAACTTTACGAAGGGGTGGATTTTCCGGCCTCTGATGCTGGCGAGGTTCCGGCGTAACGGACGCGCGGCCTGCCCGCTCACACTCTGTGTGCCAAAAGAAAAGGGCCACCGGAACCGGCGGCACTTCTCCCCTTCGAACCCTGAAACCTCAGGCCTTCGGCGCGCGATACATCCCGCAGAGCTTGTTGCCGTCGGGATCGCGCAGATACGCGAGGAACAACCCGTTCGGACGCAGGCCGGGCGGATCTTCGATCGAGGTGCCGCCATTCGCGACGCCGGCCGCGTGCCAGGCGGTCGCCTGTTCCGCGCTGGCCATCGCGAAGCCGACCGTGCCGCCATTGGCGGGCGTGGCGGGCTTGCCGTCGATCGGCGGCAGCACCAGCAGAAGTCCGCCGTTATGCGCGTAAATCGCCCGCCCGCGGGGGTCGATCGTGCCGGGCTTGCCGCCGATCGCGGCGAACAGGGCGTCGTAGAAGGCCTTCGACCGGGGGATGTCGTTGCTCCCGACCGTGAGATGGCTGAACATGTTGTTTTCTCCTCGACAAAGTTGTTCGGTTCGCATGCCCGCGTCGCCGCGGGCGGTGGGAAAGAGCCGTGGCTCTTATTCAGTTGACGATGTTACGCGGCACGTCGCGGAACGGACGGCCCGTGTCCTCGCGCGGTTCCTTCGGCATTTCCAGCACGCGTTCGGAGATGATGTTGCGCTGGATTTCGTCGGTGCCGCCGGCGATTGAACCGGCTGGTACCGACACCAGGATTTCGGCGATGGTGCCGTTCAGATCGCCGTCCTCCGCCGTGAGCAGCGCGTTGGCGCCGGTCATCAGCGTGTGTACGCGGGCGGCGGCGCGGGCGATATGGCTGGACGCCAGTTTCCCCAGCGATCCTTCCGGCCCCTGCGGACGTCCTTGTTCCTGGGCAGTACGCGCCCGGCGCGCGGTCCATTCCGCCGACTTCGACATGATCAGAAGTTTCGCGATTTCCTGGCGCACCACGGGATCGTCCGCGGTCCCGGTCTCCACGGCCCGTTGCATGATCAGATCGAGGCGTCCGGCGCGGTTCGGATACCACTTGTACGGCGCGAGGGAGACGGTGATTTCCTCGCGTTCCTCGTCGTAGGCGCGTCCCGGCTTGTCGGAGCCCATGGCCCAGGTGCGGAGGCCGTCGGCGCCGCGGCGTTCGTGCATGAGGGTGGTGGTGGTGACGGCCCATCCCTGGCCGACGCGGCCCATCAGGTTTTCCGGCGGGACGACGGCGTCGGTCATGAACACCTGGTTGAAGGTGGCGTGACCGTTCATTTGTTTCAGCGGCTGCACGACGATGCCGGGCTGGTGCATATCGATGATGAAATACGACAAGCCCGCGTGTTTCGGCACATCCCAATCGGTGCGCGCCAGCAACAGACCGTAATCGGCCTTGTGCGCGCCGGATGTCCAAACTTTCTGGCCGTTGACGATCCACTGGTTGCCCTTCAGATCGGCGCGGGTCACGGCACCGGCGGCATCCGATCCGCTGCCGGGCTCGCTGAACAACTGGCACCAGGCGTCCTCGCCGGTCAGCGAACGGCGGAGGAATTTTTCTTTCTGGTAGTCGCTGCCGTGGGCCAGGATCGTCGCGGCGGCGAGGACGCGAATGCCGACTTTCGCGACGCCGATGGCGCCGATGCGTTTGAATTCTTCCTCGCACACCGCGACCATGCCGACGGGCAGGCCGCGGCCGTGCCATTCCTTGGGCCAATGCGGGTTGCCCCAGCCGGAATCGGCCAGTTTGTTACGCCATTCGACCAGGCCGAGGTTCGGGTCCCAGTTCGCTTCCAGCCAGGCGCGGCATTCCGCGCGGACGGTGGATTCGGTCGTGTCGCTCATGCCGCGGCTCCCCAATGGCGCATCATTTGTTCGCGGTGGTAGTGGGCGTCGCCCAGAAAGATTTCGGAACTTTTGGCGCGTTTGAACCAGAGATGGGTGTCGTTGTCCCAGGTGAAGCCGATGCCGCCGTGGATCTGGATCGCGTGGATGGCGGTCTGGAGGTAGGTTTCGCAGGCGCTCGCCTTGGCCAAGGACGCCGTGGCGGCGATGTCGGCGTCGCCATCGTCCAACGCGGCGGCGGCGTAATAGGCCGCGGA
>CANJJS010000148.1 GCA_947474705.1 Acetobacteraceae bacterium | reverse complement strand
GTTATGCGGCCTCGTTTGGGACACTTATGATGCGATCGTCGAGGCCTGCAGAGCCGCTTGGCAATTTTTGATCGACGATCCAGAACGTATTCAGTCGATTGGGACGCGTGAATGGGCATCGGTCAATGGTTAGGTCAGTTGGTATAATACGATGAGTAGGCCCCAAAGGTATAGCGCGAGGAGATTTGTTGTTTGTTAAGAACCAGGGTGATGTTGGGGCAGGCCTGAATCAGGTCCAGGGACGCCTCGACCTCGTCGCGCTGGGTGCGGTCGGCTTCGACGACGAACAGGATTTGTCCGACGACGGGCGCGAGGACCGCGGGATCGGAGGTGGAGAGGCACGGTGGCGCATCCAGCACCAGCAGGCGGTCGGCGTAGCGGCGCCCCAGACTTTGGATCAGCCGGGTCATTTCCTTGGTGGAGAACAGTTCGGCGCTGCGTTCGCGCTCGCGGCCCACGGGCAGGATGGACAGCCGGTCGATCGGGGTTTTGACAATCAGTGGCGAGGGGTCGAGTTTCGGGTTGGCCACGAGGTCCAGCAGGCCGCGCATTTCGGCGAGCCCCAGGGCGTAGCAGAACGAGTCGCGTTTGGAGTCGGCGTCGACGAGCAGGACGTGGTGATCGCCCTGCCGCGCGATACTGCCGGCGAGGTTGACGGAGGTGAAGCTCTTGCCCTCCCCGGGCCGGGCGCTGGTGACCATCAGCAGGTTGGAGAAGCCGGGTTCCGCGCCGGGCCCGAAGGCGGCGCGCAGGATCTGGCGTTGAACCAGGCGGAATTCCTCGGAAATGCGGCTGCGCGTGCGCGACCAGTCGACCATGCCGCCGCGCTCCAGGGCGACGGCGTCGATGGTGGGTGGTCCCTGCAGCATATCCGACCGGCCAGGTTCGGCGGGTCCCCCTGCTGGGGCGGTGGCGTCCGGCGAGGGCGCGGCGATGGGTTCCGCGTGGAGTTTCGACGGTTCGGCCGGTGGTTCGAGGACGGCGGTATCGGTGCCGGCGGGGGCCTGCGATGCCCGCAGGCCGGCGGCCGGACCAGCGCGGAGGGCGCGAGGCCGCTCAACGGGAAGGGCGAAGCTGGCGCCGGTTCAGGCGCGGGCTCGGCCAATGCCCGCAGTTCCAGTCCGATCGGTGCCGGTGCCACCATGGCGGGGGGCGCGGCGGGCGGCTCGGCGGCGGAGAAGGCCGGGCTGCCCAGAGAGATTGTCGCCGGGCTGGGCGCCGGGGGGCGATGACCGTTGGGAAGGGCGCCGTTCGGTGGCGTGGCGTCGGCGCGCGCGGGCTCGCCCAGGATCATGCCAAGCGGGCGGGGGCCGGGGGGCGGCGCTGCCTCGACCGGAGGGGGAGAGGCAAGGTTCAGCAGTTGCGCGGCCGAGGCTTCGAGGTCGCCCGAGCGCAGCCGGTCCTGAACCAGGCGCTCGACGAGAGAGGACTTAGGGGGAATGGACATTCAGATCAGTGCCGCCGAACGCAGGATGTAGACCATGAGACCGCTGTATATCACGATGAGCGCGGCGACCGCGCTACCAAAACGCAGGGCGGTCATCAGGCGTTGCCGCAGCGGCGCCATGCCGAGGACCGAAATCCCGCCGAGCACCGGCAACCCGAGAGTCCGCAGTTCGTCGACCGAGGAAAACGACCTGTCGAGCTGGCCGAACAGCACGGTCATGCCAAGGCCGATGGCGAGGCCGCCAAGCAGGACCGCCGTCACCATCAGCGGCCGGTTGGGCGCCACCGGAATCCGCGGAATCTCCGGCGGATCGATGATCTGCAACTTCACCTTATCCGCCTGCGTGTCCGCCGCCTGGGCGATGTTCGCCGACTGCAACCGGCCCAACAGGTCCTCGTAGTTCTTGCGCAGGACGCTGTAGTCGCGATCCATGTTCTGATACTCGGCGAACAGGCCAGGCTGCTCGCGAGAGATTTTTTCCAGCCGGTCCTGCGTGCGCGTGGCTTCGTCGCGCTGGCGGGTCAGCGAGGCGACCTGCGTGTCGGATTCGATCAGCTTGATCTTCAACTGGTCGTAGACAGGGTTCGGCACCGAGCGCTTCGGCGTCGTGAGACCGGGCGCGGGCGCGGCCGGGTTCGCGCCAGGCGTTCCGGGCGCGGGTGGCGCGGCGACACGGCCCTTGAGCGATTCGATCAAACGGCGCTGGGCGATGACTTCCGGATGCGCCTCGGTGTAGCGCAGCAACATGTTGCGCAACGCTTCCTCGGCGTCCTGGACCTTGCTGCGTTCGGCGGGGCCCACGGGGCCTATGGGCATCGCGTTGCCGCCCTCGGCCACCAGCATCGGCGGGGTGTTTTCCACCTCCTGGCGCAGGGAATCGCGCTGGATCACGGCGTCCTGCAACGTGCCGGTGATCTGCAACACCTTCGCGCGGGCGCCTTCCAGCGCGCCAATGTTCGGGTTCATGTCGTTCGGCAACAACTCCATATAGCGGACCCGGAAGTCCGCCCGGCGCTTTTCCGCCGCGCGCAGTTGCTGTTCGTAGGACTGGATCTGGCGTTCGAGGAACCGCCGCGCGTTTTCCATGTCCGTCCGGTTCGACCCGGTGGCACTTTCGATGAAGATCGTCAGCAGCGTCTGGACGACGTCGTGCGCCAGCTTCGGATTCTTGTCGCGATAGGAAATGGTGAACAGATTCTTGGTCTGCGGCGTGACCTTGATTTCCTGCGCGAGGCGGCCGCTGAGGCGCTCCCGGTCGGACGGTCCGTTCAGCGTCAGGTCGAGATCGGTCTTCGAAATCAGCTTTTCCAGGTTGGGCTTGCTGAGCAACGTGCGTTGCAGGATTTCGAGCTGCGTGGTGGGCGCCGAGTCGGCGGCGATACCGCGCAGCAGCGGCGTCAGAATGGCGTCCGCGTCGACGAAGAGACGGGCGTTGGATTCAAATTGATTCTTAACGGTGTACGTCGCGACCCAGCCGACGCCGCATACCATCCAGGCGACGATCACACCCAGCCAGCGCCGGCGCCAGGCGGCGCGCAGATACTGGTAGATAAGTGCGCGTATCGAATCCATCGCGATGCGGTCTCCTCAGAACCAGGACTGCGGTATGATCAAGGTATCGCCAGGTGTCATTTCAATATTTTGCGCGATGTCGCCATCCTTGATCAGATCGGCGAGCCTGACGTTAATCGAGCGCCGCTTGCCGTCAGGATCGACACGAACGATGACAGCGCGGTTACCGGATGCGAATTTTGTCAGACCTTTCGTCGCGATCATGACATCCAGCAGGGTCATGTGCTCGCGGTACGGGATCGCGATGGGGTCGGTTGCCTCCCCAATCACGCGGACCTGGCGGTCGGGCGGGCCGATGAAGCTGCGGACGATGATGGTGACGTTGGGGTCCTGAATGAACTTCGCCAGCCGCTTCTCGATCTCGCGGGCCAGCTCCTTGGGTTTCTTGCCGGCCGCGACGATGTCCTCGATCAGCGGCGTGGAGATGCGCCCATCGGGCCGGACGGCGACGCCGCCTTCGCTCAGGTCGGGGTTACGGTAGACGAAAACGCTCAACTGATCGCCGGCCCCGATGATGTACTCGTCGGAGACAGTGGAATCGGTGGCGCGCCCTGGGTCGGTCTTCATCGGCGCGACCGCGGTCCCGCCCTTGGGGGTGGACGAGCAGCCGGCGAGCGTGAGCAGGCCCGCCACGAGAAGGACGATCGGTTGAAAGCGGGTCGAAAACTTCACGGTCTCTCCACGGTTCCCAGAATACGGAATGGTTGGATGTTGCCGCCGGGCCGTCCCGCCGGGTCGTGTCCCTGGGACCGCCGGGGCCGGTTTATCGCGGTGCCGCCGATCCCCCTGGGTGCCGGCCGTCCCGGCCGGTCCAGGACAGATCTGGCGGCCGCGTGCCGTCCTTCGGCCCGGCCACCCTTGTCGCGTTTTTTGGGCGTTGGCCCGACATGTCTCCCACCGGATTTGCCGTTGGCACGGCCTCGTGCCGATCCGCCGCCCTCCGGTAGGGAGCGAGATCCCGCGCGGGGGACCATGCCCATCTTGAGCCGCACCCAGCGCTATTTGCCCGAGGCAAGGTATCATCCGGCCTGGGGCGGGTCAACATCGAGATGGCCTGGGTTCCCAGTACGGCGGGTGCGCGCGGGCGCGTAACCATTTGGCAACTCCGGAAGTTGTTCGGTGCGGGGTGGAAGCGGCTGTTCCGGGGGAGGGCAGTCTCCAGGGCGATAAGCTCGGAAGGCGGGCAGGCGTCTGGGTTTCGAGAATGCCTCCATAATCGCGCCGGGCGAAGTTCAATGGTGGGGAATGAATCAATTTTCTGGACGCCGGACCCGTATCGTATTAATCCTTGGCCACCCGGCCCGGGAATTGAATCGGGCGTCGAAACCAGGATTAGAACGCTCGCTGTCCCCTTGGGACCGCGGGCCCCGCGCGAGAGATTGTAGGGAGCATCGAAATGGCACGCGCGTTCGTGCAATGGCTGCCCGTTGAAATGGCCGTATTGGGTCTTTTCGAATTTGTATTCTCCTTTCTGCTTATCGTGGCGATGTTGATGGGAGGCGGGCCGTTGCTGGCCTCCGGGTCCGGCGGACTGACGCGCGACTGCCTGCTTCTTTCGGCGATGTTGGCGGTCACCATCGCCGGGGTCGCGGCGACGATCAGGCTCTATCGGCCGGACGTATGTCTGGACCCGCGGCGGCTGCTGGTGCCGTGCGTCGTCGCCGCTTTTTTGGCGTTTTCGGCGATTTTGCTGGTCAGCGGCGCCTATCGCATCGCGCTCGGCGTCGATCACATCGTCTGGCTGGCGCGATTGCTGGCGATTTGGCTGATGGGGGCGATGGCGCTCCGTTTCGCGCTTTGCATGGCCGCGCGCTGGATGCCGGTGACGCGGCGAGTGGCGATTATCGGCGTGGCGGATCGCGTGGATGCTTTGCGGCGGCGGCTGTCGGCGCGTCCCCACGGTTTGTTCGAACCGGTGCCCGCCGCCGCCGGGCTCGTCCCGCCGGGTGGACCCCAGACTGTCCGGGATGGCAGGGTTTGGGGCGTGGTGATCGCCGGGGAGGAAGGACTTTCGCCGCCGGACCGCGCCGCCTTACTGGCGCGGAAATCTGTGGGCACACCGGTGTTCACCGAGTTGGCGTTTCAGGAACGCCATTTGGGCCGCGTCGCGTTGGATGCGATCGACGAGACCTGGTTTCTCACGGCGGACGGGTTTCGCGACAGCACCGTGTCGCGCGCCGTAAAACGGGTCTTCGATATAGGGTTCAGCCTGTTCCTGCTGGTGTTGACGCTGCCATTAATGGCGGTCACGGCGTTGGCGATCCGTCTCGACAGCCCAGGACCCGTGCTTTACCGGCAGGTGCGGACGGGCCTGTTCGGGGCATCGTTCACGCTGTTCAAATTCCGCAGCATGGCGGTGGACGCGGAGGCGGCGGGCGCGCCGCAATGGGCCCGCGTCCGCGATCCCCGGATCACGCGCTCCGGTGCCTTCATCCGCGCCACGCGGATCGACGAACTCCCGCAATTGATCAATGTCTTGCGCGGCGAAATGAGCCTGATCGGACCGCGGCCGGAGCGGCCGATGTTCGTCGCCGAACTCTCCCAGGCCATCCCCTTCTACAACCATCGGGAGCGCGTCAAACCTGGGCTGACCGGATGGGCGCAGGTGAATTACCCCTATGGCGCGTCCGTCGAGGACGCGCGCGAAAAGCTCGCCTACGACCTGTATTATGTGAAAAATCGCGGTGTGCTGCTGGATCTGATGATCCTGTTCTCGACCGTGCGCGTCATTCTGTTCCGCGAAGGGGCACGCTGAGGCATCGTCCGCGGCGCCGGACGATTTTCCGGCCGGTTACGCGGCCGGTGGTGGCGTTTCGCGCGCGATAGGCGGATAATCGGCGTCCAATGATCTTCGATATCTCGGCTCTGACCGTGCTCCATGGGGGCTGCGCGCTTGTCTACGCGGCGCTCGGCACGTTGATTTTGGCACGCCGGCCGCGGCATCGGACGGCGATCTGGCTGGCGCTCGCCTGCGCGGTCACGGCCGGTTGGGCGCTCGCCGTCGCGCTGACCCCCTCCTCGCCGGCGGCGGGTGTCGCGGGGTGGATGGAACTGGCGCGCTCGGCCGCGTGGTACGGGTTTATCTTGCATCTCTATCGCCGGTCGGTCGCCACGCATGGGCAATTGACGCAGGTGCTGGCGACCATGGGGGTGCTGGTGTTCCTCACAGTGGGAGGCCTCGCGCTCACGAACCTGGTGGCGGGTCAAACGCCCGCGACGATGTGGATGGTCGGGATCGGGGTGCGTCTCGGCATCGCCGTATGCAACATATTATTGCTAGAAAATCTCTATTTTAATACGCCGCCGGATGGGCGTTGGCATATTAACCTGTTATGCGTCGCGGTGGGCGGGATCTTTCTCTACGACCTCGTGCTGTACGCCGATGCCAGCTTGTTTCATGTCCTGTCCCGGGCGCTGTTCGTGGCGCGGGCGCCGGTCGCGACGATCGCCGCGCCATTGATCGCGGTGGCGGCGGTGCGCGATCGCCGCTGGCGGGTCGATCTCCATGTGTCGCGCGATGTGGTGTTTCACAGTCTGACGCTGGTGCTGAGCGGCGTCTTCCTGATGGCGCTGGCGCTGACGGGGGAGGTGTTTCGCCGCAGCGGCGCGGAATGGGGCCACGTGCTGGAGGTCTCGCTGGTCTCGGCCGGTCTGGCCGGGGTCGCGGTCGTGCTGACATCGGGGTCGATGCGCTCCCGGCTGCGCGGGGTGCTGGTCGATAATTTCTTCAGCCACCGGTACGATTATCGCCGCGAGTGGATGCGCTGCATCGACACGCTGACCGCGCCGGACGCCTTTGTCGGGCTGCATACGCGGGCGATTCGCGCGGTGGCGGAGGTGGTCGACAGCCCCGCCGGGGTGCTGTTCGTCCGCGCGCCGGAGGATGTGGCGTTCCAATGGGCGGGCTCGCTCAACACCCCCGCCGTGACGGCGCCGATTCCGCCCGGCCATCCTTTGGTGCCCGCCTTCGAAAACGGCGACCGGATCGCGGTGCTGGAGGAATTGCCGGGCGCGGACGCCTGGTTCGAGGAGATCCCGCGCGCCTGGATCGCAGTGCCGCTGAACCATTTCGGCAATTTGATCGGGTTCGTGGTGCTCGCCCGTTCCCGCGCGAAGTTCAAGTTGGATCGCGAGGTGTTCGATCTGTTGCGGGTCGTGGGGCGCGAGGTCGCGAGGTCGCGAGCCGGGTGGCGGAACAGCGGGCGGCGCGGATCTTGTCGCAGACGCGGGAGTTGCGGGAATACAGCCAGCGTTTCGCGTTCGTGTTGCACGACATCAAGAACGTCTCGGGCCAGTTGTCGATGCTGCTGTCGAACGCCGAGGTCCATGCCGCGAACCCGGAGTTCCAGCGCGACATGCTGTCGACGGTGCGAGCCTCGGTCGGCAAGATCGGACGGCTGCTGGCGCGGTTGCAGGCCGATCGGGCCGAGCGGAGCCACGCGTTGATCGATCCGATGGAGCGGTTGAAGGATATCGTGGACGCCGGGCGGGCGGGCATCGGACGCGCGCGCGAGGTGGAGATCGCGCTCACGGGCGAGGATGGCGGCGGGGTCGCGATGGACGCCGAATCGTTCGACGCGGTCGCCGCGCATCTGCTGAACAACGCGCTGGAGGCCTCGCCGCCGGATGCAACGGTGCGGGTCGAGGTGCGGCTGGAGGCCTTGAGCATGGTCGTCGATATCGTGGACATGGGCGAGGGCATGAGTCCGGAGTTCGTGCGCGACGAGTTGTTTCGGCCCTTCGCCTCGACCAAGGGCGGGCATGGCATCGGCGTTTACCAGGCGCGGGAGTTGGTGCGGGAGGCGGGCGGCGATCTTCTCGTGCTAAGCCGGCCGGGATCGGGTACAACGATGCGCTTGTTGCTGCCCATGGTAAGGGCGGCGGCGATGGATACGCTGCGGGAAGCGGCCTGAACGGATCGGGCAATGGCCAAACCCAAACTCTTGATCGTCGAGGACGACGAAGGCCTGTGTTCCCAGTATCGCTGGGCCTTTCCGGCCTGCGACGTGTTGCTGGCGCATAACCGCCAGCAGGCGGTCGCGTTGGCGCGCCGGGAAACACCGCCGGTCGCCATCATGGATCTGGGCCTACCGCCCGACCCGGACGGGGTCAGCGAGGGATTCGCCACGGTCGAGGAAGTGTTGCGGATCGCGCCGAGAACCAAAATCGTGATCGCGACGGGCAATGGCGCCCGGAAAAACGCGCTGAAGGCGATCGGTCTCGGCGCCTACGATTTCTGCGAAAAGACGGTCGAGATCGAGGTTTTGCGCACGATCGTCGATCGCGCCCTCAATCTCCACCGGCTGGAAGACGAGAACCGCCGGCTCTCGGCGGCGCCCGCCAGTTCGCCGATCGAGCGGATCGTGACCGCCAGCACCTCGATGCTGAAGGCCTGCCGCGACATCGAGAAGCTGGCGACCGCCAATGTGCCCGTGTTGTTGCTGGGGGAGAGTGGCACCGGCAAGGAGGCCCTGGCGGCGGCGTTGCACGAACTCGGGCCGCGCGCGAAGCAGCCTTTCGTCGCGATCAATTGCGGCGCGATTCCGGAGAATTTGCTGGAAAGCGAGTTGTTCGGTCACGAGCGGGGCGCCTTCACCGGCGCGGTCAAGCAGACGATCGGCAAGATCGAAAACGCGCATAAGGGCACGTTGTTTCTCGACGAAATCGGCGATTTGCCGCATCCCCTACAGGTGAAACTGCTGCGTTTCCTGCAGGATCAGATTGTCGAGCGGATCGGCGGGCGGCAAAAGATCCAGGTCGATGTGCGGGTGGTCTCCGCGACCAATGCCAATCTCGAGGAAAAGATCGCCCAAGGGGTGTTTCGCGGCGATTTGTTCTATCGGATGAACGCGGTGACCGTGCGTATCCCGCCGTTGCGGGAGCGCGAGGGCGATGTCGCGTTGCTGGCGAATTATTTTCTCTCCCGGTTCAACCGGGAATTCAATCGCAATATCCGCGGCTTCACCGACGCGGCGACGGCGGCCTTGAACGCGCACGACTGGCCGGGCAATGTCCGCGAACTGGAAAATCGGATGAAGCGTGCCGTGGTCATGGCGGAAAGCCGGACGGTCGATGTGACCGACCTCGAACTCGCCTCGGTTGACGAGGCGATGCCGGATCTCGACCTGCGCGCGGCGCGCGCGCGGGGGGAGCGGGAGGTTTTGCGCGCGGCGCTTACGCGCAGCAATAACACTTCCTGATTACCCATAAACCTCAGCTAACTTCAGGAGCCTGTATGGCATCGGCGGGGTCCGCGCGGCGGCCCAGCAAAGGCGAGGCACCATGGCGGCGAGATCGTATCGCCGGTTGAAGCGATACTCGAACTCGGCGAGGTAACGCGG
>CANJJS010000147.1 GCA_947474705.1 Acetobacteraceae bacterium | reverse complement strand
GCGATTGCTCCGCGGCGCGGCATGCCCGTCCGTCGCGAAGCCGGCTGTGTTCCGCCGGCCGCGCCGCCAAGGCATGGCGCGCGATCGCCGCCGGACTGCCCACCACCGGACTTGAACCGGTACATCCTTACGGACCGCGGATTTTAAGTCCGCTGCGTCTACCATTCCGCCAGGCGGGCATGTCGGCCACTGACTCCGGGCACGCGGTGCCCTTGTTTCCGCCGGATTAAGCGGCGCGGCCCCCGATGAAAAGAGCCGCCCGCCGAATTTCTCCGACCGAATGGCCCGTCGCCAGGCCAAGACGCGAGGGAGACTCAACCGATCCGGCGGCCGGTATTATATCGCGCCCGGCGCCGATTGCCAGGCCCGCGGGTGCCGGTCTACGCGTCCTTGCGGGTCGGCGGCGCATCCCCTTGCGCCTCGCCGGGCCGCGCGGGGTCCGGCCGGTCGATGGGACATGCCGCCGCCGGGCCGGTATCCAGCAGTTCCAGTTCGAAGACCGATTCCTCGTCCGCGAAAATAAAATCCGGCTTTGGCGCGCCGGGGTCCAGGCGGGCCGAGGCAAAGCGGGCCAGCGCGTCGCCAGTGAAGAGCCGTTCCGTCGTGTTCAGCACGCCCAGGCGCCGGGGCGTGGCCAGGTCCGCGGCGGCGTCCGGCGGGGACCCGTCCCGCGCCAACCCGTCCGGTATGGGCCCGTCCAATCGTGGCCCATCCGCCGCCGTCCCGTCCGTCGCCGCGGGTTCCGCCGCCGGCGCGTCCAGCGCCTGGCCCGCCGGGACATTGATCTGGCGCCACGGTTTGGGACGGGTGGCGAGCGCGATCATGATGGCCGGTTCGCCCGGTACATGGCCGTCGTCCGGCGGCCGCCGCGGCGCGTAGGCGGCGAGGCTGCCCGGCGTCCCGTCCGGGCGCGACAGGATATCGCCGGGATCGCCGTCGCCGGACTCCGGCGCGGGATTGTCGCCGGACTCCGGCGCGGGATTGTCGCCGTACGTCGGCGCGGGACAGGCGTCGTCCGCCGGCGCCGCGGTGGGGGGCAGGGGCTTTTTCGCGCGGCTTTTTCTGGGCGGGGCGGTGTCCGGCCCGCCGACGCCAGGCGGCGGCTCGTCCGGCGCGCCGTCCGGGCTCGGACGCGGCGGCAGCGGTTTCGCCTGGCGCCGTTCCATGTGGGCCAGCAGCGCCGAAAAAGTGCGAATAAGTTGCGCGGCGTTGGACCGCGATTTGACGGTTTCCGCGAACCCGGCCTCCGGGTCCATCGCGCGGCGGAAGCAATCCATGATGGTCGCGTGGCACGCGACGCCCTGCGCGGCGATCATGCACTCCAACTGGTCGCGCGGATGGAACGCTTCCAGCATGGTCAGCGCGGCGGCGGCCTGAACATCGGTTTCAAGGCCGCCCCCCTCCTCGTCCCCATGCCAGACCACGGCCAGCAGAGAGCGGGCGATTTCCTCGGCGAAGGCGCGGCCATAGGACAAAAGCGGAGCGTCGGGACAGTCCGGGTAGAGCGGCGGATAAAGGGTCGGCATGCGCTGAAACAGACTCGCGTAAAGATTAATGTCCCTTCATTGCCGGATAAAAGGAATAATGTCAAGGATCGCCGCGCGCGGAACCGCCCGATGGAGAGGCGCTATATCAGGCACAGGGCGCGCAGATCGCGCCGCATGTCCGGCGGGAGCATGTCCTCGCCCAGCGCGAGACCGGTGGCATCGAGATCGGCGGGGGCGGCGTCCGGGTTCAGATACCGCCAGCCCTGGAACGGCCGTGTCGGGCGGCCGATCAGCGGCACCAGGTTGGGGTCGAGCACGAAGCTCGTGCACGGCGTTTTGTCGTCCCGCTCGTCCTCGACGATGTCCAGAATACGTTGCCGCGCCAGCATCGAGCCCGAAATCACCCAATAGAGCGATCCGCCGCCAAGGACTTCCTCGCCCCGGCGGGGGAAGTTGCGGGTGCGGTGGCGCAGGTGTCCGCCGGTGCGCATCCGCTCCGCCTGCAGCGCGCGGATGTGGTCGATGTCTTTGACGCCAACGGCGAGCTTGGCGATGTGGAGCATGATGGCGACTCGGTGTTCCAGGTTCGGCCCGGCAACATGCCATTGTCCGGACGATCGTGGGAGACCGCCTGGGCGGGAACCGCGCGCCGGTTTCGCCGGGTGAGCAACGATGATGGTCGCCGCCACCATATGTTTTTCAATAAATAGCCGCTCAACGCCGCTCATTCGCGCGGGTTCGTGGCGTCAGGTGTGGATTAGGGCTGGATTTCGCCAAAATTTGACTTAAGTTCTTTTCTTATGACGAAAGGCCTCGAACGGATTCTGACCTTATCATTTGGCGCCACTGGAAACGAGGCCAATCATCTTGGCGTCGGCTGGTTGGCCGACGAGTCCGGGTATCGCTGGATGACCGGCCAGGCGAGCGAGCTATGGGTGGAGAATCCAGGCCCAGGCCAGGACCTGATTCTGGAACTCGACGCCAGCGTGATGGTGGTGCCGCCGGTGTTGACGTCGCAAAAAATGGTGGTCGGCGTCCGCAATCAGGGCATCGCCCAGATCGCCATGAGCCGTCCGGGGACACTGGGATTTCACGTGCCCGCCGCACTGATCGAAAAACCGGGCCCGGTGCGCCTGCTGTTCGTTCACCCGGATTTCCGCCGCCCCAAGGATCTGAACCCGGACACGAACGACGATCGGGAGTTGTCATTCTCGTTGCGCGAACTCCGTTTGTCGCGCGTTTCCGCGCGCGAGCGGACCGGTCCGGGCCCGGAACTGCCGCTCGACCAGATGATGACAAGGTTCGAAAGTCTGGGCGAAAATTGCGAATTCGGCCTGCTCCAGCGCCGGCATGGCGTCGAACCCTTGGGGTTGCTGCGCTTCTCTTTCATTGAAATGGTTCATCTGGTTCGCGGTCTCCGCCACGGCTTCCCCGGGCTGGGCGATCCCGGCACGACAGAGGTCAGGGTCGAGGGTGTGGATCAGGAATACGTGGTCCGGGACACCGTTTACGGCATGACCTACCACACCTGGCAGTACCGGCCGTCAATCGCGCTCGAAACCGTCCAGAAGCAGCAGACGATGCGCCTGAACTTCCTGAAGCGGAAGCTGATGGAAGACGTGGCGGCCGCCGAGAAGATTTTCGTGGTGAAGCGCGGCGAAACGCCGCTCGGCCCCGAAGAAGTGCTGCCATTGTACGCCGCGTTGAACGATCTGGGCCAGAACTGGCTCCTCTGGGTGGTGCTGGCCGACGAGACCCATCCACCGGGGACGGTGGAGATTTTACTGCCCGGCCTGATGCGCGGCTATGTCGACCGGTTCGCGCCGAACAACAACGCGCCCGACCTGTCCGCGAACGCATGGACGGCGCTGTGCATCGCCGCGTGGCGGGCCGCGGGGAGCTGATCCCGCGCGGTTTTCGCGGACCGGCCAGCCAAAGCAAAGCCTCGATGGGAAGGCCGCGGCCCGCGTTGGGGGCGGCGGCGCATTTCACGATTGCTTTCTCTATCGAATCGTATCATTCTTCGTGCGTGGGATCGAAATTTCCCGCGAAGACCGAAAATCGACTCATATATCGAAATGTGAATGGAGGCGGCTGTCATGTACAAGTATCTGGCTCTTCGCGACCGTCGGCTCGAGGGCGGCGTACCCGCGCGCCCCCGGCTCTCCATCGTCAATGTCGACGAACACACCATAAGTTCGAGCCTGTTTCACCAGATCAAGGGCGCGGCCAGCGCGGCGGGCGGCCGGATCGATACGATGTTCGTCTTTTGCCACGGTTTCGCCGGGGAGAATGTCAACGCGGGCGTAAGCATGGACGCCGGCGGGATGGGCCTGGAACTCGGCCGCGACTGCGTCTTACACAGCAACGTCCATCGCTGGGCCGCGATCAAGGACAAGGTGAAGGACATGGTGGTCTATTCCTGCGCGGCCGCGAATACCGAGCAGAACAACGCCGGCACCACCGCCGATGGGAAATATCTGATGGGCGCCCTGGCGATTTATACCAACGCGACGGTCTACGCCGCCGACCGGATCCAGTGGTACAACACCTATCACGGCCTGCCGAACGGCGCGTTCAATTTCGGAAAATGGGAAGGCACGCTTTGGCGTTTTCCGCCCAGCGGCAACCCGCCGACGGCGTTGAACGGCGCGCCCGTGGAATTCTCCGACGTTCTCGCGGGGACCGCGCCATAGCCGGACCGGCGCGAAACCCCGGCCCGCCACCGCTTGTTCGGCGATCCGTTCCGCTGCCGTGTCCGCCCACACCGGCGCCGGGTCAGGCCGGGGCCGCCGTCCGGGGAGCCTCGCCGAACCCGTCTCCCGGCCGCGCCATCTCCAAAAACGCCCGCAAGGCGCTGGACAAATGCGCCTCCCGCCGGTGGACGAACACCGTGCTCACCATGGCTTCCTCCGGCGGCAGCGCGTGCAGGCTGACCCGGCCGGCCCGCCAGACCGGCCCGATCAAGGCGCGCGGCAGCAGCGTGATCCCCAGACCGGCGGACACACACCCAAAAATCGCCTCTAACGTCCCAAACTCCATCGTCCGAGGCACCGCCACCCCGCGTCGCGCCAGCAGATCCTCCAGCTTCTGGCGATACGAACAGCCCGCGCGCAACACCACGATCCGCGCGAAACCGCCCTGAGTCGCCGCGCCCTGCGACTCCACCCCCGGCGCCGCCAATACCGCCAGTTCCTCCCGGAACATCTCCCGTTCGATCAACGAGGCATGCGCGACCGGCCCGCAAACGAAGGCCCCCTCCAGCCGCCGGTCCAGCACCGCCGCGATCAACTCCGCCGTCGTGCCGGGACGGATGGCCAGATCGACTTCCGGGCAGGCCCGCGCGAACCGCGCGAACAACGGCGACAAACGCAGCGCCGCCGTGGTTTCCAGCGACCCGATCGTCAACGGCCCCCGGGGTTCGCCATCGTCGCGCGCGGCCCGCGCCGCGTCGGCCAGCAACCACGCGATACGACGGGCATAGGGCAATAACCGCTCGCCCGCCGGAGTCAGCGCGACCCCGCGGCTGTGCCGGTCGAACAGCCGCGCCGACAGTTCCGTCTCCAACGCGCGGATCCGCGCGGTGACGTTGGATTGCACCGTGTTCAGTTCGGCGGCGGCGCGGTTCATCCCGCCCGTGCGCGCCACGGCCTCGAACACACGCAGATCGGCCGATTCCATGCGCCTATCTCCAAAGACGATCGCTTATATCGAATCCAATCGTTTGCCGGGAATACGGCGGCACGCTACCCCGCTCGCATGAACAAGCCCGCGTCCCCCCTTCTTCTGGCCCTTGGCGGATGCGCCGCCATGGCCGCCGGCATCGGCATCGGCCGCTTCGTCTACACACCGATCCTGCCGCCGATGCAGGAGGCGCTGGGTTTCGGCAAAACCGCCGCCGGCCTCATCGCCTCCGCCAACTTCGCCGGGTATTTGCTGGGCGCCCTGGCCGTGACCCGCGCCCGCCTGCCCGGATCGCGCCGTGCCTGGCTGCTGGGCGCTTTGGGTTGTGGCGCGCTGACCACCGCCGCGATGGGCACCTTCGACGCGCTCCTCCTCCTTGGACTGTTCCGCTTCTTCGGCGGCATCGCCAGCGCCGGGGCGCTTATCCTCGCCTCGGCCCTGGTCCTCGATCGCCTGGCGGCGGCGGGACGGTCCGGTCTGGCATCGCTGCACTTCGCCGGAGTCGGCCTCGGCATGGCCGCCTCCGGCGCGATCGTCGCCACCCAACTCTCTTTGGGGTTCGACTGGCGCGCGATGTGGCTGGCGAGCGGCGCGCTCTCCCTGGCCGCGGCGCTCGCCGTCGCCTGGCTGGTCCCCGCCGCCGGCGATCCTCCACCGGCCGTTGGGACCGCGGTCTCGGGACCGGCCGATCCCCAACTGCGCCGCATGACGATTGCTTACGGCCTGTTCGGCTTCGGCTATGTCGTCACCGCCACGTTCCTCGTCGCCATCGTCCGTGCCACCCCCGCGATCCGGCCGTTGGAGCCCGCGATCTGGGTCGTCGCGGGCCTTTCCGCCGCGCCATCGGTCTTTCTCTGGAGCGCGATCGGCCGCCGTTTCGGCGTGGCCACGGGCTTCGCCGCCGCCGCGCTGACCGAAGCCGTGGGGGTGATCTCCGCCGTCGCCTGGCCCACGAACGCGGGAATCGGTCTCGCGGCGATCCTGGTCGGCGGCACCTTCATGGGGTTGACGGCGATGGGCCTGATGCGCGCTCGCGAACTGGCGCGCGGCGATACACGCCGCGTCATGGCGGCGATGACCGGAGCCTTCGGCGCGGGCCAGATCGCCGGACCGGCGGTGGCGGGCGTGCTGTCCGATGTGACCGGCGGGTTCGCGGTTCCCTCGGTGGCCGCCGCCGCCGCGCTGGTCGCGGCGGCCTGGCTCGCGCGGCGACGGCCAATCAAATAATCCGCTTGCGCACCTGCGCCGACACCCACTCCGACGCGAACACCGTGACCAAAATGGCCGCGAAGATGACGGTCACCTCCGGCCAGGCCAGGCGCGAGACGCTCGCGTTCAACTGCAACCCGATCCCGCCCGCGCCAACCAGGCCGAGCACCGCCGACTCCCGGATATTGATGTCCCAGCGATACACCGCGATCCCCGCGAAAGCCGGCATGATCTGCGGCACAATGGCGAAAATCAGGCGTTGCGCGCCCGAGGCACCGGTCGCCTCGATCGCCTCAACCTGCTTCGCGTCGACTTCCTCGATGGCCTCGTAAAGCAGCTTCCCCACGAACCCGATGGACCGCAGCCCGATCGCGATGATCCCCGCGAGAACGCCGGGCCCAAGCACTGTCACCAAAAGCAAAGCCCAGATCAGCGCGTTGATGGACCGCGACGACACGATCGCCATCAGCGCCAGCGGCCGCGCCACCGCCACGCTTGGCGTCGTGTTCCGCGCCGCCAGAAACGCCACGGGGACACCGATCAGGATCCCGAGCAAGGTTCCCAAGGTGGCCATGTTGATCGTGTCCCAGATCGGTTGCCACAAAGAGGGCAGTACCGACCACCGCGGCGGGAACATTCTTCCAAGCAAATCCCCGGCCTGGGCTGGCGCATCGTAGACGAACTCCCAGATCGTGTTTTCGTTCAGAATGGTCCAGCACTGGACGATCAGTAGCACCGCCGCCAGCCAGCACGCCCAGACCGCCAGTGATTTCGCCGGCGTCCGCCGCCGCCAGACATCGCCGGGAAAAGAGGGCATCAGCGCAACCGCTCGCGCACGACACTGGAAAAATACTCGGTCGCCATGACGATCCCGATAATCGTCAGAAGGATCGCGGCGGCGGTGTCGAACTCGTAACGTTCGAACGAGGTGTTGAGCGTCGCCCCGATCCCGCCCGCGCCGACGATGCCGATGACCGCGCTCTCGCGGAAATTGATGTCCAGGCGATACACCGACAGGCCGATGAACCGCGCCATGACCTGGGGTTGCACGGCGTAGTTGAGCACCTGGAAGGGGCCGGCGCCGGTCGCGCGGATGGCCTCGACCTGGCGAGGGTCGATGTCCTCGATGTCCTCGGCCAGCAGTTTCGCCATGAAGCCGATGGTGGCGAAGGCCAGCGTGGCGACGCCGGCCAGCGGCCCGAAGCCGAACATTTTCACGAACAGGATGGCGACGATGATTTCCGGGAAGGTGCGGGAGATCGCGACAATGCCACGGCACAGCAGATAGAGCGGCATCGGCGCCAGGTTGCGCGCCGCGCCCAGCCCAACCGGCAGCGAGATCAGGATGCCAAGCGCGGTGGCGACCACGGTCATGGTCAGGCTTTCCACGAAGCCTTCCCAAATCTCGCGCCAGTGTTTGGAAATATCCGGGTGGCCGAAGGCGGAGACGAACGCCCAGCCGCGATCCAGGCCCTCGGCGAGGCGCGCCCAGTTCAAATGCAGGGTGCCGAGCGCGAGGCTGAGATACACCGCCGCGCCGAGATACAGGCCGTAACGCAACCACGGGTTGCGGATCGCCGGGGGAGGGGACCAGGTCTCACTCATCCGCGTCGTCTTCCACGGGCCGGATGGTTGCGGACCAGTCTTCCTCGCCGTAGATCGATGTAAGAGTTTCCGGCGTCAGCGCGTCCGGCGGGCCGTCGAAGACCACACGCCCCGCGCGCAGGCCGACGATCCGCGGCACAAACATCTGGGCCAGCGCGACGTCGTGGATGTTGACGATCGCGGCGAGGTCGCGCTCCGCGCAGAGTTCCACCAAAAGGCGCATGATCTGGCGCGAGGTTTTCGGGTCCAGGCTGGCGGTGGGCTCGTCCACCAGCAGCAGCGCCGGGTTCTGGATCAAGGCGCGGCAGATGCCGACTCGTTGGCGCTGCCCGCCGGAGAGTTCGTCTGCCCGTTTGTCTTCCATGCCCTTCAGGCCGACGCGGTCCAGCAGCCGGAACGCCTCGGCGATGTCGGCGCGCGGAAAGCGGCGCGACCAGGAGGCGAAGAAGCCGACATAGCCCAGCCGCCCGGAGAGGACGTTTTCCATGACGGTGAGCCGCTCGATCAGGGCGTATTCCTGGAAGATCATGCCCATGCGGCGGCGGGCGTGGCGCAGCACGGTCCGCCCCGTGCCGGTGACCTCCTGGCCGTCGAGCACGATCCGGCCCATGGTCGGTTCGACCAGGCGGTTGACGCAGCGGATCAGCGTCGACTTGCCGGCGCCGGAGGGGCCGATCAGCGCCATCAACTGCCCTTTGGGCACGATCAGATCGACACCGCTGAGCGCGGGTTCGCTTTGGGCGGCGTGTTTGCCGCTGTAGCGTTTGGTTAAGCCGGCGATGGATAACATGGGCGGGTCGATAGCGCGGGTCCCGGCCGAATCCCAGGGGGGACAAAAGATCGGGGAGGACCCGCGCGCGATTCACTTGCAGGTGTAGGACACCCCCATCGCGGTATCGATGTCGCGTACGACGGCCCAGGTGGTTTTGTAGGAAATGGGCATGAATTTTTCCTGGGGTGGGGCGGTCTTGCCGAATTCCTCGGCGAGGGCGGTGCCTTCCCACTTATACGTAAAGAACGCCTGCTTGATCTTCGCCGCCAGCTCCGGTTTCAGGTTATGGGCCAGTCCGTATCCGGTCGTGGGGAAGGTTTGCGAGGTGTAAATCACGCGCAGCTTCGACCCATCGACCGCGTTGCGCGCGGCCATGCGTTTGCGCACGGAATTGGCGACCGCCGCGGCGTCGTAATCCCGATTGGCGACCCCGATGATGGAGTTGTCGTGTTTGCCCGAAAACGCGGTCTTGAAATCCTTTTCCGCCTGGAGGCCGAATTGCGCCTTCAGTATCGCCGAGGGGGCCTTGAAACCGGAATTCGAGTTGGGGTCGGTGAAGGCGATGGTTTTGCCCTTCAGGTCCTCGATCTTCTGGATCGGGCCGTTGGCCTGGACGATGATTTCCATCTCGTAGCCGAATTCGTCCTGTTTCGACGCCATCATCGCGAAGGGGGCGAAGCCGGCGCAGTTCACCGCCAGCGGCACCGATCCGGTGTTGAAGCCCGCGATGTGGAGCCGGCCGGCGCGCATCGCCTCGATCTGCGCGGCGTTGGACTGGACGGGGAAGAAGATGACCTTCTTGCCGGTGACCTTGGAGATATGGGCGATGAAGTCGTCCCAGATTTTGCGGTAGACCTCGGGGTCTTC
>CANJJS010000146.1 GCA_947474705.1 Acetobacteraceae bacterium | reverse complement strand
GCATAGACATCGTCGGCGATGGTGCCGTCGCCGCGTCCGGTGGGGATGCACATCGCGGCATAGGCGGTTTCGAAAACCGCCGGCTGGTGCATGGCGGGCGGGGCCGCCCAGGCGGCGCCAAGGGTGACGGGGCGGTTGGGGGCGGCCTGGAAGACGTTGCCGGGGCGGATCGCGCGGTGGGTTAGGCCGTGCTCGCGCAATTGTTCCAGCGCGTAAGCGGCGGGGCGCAGGACGAGGTCGATCAGCGCGCCTTCGGACCAGGGCCGAGGACTGGCCGACAAAGGCCGTCCGATGGGCGCTTCGCAGATCACGTACCACCCGGCCTCGCCGCCAACATCCGGTCCGGGACCATGGGCCAGCGGCGAGAGCATGCCGTCGATATGCGTGGTCAGGGTTTGCAAAGCGCGGTTTCGGACGGGGGCGCGCCGGTCCGCGCGGATGGCCATCGCGGGCGCGCGATTGCCGCGCCGGTCGATGGCCGCGAAGGCGGAGAGACCGCCGGCGGCTTCCGGTAACGGCTGCGCCAGGTCGACGCGATAAAAGCCGCCGACCAGCGGATTGGGATCGGTGTCGGCCATCGAACCGCCGGGGTCAGACCATTTCCACCGCCAGCTCGCGCGCCTTGGCTGTTTCCGGCGCCATGTCGCCGGTCATTGTGTCCCTGGGCGCCATGTCGCCGGTCATTGTGTCCCTGGGCGCCATGTCGCCGGTCGTTGTGTCCCTGGGCGCCATGTCGCGTGCCGCTGTGTCCACGATGTCTCTGGGCGCTGTGTTTTCGGGCGCGCGGCGCGCGATCTGGAGCAAGGAGTCCTCGTAGTGGCGGGTGAAGGTGGCGATATCGCCGATGGTCGAGGCCCAGTTGGCCTCGGTGAACAAAGTCCGGTACTGCGCCAGCACCTCGGGCCGGGTCGCCAAAGCGACCGCGATTTCGGTGTAGCTCTCCAGCGTCTCCGCGATCCCCGGCGCCGCCCCGATCGCCTGAAGCAACCGGCCCGCCATGCGGGAGGCGAAGCTCTCGCCCGCCAAAGTGACCATCGGCAACCCCATGCGGATCGCGTCGGAGGCGATCGTGCCGGCGTTATACGGCGATGTGTCCAGGAACAGGTCCGGCAACGCGAGGCGCGCCATATACTCGGCCGGATCGACGCGGCCCGCGAACAACAGCCGGGCGGGCTCCACACCCGCGATCATCGCGCGCATGCGCAGGTTGTTGCACGACCAGGTGTTGTCGGCGACCAGCCACAGGACCGAGTTCTCGACGCGGCGCAGAATGTCCATCCAGGCGCCGAACATCGCCTCGGTGATCTTGTAGTGGTTGGAGAAGCAGCAGAAGACGAATTTGTCCTCTGGCAGGCCCGCCATGGCGCGCGTGACGGGCCCGCCGATCTCCCGCTTGCGGTCGTTGGCCTGGTAATTCGGCGCGACATATAAAGGACGCGGCTGATAGAGCGCGGAGAAGGCCGGCGGGACGACAAACTCGTCGCACAGCAGGAAATCCAGCTCCGGCATCGGCACCGGCCCGATGAAGCCGAGATAGGTCGCCTGCACCGGCGCCGGCCGCCAGCGCAGAATATGCAGGCGGGAGCCGGTGGTCAGTCCGTTCAGATCGATGAGAATGTCGATCTCGTCGGCGCGGATGGCCCGCGCCGCGGCCTCGTCGGACATGTCCTTGACGATCGTGAAATGGTCGAAGGCCGCGATCACGCGCCTGCGGATGTCGCTGTTGTCCTCCGGGCTGGTGCAGTAGCCATGGATCTCGAAGCGGGCGCGGTCGTGCCGTTCGAACAGTTCCGCGATAAGATAGCTCATGGCATGGCGGCAGAAATCGGACGACAGATAGCCCAGCCGGATCCGGTCGTGCCGGTATCCCTCCGGCGGGGCCAGATGTTCCGGGGCGGGCGGGATTTTCCGCTGGATCCAGGTGCCGGCGATGCGGGCCTGCTCGGCCACCTTGTCGGTCAGCGCCAGCGCCGCGAGCGGGCCGCAACTGTCCATGAGCTCGGCGGCGCCAAGGCCCGGTATGGCATCGCTCAACACCGGCCAGGCGCACATTTTCTGCCGGATATGCAGCCAGTGCTGGATCGCGTCGGGTTGCATGGGCTGGATGGTCAGGCTGGCGCGCAGCGCGGTCTCCGCGTCCGCCAGCGATCCCAGTTGTTCCAGCAGCCGGGCCCGCTGATTGATCAGCGCGACCCGCGCGTCGTCCGGTTGCAGCGCCTCCGCCCACACCGCCAGCGCCCCCTGGCTGTCGCCCCGCCGCTCCTGCAACAGGCCGAGATTGATCGCCGCCGGCGCGAACCCCGGCCTCAGCGCCAGAGAGGTGCGATAAGCGGCGATGGCGCCGTCGATGTCGCCGGCGTGGTTATACTCCGCGCCCAGATTGAACCAGGCCGCATGCAACTGCCGCGCGCCCGTGCCCTGCAAGGCGATCCAGGTGCGATAAAGGCCGATGACCTGCCGGTCGCCACGGTTCGGCCCCATGCGCTCGACCAGCGCCAGCAATTCTCCGAACGAGGCGGCTTCGAGACGTTGGAGCGCGTTGGCGGAACTTTCCGTATCTGGCTGGGTCATGGGGCGCCTCGTTTTGGGGTGAGCGCCGCCATTGACGGTCAAAAGTACAAATAAACCGTTAATTTTCGTCCCCCCGGCCGGGAATTTTCGCCGGACAGCCCAGACCCGGCGGGCCGGCGGTCCGCTCCCGAGTGGCAATCGGCATCGGGCGCGGTATGATGCGGCATGTCAGTCCCCGAGCCGCGCGCCAATCCCCTGCTGCTGGGCCACGAGGCGGCCGAGCGGGCGATGCTGGACGCCATCCGCCTGCGCCGGATGCACCATGCCTGGCTGATTTCCGGACCCGAGGGCATTGGCAAGGCCACCCTGGCGTTCCGGTTCGCGCGGCGCCTGCTGGCGGGCGGGGAGGGGGACACGCTGGCGATGGAACCCTCGCACCCCGTGTTCCGCCGGGTCATGGCGGGCGGGCACGCCGACATCATGACCGTGGAACGCGCGATCGACGAAAAGACAAAGCGCCTGAAGCGCGATATCGCCGTGGCCGACATCCGCAAGATCAACGGGTTCATGGCGCTCACCCCGGCGGAAGGCGGCTGGCGGGTCGCCATCGTCGACGGGGCCGAGGACATGAACGCCGCCTCCGCCAACGCGCTGCTTAAAATATTGGAGGAGCCGCCCGCCCGCGCCGTCCTGATCCTGGTTTGTTCCGCGCCGGGACGGTTGCTGCCGACCATCCGTTCCCGCTGCCGCGATCTGCGCCTGACCGCCCTTCCGGACCCGGTCATGGCACGGCTGCTGGGGGAATACCGGCCCGACCTGAGCCCGGACGACCGCGACCGGCTGGTCACGCTGGCGGAAGGGTCGATCGGGCGGGCTTTGTCGATGGCGGAGGACGACGGGATCGCCGTCGCGGCCCTGGTCGATGGACTGCTGGCGGCGCTGCCCGACCTGCCGCCCAGCCGGGGGCACGAGGTGGCGGATGCGCTGGGCCGGAACGAAAACGGGTTCCGCCTGTTCACCGACCAGCTCATCGCGGGCATCTCGGCGATGGTGCGCGATACCGTGCGCGGGCGGGCGGACCCGGAGCAGCAACGGCTGGCGGCGCTCCGTCCGCTTGAAGCATGGGCGGAGCTGTGGCAGGGGCTGCTCAGGCTTCAGGACGAAACCGAGAGGTTCGCCCTGGACAAACGCCAGGCGCTTGTTTCCTGCGTGGGAATGCTGACCGGAAGAACGACATGAAATCGGCCTTTTATATCACGACCCCCATCTATTACGTGAACGGCGCGCCGCATATCGGGCACGCCTACACCTCGATCGCGACCGACACGCTGGCGCGGTTCAAGCGCATGGACGGGCACGACGTCTTCTTCCTGACCGGCACCGACGAGCACGGGCAGAAGGTCGAGCAGGCCGCCGCCGCCGCGGGCCTGACCCCTCAGGCCTTCGCGGACAAGGTGTCGGCGGATTTCCAGGACATGACGCAAGCGATGGGCGTGTCCAACGACGACTGGATCCGCACAACCGAAGAACGCCACAAGCAGTCCTGCCAGGAGCTGTGGCGCCGCATCGCCGCCTCCGGGAACATCTATCTGGGCCATTACGAAGGCTGGTACGCCGTTCGCGACGAAGCCTTCTACGACGAGAGCGAACTGACCACCGCGCCCGACGGCAAGAAGACCGCGCCGTCCGGGGCGCCGGTGGAATGGGTGAGGGAACCGTCCTATTTCTTCCGGCTCTCCGCCTGGCAGGATAAGCTACTGGAATTATACGAAAATAACCCCGATTTCATCGCCCCAACCTCCCGCCGGAACGAGGTGCTGAGCTTCGTCAAAGGCGGCCTGCACGACCTCTCGGTCAGCCGCACGACCTTCAACTGGGGCATCCCGGTGCCCGGCGCGCCGGGCCATGTGATGTATGTCTGGCTCGACGCGCTGACCAACTACATCACCGCCTGCGGTTTCCCGGACGAGGACGCGGCGCGCTGGCGTTTCTGGCCGGCCGACGCCCATGTCGTGGGCAAGGACATCATCCGGTTCCACGCGGTCTATTGGCCGGCCTTCCTGATGGCGGCGGGCATCCCGGTGCCGAAGCGCATCTCCTCGCACGGCTGGTGGGTCGTCGAGGGCGAAAAGATGAGCAAATCCTTGGGCAACGTCATAGAACCTCGCAAACTGGTCGAGACCTACGGGCTGGACCAGATCCGCTATTTCCTGCTGCGCGAGAAGCCGTTCGGCGCGGATGGATCGATGAGCCACCCCGCCATCGTCAGCCGCATCAATGTCGAACTGGCGAACGATCTTGGGAATCTCGCGCAACGGTCGCTGTCGCTGATCGCCCGCAATCTGGGCGGCGTATTGCCGGCCCGGGGCGCGTTGACCGAGGACGACCTGGGACTTCTCAACGCGGCCAATGGGTTACCGGACGCTGTGCGCGCCTGCATGGACCGCCAGACCTTTCACGAGGCATTGGAAGAAATCTGGAAAGTCATTCGCGCCGCCAACGGTTACATCGACCGTCAGGCGCCATGGGCGCTCAACAAAACCGATAAGGTCCGCATGGGCGAGGTGCTGCGGGTCCTGGTCGACACGATCCGCGCGGTCGCGACCATGCTGCAACCCTTCATGCCCGCATCGATGGCCAACATGCTGGAACAATTGGGAGTTCCCGAACACGCCCGCGACATCGCGGCGCTGTCGGCGCCTCTGGCGGACGGCATCCATCTGCCCGCGCCGCGTGGCGTCTTCCCGCGTTATGTCGAGCCCGCCGCCTGATGCTGATCGATTCCCACTGCCACCTCGATTACTACACGCCGATGGAACTGCCGGAGGTGCTGGCGCGGGCCCATGCCGCCGGGGTGGGCGAGCTCGTCACCATCGGCACCACCATGGCCCAATCGGAAAAGATCGTGCCGCTGACGGAGGCCTGGCCGGATCTTTGGTGCACCGTCGGAGTCCACCCGCACCACGCCGCGGAGGCGCCAATCCCCACGCCCGACGCGCTGCGGGCCATGACCGAACATCCGCGGGTCATCGGCATCGGCGAGTCCGGGCTCGATTACTTTTACGACAAAGCGCCGCGCGACGTTCAGGCGGAGAATTTCCGGGCGCATATCCGGGCCGCGCAGGTCTCCGGCGTGCCGCTGGCCATCCACGCCCGCGACGCCGACGACGACATCGCTTCCATCCTGCGGGAGGAAACAGACCGGGGAGGGGCCTTCGCCTTCCTGTTGCATTGCTTCAGCTCCGGGCGCGGCCTGGCCGAAGCGGCGCTGGAACTCGGCGGCTATCTCAGTTTTTCCGGTATTCTTACCTTCCCAAAATCCAATGAAGTCAGGGACATCGCGCGCGATATTCCGCTGGACCGGCTGTTGGTGGAAACGGATTCTCCCTACCTCGCGCCGGTGCCGTTCCGGGGTAAGCGCAATGAACCGGGCCATGTTCGGTTTACCGCGAAGGTGCTGGGAGAAATCCACGGCATGACGCCCACCGAAATCGCGGCCCTCACCACCGCCAACTTCCGGCGGTTGTTTCCGAAGACCGCATGCGGGTAACCCTGCTCGGAACCGGAGGCTCCGCCGGCGTGCCGGCGATCGGCGGTCCGGACGGGGCGGGCGATTGGGGTGTCTGCGATCCCCTGGAGCGGAAGAACCGCCGGACACGTTCCAGCATCCTCCTGGAAAGCGAAACAAATCAACGACTTCTGATCGATTGCTCGCCCGATATGCGGGCGCAGTTTCTCGACAACCGGCTGCCCGGCGCCGACGCGGTGCTGTTCACCCACGCCCATGCCGACCACATCGCCGGCATCGACGAGGTCCGCGCGTTGAACCGCCTGGCCCAGAAGCCGCTGGACGCCTTCGCCACCCAACGCACGCTGGACGAAATCATCCGCCGCTTCGCCTATGTGTTCGCACCGTGGGAGGGCAGGGGTTTCTACCGGCCCGTGCTGGAAGCCCGTCCCGTCGTGCCTGGCGAGGTGGCCCATATCCTCGATTTCTCGCTTCAGGTCTTCACCCAGGAGCATGGCCGCATCGAGAGTTTGGGGCTGCGCAGCGGCGGGTTCGGTTATTCCACCGACGTCACCGGCCTGAATGAAACGGCGTTGGGCATCCTGGAAGGTGTCGACACCTGGGTTGTCGGCTGCTTCCTTCGCCACGACCACCATTGGACCCACGCGAACCTGCCGAAAGTCTTCGAATGGGTTGCCCGGATCAAACCTCGGCGGACGGTGCTGACCCATATGGGCGGCGACATGGACTGGGCCTGGCTGCGCGCGAACCTGCCGCCGGGCATCGAGGCGGGGTACGACGGCATGGTCCTGGACATCGCGCCAATCTGAGCGGCGGGACAGCGCGTCCCCCCCGATACCCATCCGACCCGTGCCGGCGGCGAGACTTTTTTTCAAATCCGGCGGCGGTGTCCGCCTCGTGACGCCGCGCGGGTGGCGCTCGCCAGATACTGGTCTCAATGGTGAAAACACGACCCTGTAGGTATTTTCCGAGGATACCGGCCCGTGTCGCCTCCAAATATAACGCCGCCTCGCTTTAAATCGGGTGCATCGATATGCAACCAGCGGCCAGTTTTCCGTTTCCGATAATCCGATCGATCGCCGTCGTCCCGCTCCTGGCCCTTTTATGGAGCCCATCCCAGGGATCGGCCACGCCATTATTGGGGCCGAATCTGACAGGCTTCGCGGTTCTGGGGGCTTCCACGGTCACCAATACCGGAGCGACCACCATCAACGGCAATGTAGGGGTTGCTCCAGGTACCGCGATCACCGGCGCGGGAACCATCTCCATCACCGGAACCTATCGCAGTGGGATCGATCCGGTCGGGATCGCGGCTCAAAGCGAACTCGTTAGCGCGCTCACTCATCTTGGCGGCCTGGGCCCAGGGACGACGTTACCCGCGGATTTGGCGGGCCTTGTTCTTTCTCCGGGCGTCTATACGGTTCCCGCGGGGGTCAGCAATCTGACGGGAACGGTCACACTGAACGGCCAGGGAAACGCCAATGCCGGCTGGGTTTTTCTGATGCCGAGCACATTCATCACATCGCCGGGCTCGGTGGTTCGCGTCATCAACACAGGCGCTGGCGCGGGCATTTATTGGGATGTCGGAAGCTCCGCGACCCTCGATACCACGACATCTTTCGCGGGGAATATCCTCGCGCCGGCGAGCATTACGTTAAATCACGCGGCCTCGATTGGTTGCGGCAGGGCCTTGGCGGAAACCGCCGCCGTCACGATGGACAACAACACCATAAACGCCGCCGATTGCCTGGGTTCCGCTGGCGCGGGCACAAACGGTTACGCCGGCGGCCTTGACGTCGTGGGTTCGACGGTCAGCTTCCTTCCTTTCTCCGATGTTCCCGAACCTGGGTCTCTCGCGTTGCTCGCCGTCGCGCTTGGTCTGCTGACCGTCGTGTCGCGGCGGCGGGACGTTCTGGGAGACGATTTAACATAATATTCCTTCTGCGGCAATTGGACGCGTCTGCCGCGGCGGCGATGCCGGTCGAGGACATCGCCGCCGGGAAACCGGTCCGGGCCGCGCGCGCTTACCCTTTCCGGGTCCCGCGGCGGCGCGCCACCGCGAGGCCGCTCAGGGAAAAGCCCAGAAGCGCGATCGAGGCGGGCTCGGGGATCGAAGCAAGGAACAAGGAATTATCCGGCGCGAAGTCGGAGATCTGAGCGTTACCGATAATGGAGCTGTTGTTCTCGCGCGGCCAGAGGTTGATGCCGTAGTTCTCCGCCGCGAAGCCTTGCGATGGGAGTTCCGAGACCGGGACATCGACCAGGATGCTGGCGCCGGAAATGGTCACGGCCGCGGCCCCCAATGTTGTACTGCCGCCGCCGACAAGCCGGTTGACGGTCGCGCCCGGCGTGCCAACGGTCACGATCACCACGGAATCGAAAATGACGCCCGTCGCGATGGCGCCGAACCGCGCGGTCCCCGCCCCTCGGTCGAAGCCCCAGACATAACGTGTGTTGGCGCCGGTGCCGATCGTCGCGGCCATTGTCGCGCTGAGGTGGAAGTATGTCCCGTCATAGACCGCGGCGGCGGACAGCACGTCCAGGTCGCCGGTCTGGGTGCCCGTGAAACTGGGGATGAAATCGTTCGCGGCATCGACGATCGGGGCCGCCAAGGCGGGTGCGCCGAAAACGGTCAGGGATATGGCGAGGGCACCAATCCCCGCTATCGCGATGTGCCGGTTTCTCATATCCGTGGGCTCCCATTCCGTGTGACTAATTCATTGGACGGATGAGACGCGGGATAATTCCCGGCGGTCGCGGAATGATTCGAAGTATCTCGAACTTTCGGTGTTTTCGCCCGCGGTGGCGCGGGGCATCGCAACCGGCGGGGACGTTTGGCGGAGCTATCCGGCTGGTCATCGTCCGCGGGGGCATCGCCGGCGGAGGCCGGCGCGTCACGACTTTACCAAAATCGATGACCCGAAGGCGTGTATGGCCACCCTTCGGCGGCCTTGACGTTCGCGGGCGGTGCGCTCGCCCATGGGATGTCCCATGGGCGAGCTTACGCGAGTCGGATCAGTTCGCCGCGAAGCAGTAGAACAACCCGTTGCCGCCGGTGCCCTTCAGATCCGACTGGCTGCAACCGCCATCGGGACCGCGCGAAGGATGCGACGTGTTCCAGGACTTCGACTCAGCGTCGTCGCGCAACCCTTTGCGATCGATATGACCCACCATCGCCGCGCCCTTGGTGGAACTGGTCCAGTTGCGGCAGGTCCGGTCCTCGGCCGGCGGGAACGCGCGGCCATCCGCCGTCGAACCCGTCAGCACGTCGTGCCAGTTCGGGTTCCAGCCGCGTCCGGCGATCATCGCGCCGCGTTCGGTCAGCGAGGTCTCGGTGCTCAGTTTGTTCTTGTCGCTGTGCAGATCGTCGACGCCGGTGGCGACGGTCTCGCCTTTAAAGTTAACCCAGGGGCCCTTCCCGATCCGGTCGCGCGCGTTGATGTCAATCAGCGTTGAATAGTTTCCAGGTCACAGCGCCCAAAAGTTTCCAGTTGGTCAGCCCGATTTCGTTTGTTTTTTGCGCTGCTTGAAGCGGAAGGAATCGTTCCCGGTTTCCAGGATGTCGCAGTGGTGGGTAATGCGGTCGAG
>CANJJS010000145.1 GCA_947474705.1 Acetobacteraceae bacterium | reverse complement strand
GCCGCTCGTCGAACACCACATAGGTATGGGGGCCGCGCGCGAACAAAGCGGCGCCAACGGGTTCGCCGAATGGCACGCGCAACGCCGGGCCGGTCAGGCCGGGGGGCGGGCGGGTCTTGGTCGCGATCAGCGCGACGGGACCGGATGGGGGGACGCCGCGGACCGCCGGCCAGGCCTGCTCTGGCTCCAGCGGCGCGACCGGCCCTCCCGCGGTTTTCTCGCCCGGCGCCTGGTCCGGGGGCGCGGATAGGTCGGGCGCGGAAGGGGCTGCCATGGTGTCCGGCGGTTGCGGCGCGGCGGCCGCGCGCTGTTCGGCGGGCGGCGGCCCCACTTTCGCCGGTTCGATCTTCGGGGGCGGCGGGTCCGGCGGTTTCGCGGGGGGATCCGGTGGGACCGGCGTCAGCACCGGCGGCCCGGTTTCCGTCTGGGCGCTGGCCGGCACGGGCGGCGGCGCGGGCGGCGGAAGCGGCAGCGGCGGCTCGGGAGCGGCCGGCGCTTCGGGCGGCGGCGCGATGGACGCCGCCAAAGGGGAGGTCACGGGGGACGCCAAGGGAGTCGCGGGTGGGGGCGTCTCAGCCACCGGCTTCGGGTCCCGCCTGTGCTCCGGCTCTGGCGCGGGTTTTCCCGCCTCGGCCGGGGGTTTCGGCGGGTCGTCGATGTCGATCGCGATGCGCCCGCCGGTGCGGCGGTTTCGCGCCACGGCGCCCGGCGGCAAGGTCAGGCCGATACCGCCCGGCACGGCCTCGATCGCCAGCACATTGCGCGGCGGTTTGGGCAGGGTGGCCAGCACCGGCGGGACGGTGAACCACACCATCAGCCGGTCGCCCTCCCGGCGAATCGAGTAGTAATACCCGGGCGCGTCGATCCATACGCGCGCCGCGCCCGCGCTTTCCTCGACGGAGACCTTGATTTCCGCGCCCTTCGCGGCCGCCTCGCCCGTCAGGAGCGGGACACAGGCGAGAGCGGCGGCGATCCAACGGTTCGCCGTCACGCCCAGACCCATGCTTTGCCGCCGGCGGCCATCGCGGTTCAGAAACTGGCCAGCAGTTTGTCGATATCGGACTGGTCCATCGCGTTCGACGGCAATTGCGGTCCATTCAGCAATTCGTCTTCAGGCGACGCTTTGGGCGCGGCCGGCATTGGGATGGAGCCGCCCTGCGCGCCAAAGGTTTCGACGATCTGCGCCACCTTGGCCTCGATCGTTTTCAGCGTCGCGACCACCTTGGTGATGCGCTGTCCCGTGATGTCCTGGAAACTACAGGCCTCGTAGATTTTGGTGACCGCGTCGGACAATTTGGCCGCCGCCTCCGCCGGCACGGTGGTCGCGACCTCCTCCATGATCTCGCAACTTTCGAGAATGGCGTTGGTCGCGCCCGCCGTGTGTTCCACGATCGCGTCCAGTTCGTCGGTCGCGAACGGAATATGCTCGTCCTTGATGTCGTCGACGCGCAAGGCCGCGATTTCCTGCTTCGCGGCCGAGATGGTGCGGCCCAACGCCTCGACCTCGTGCAGCAAAGAGGTTTCGGTCGACGTGAGGTCGCCGCTCATGGTTGTCAACACGGTTCGTACGACCTCCTCCACCATTTCCCGGTCCACCGGACCGGCGCGCCCACGCGCCAGGCTTAATTGTTGCTGGACGGGGATGCCCATCCCGCGTCCAATATCCGGGCTCATTGGCCGGGCGGTGTCACGCATGCCCAAGCACCATTTCGATTTTGCCCTTCAACGTTTCCGCGTTGAACGGCTTGACGATGTAATTGGAAACGCCCGCCTGCTTGGCGGCGACGACGTTCTCGGTTTTGCTTTCGGCGGTGACCATGATGAACGGCGTGTTCTTCAGCTTCGCGTCGGCGCGCACTTCCTGCAGCAGTTGCAGACCGGTCATCGGCGCCATGTTCCAGTCGCTGATGACCAGACCGAAATGGCCCGAGCGCAGTTTCGACAGCGCGTCGGCGCCATCGGTCGCTTCCTCCACGTTGTTGAATTCGATCTGCTTCAGCAGATTGCGGATGATCCGCAACATCGTCTTATAGTCGTCGACGATCAGCACGTTCATGGATTTGTCGATGGCCATCGGCGGGATACTCCTGATATCGGTCTTTGTGTTCAGGTGCCCGAGCCCGGGGTTTTCCCAAGGGGCGGGGAAGAGGGAGGTTTTCCGCCGGTTTCGGCGGCAGCGGCGCGGGTGCGCGACAACGCGAGGCGCGTTGTGACGTCCCGTGCTTTATCGGGGGGCATCGCGGCGAGAACCGCGGCGGCCTTGGTTTCCTTCATCCGGCCGAGCACGGACAACAGCACCGGCTCCGCCATATCGTTGAAGATCGCGGCGGCTTCCTTGGGCTTCATCGCCTCGTAGACCTTCACCAGTCCTTGCCAGGCATTGTCGTCCTGGACCTTGCTTCCGGCATCCAGTGCCTCGAGCTTTTTCTGAAGACCTTGTAACTCGTCGACGCGCGCGGAGACTTTCTTTTCGGCGGCGGAGACGGTCGCCTCCCGCGTCGAGATCGCGGTTTCGCGGGCTTCCAGTTCCTTCCGGCGTTCGCGCAGTTCCAGCAGGATCGCTTTTTCGCTTTCGGTCACCGGCGGCGGACCGGCGGGGACCGGTGGAGGGTCCGGCGGCTTTGGCGGCTCGGCGGCCGGCGCGCCATGCGCCGCGGGTTTGGCCTCCGGTTTGGCGCCGTGGCCCGATGGCGCGGGCGGTTTGGCGCCATGGGCGGGCGGCGCGGGCGCGCCATGCCCGCCCGCCAGCGCCGACGCGATCAACGCTGAAGACCCGCCCAAGCCCAGAGCCGAGGAAACCAGCGACGCGGATTTCGCGGCCAGCACCACCGCGAGCATCCCGATCGTCGCGGGCAACAGGCGCGGCGCGGCGGACCAGGTTTTCATCGCGCCATCCTCAGCGCCTTCAACAGGTCGCGCTCGGCCTGGCTTCGCGAATCCTCGCGTGTGTCGCGGTCGTCGCGCCGTGGCGGCGGGAAATAGGGTGTGCGTGCCGGCAGCGCCGGTTCCGGCATTTCCTCGCGCGCTGGGTCCTGCGCGGCCGCGGCCAGCGGACGCGCGGCGCGCACGAGGTCGTCCAGGCGGTCCGCGAGGCCTTCGCCGCGCTGTACCAGGAAGGTCAGGTCGTCTTTCAGGCCCGTGGCGGCGTCGATCTGGCGTTGAATTTGCCGTCCCGCGCCATCGGTCGTCGAGCGCAACCGCTCCACCCCGGTCTCCGCCGCGCGGGTGGAGGCATTGAAGGTCGCGACCAGCGTTTCCAGCGCCGCGCGATCCCGTTTCAGCACGCCCAACGCCCGTTCGAGACGCACCGCGTGAAACAGCGTCGCTGTCAGCAATATCGCCAGACCGATGTCGAGAATCCACTCCATGGCGGGCATTTCGCTCACAAAAAACCTAATGGACGGTTAATGGCGATCGCGGGAACAAGGGATGGATCGCGGCCAAAAGGGGAGGGCACGCCATGACGATGCGGGCGGGCCGGACGGCGGCGAGGAGAGGCCGGGCGCGGGCGCGCGGAGGAGGCGCGGAAGGGGGTCACGAACGTTCGCCGTCGCGCTGACGCGGCGTCTCCCGTTCGATCCGCACGGCGATGTGGTTCTTGCGGCGGCCGATCTTGCCCTCGAACATCGGCACCGCGCCGCAGCGGATGCGCACCGCCGATTCCGGCCCGTTGTTCAGGACAATCCGCGAACCCGGCTTCAGGTCGATGATGTCGCCCAGACGCATGGATTGTTCGTCCAGCACGACGTCCAGCTCGACCTCGGTGTTCCACAGCTCCTCGGCCAGATGGGTTTCCCAGATCGAATCGCGGCCGAATTTCTCGCCCATGAATTGCTGCAACAGCAGTTCGCGCACCGGTTCCAGCGTCGCGTAGGGCAGCAGCAGTTCCAGCTTGCCGCCCCGGTCCTCCATGTCGATGCGCAGGCGCGCGAGCACGGCGGCGTTCGACAGCCGGGAAATGGTGGCGAAGCGCGGGTTCACCTCCAGACGCTCGAACCGGAAGGTCACGGGACACAGCGGATCGAAGCTGGCGGACAGATCGGCCAGCACGACGACGATCAGCCGTTCGACCAGGTTCCGTTCGATGGTGGTGTAAGGACGGCCCTCGATCCGCATCGCCGCCGTGCCGCGGCGTCCGCCCAGCAGCACGTCGACGATCGAATAAATCATCGAGGAATCGATGACCATCAACCCGTAATTGTCCCACTCCTCCGCCTTGAACACCGCCAGCATGGCCGGCAATTGCACCGCGTTCAGATAGTCGCCGAAGCGCAGGCTGATCATGTTGTCGATGCCCACCTCGACATTGTCGGAGGTGAAGTTTCGAAGACTGGTGGACATGATGCGGACCAGACGATCGAACACGATCTCCAGCATCGGCAGGCGTTCGTAGGACACCAGGCCGGAACTGATGATCCGCTGCATCCCCGTCCGTGCTTCGTCGCCGGCCGGTCCGGCGTCGAAGCCCAGGAGATTGTCGATTTCGGCCTGATTGAGCACTCGCGCGGACTGGCCGCCCTCGGCGCCGTCCTCGCCCTCCGCGTCCGTCTCGGCACCCCAGGCCGCCGCGAGGTCCTCGTCTGACTGGCCGTCCTCCTCCTCGCCCGTGCCGCTCATTGGATCAGCATCTGCGTGAACAGGACATCGTTCACCCGGACCGGCGCCACCGCGACATTGGCGCGGCCCAGCAGTTCCTCGCGCAGCCGGTAAGTGCCGATCGAGGTCCGCAATTCCTCAGGACGCATTTCCCGCAGATAGGTCTGGAACATGTCCTGCAAACGGGGCATCGCCGCCTTGATCTTCTCGGCGTCCTCGTGCTTCGCGATTTCCAGCCGCGCCTGGAGCTTAATATAGGTCTGTTTGGTCGAAGACCCCGCGAGGTTCGCCACCATGTCCGGCAAATCGACGAAAACCGGCGCGCTGGGCTTGTGCGTTTCCTCCGCGTGATGCTCCTCGGCCTTCATGCCCAAAAGACCGGGCAAAATGCCGGTGAACCAAAGACCCGCGCCCACGCCGATCAAGAGAACCGGCACGGCGATCAGGATCAACTTCTTCTTGCCGCCCTTCTTGGGCGCGCCCTCCTCGCCTTCCGGCGCCTCGGCGGCATGCTTGTCGGGTTTGCTGCTCATGACCGGCACCATGCCGCGAATTGCTTAACGAACCCCTAAAACCCGGCAGGAATTTCCGGCACGGCACATCCTGCCGAGGGGCCGGCGGAGGGGGAGGCGCCGGGGCGTTGCCCCGGACCCCATGAGGGGCTTTGCCCCCTCGACCCCCACCAGGGGAACGTCCCCTGGACCGCGATCGATTTTGGCCGGTTGTTAAGGGAGGGCCATGCGAGGCTGCTTCCACGTCCGTGGAAGGCCCTCCCTTAACAACCGGCCAACCCCGGGGTTCCAAGGGCGAGCCCTTGGCGGGTTCGAAGGGCAGCGCCCTCGCGGGGTCTGGGGCAGCGCCCCAGGGTTTCCCCATCCACCGGCCCTTCGCCTGGCATGCGCCTTTCTGAATGTCCTGTCAGAGGCTTTCAGGGGTTTGGTCATGAACATCGCCAGTTTGGTCGCGGGGTCCCGGTTGGTGGCGCAGGAGCGTTCGGTTCAGGTGACGTCCATGAATTTGGCGAATGCGAGCACGCCGGGGTTTCAGGCGTCCCGGGTTCAGTTCTCGGATTGGTTGTCGCCGCAGACCGGCGCGGGCGTGTTACCGGGGGAGAACCGGATCGCTTACACGCAGGATCGCGCGACCTGGCGGGAGGCGCGGCAGGGGACGTTGACGCAGACCGGCAATCCGTTCGACTTCGCGTTGCGGAACGGCGGGTATTTCACGGTCGACACGCCGCGCGGGCCGCGTTTGACGCGCGATGGGCGGTTTGGGCCGTTGCCGGATGGGACGATCGGCGATTCGGCGGGTCATGCGTTGCTGGACAATAACGGCAAGCCGTTGCGGATTTCGCCGGGCGACACGCGCATCGTGGTCACCGCCGATGGCGCGATCGCCAGCGAGAACGGGCCGCTCGGCAAGATCGGCGTGGTGAAGCCGGACGATCCGATGAAGTTGCAGGCGGAGGGCGACACGTTTTTCCGCGCGGAGACCTCGACGGTTCAGATGGACAAGCCGGCGGTCGTGCAGGGCGCCATCGAGGGGTCGAATGTCGAGCCGGTGATCGAGATCACGCGGATGATGACGGATTTGCGGGATTATCAGTTCACCACGCAGCTCGTGCAGGCCGAGGACGATCGCATCCAGGCGACAATCGACAAGGTGCTTGGGCGTAACAACGGTTAAGGGAGAGATACGGTCATGCGGTCGCTCGATATCGCCGGCACGGGCATGCAGGCACAGAACACCAACGTGGAAGTCATTTCCAACAACATCGCCAACCTCACGACCACCGGGTTCAAGCGGCGGCGGGCGGAGTTTCAGGATCTGATGTATCAGAACCTGCGCCGCGTCGGGTCGAACAGTTCGGATACCGGCAGCGTGGTGCCTTCGGGCGCGCAGATCGGGCTGGGGGTGAAGACTGCGGCGATTTACCGGATCAACGAGCAGGGGACGTTGCAGCAGACCTCGAACACGCTGGACATGGCGATTCAGGGGCATGGGTATTTCCAGATCACGCTGGCGGACGGGACCACGGGGTATACGCGCGATGGGACGTTCGGACTCGCGCCGGATGGGACGATCGTGACCGCCGATGGGCATACGGTGCAGCCGGGTCTGGCGATACCGGCGGCGGCGACGGGGGTGACGATCAATCCGAACGGACAGGTCCAGGTGACGCTGTCCGGGCAGACCGCGCCGTCCACGATCGGGCAATTGCAGATCGCGATCTTTCCCAACCAGGCCGGGCTCGACGCGCTGGGCGACAACCTGTTCGCGCAGACCTCGGCGTCGGGCGCGCCGGTGACGGGCAATCCGGGATCGGCGGGGTTCGGCACTGTGATGCAGGGGTTCGTCGAGACGTCGAATGTCAACATCGTCACTGAGATCACCAATCTGATCACCGCGCAGAGGGCTTACGAAATGAACAGCCGGGCGATCACCGCCAGCGACGAGATGATGACCACGCTGACAAACTTACGGTGACATCATGAAATACGCGATATTCGCCACCGCGCTCGCCGTGTCGGTTCCGGCGTCGGCGGCGACCTTGAAGAGCGTTGTTTCCTTGCAGGGACCTCAGGTGTTTCTGCGCGATCTTTTCGACGACGCCGGTCCCAACGCCGCGCGTGTTCTGGGTCCCGGCCCAGGGCCTGGCGGGCGCATCGTGGTGGAGGCGCGGCAGTTGAAGGCGATCGCGCGCCAGTATGGCGTCGATTGGGAGCCGGTTTCCAGCGCGGATCGGGCGATTTTGGAATGGCCGGGCCGGCCGATGCGGCGGGACGACGCGATCGCGGCGGTGCGGGCGGCGCTGGTGGCGCAGGGGGCCTCGCCGGAATGCGAGGTTGAGATCCCGGGCTTTACCCCGCCGCTGGTGCCGGGCGATGGCGGTTCGCGTCCCGTGGTGACGCATTTGGATTACGACCGCGATATGGGGCGGTTCACCGCGCTGTTATCGGTGACGGCGGCGGGGATGGAACCGATCGTCGCGCGGATCGGCGGCCAGGTCGCGGACACGATGGAAGTGCCCGTCGCGGTGTTGCGGCTTTCGGCGGGGATGATAGCTGGGCCGGGCGATGTGCGTATGGCGCGGGTTCATACCAACACGGTCCGCGCCGATGTCGCGCGCGATGCCTCGGCGATCGTTGGGATGCAACTGAAACGGCAGATCCCCGCGGGCGCGCCGATCCCGATCGCCGATCTGATGCCGCCGTCGCAAATCCGCCGCGGCGAGCCCGTGCGCTTGTTATTGCAATCGAATGGTTTGTCCTTGAGCGGGCAGGGGGTGGCATTGGAGGCGGGGGCGTTGGGGGAACGGATCAAGGTGCGAAATATTTCGTCGCAGGCGGTGATTGAGGCCGAGGTTCAGGGACCGGGCGTGGTGCGGGTGCTGCCGGGCACGGCGCCGATCAACGCGCAGGCGCGGCTGGGCCTGCCGAATGGGCGGGGGGGCTGAGCATGGCCACGCGTTGGGCTGTCGTGGCCTTGTCCTGTCTGGCGTTGCCGGGTTGCGGCAATTTGCAGCGTTTGTCGGAAATTGGGCGGGCGCCGGAACTTAGCCGCACCGGCGATCCAACCAAGGACCCGAACTACCGTCCGGTGACCATGCCGATGCCGAAGTCGCAGGCGGCGCCGAATGAGGCGAACGCGCTGTGGCGGCCGGGGTCTCGCGCGTTCTTTAAGGACCAGCGGGCGGCGCAGGTGGGCGATATCGTCACGGTCGTGGTGTCGATGAACGATACCGCGCAGTTGAAGAACGTGACCTCGACGGACCGGACGGGGTCCGAGGCGGCGGGGATTCCGGACTTTCTGGGGTTGACCAGCCGGCTGGGGCCGACGATCGCGGATCCCTCGAAGATTATTTCGTTGAGCAGCAGCAACGCCAACACCGGCACGGGGCAGATCAATCGGAACGAATCCGTGACGTTGCGGCTGGCGGGCGTGGTGACTCAGGTGTTGCCGAACGGGAATTTGGTGGTGGCGGCGCGGCAGGAGTTCGTCGTGAATCGCGAATTGCGGGAATTGCGGGTGACCGGCGTGATCCGGCCGCAGGATATCGCGTCCGACAATACCGTGTTGCACGACCGGATGGCGGAGGCGCGGATCGCCTATGGCGGGCGGGGCCAGTTGACCGAGCTGCAATCGGCGCGGTGGGGCCAGCAGTTGATGGATATTTTGCTGCCGTTCTGAGCGAGGGTTTTTCGGCGGGGACGAAACCGGGTAAGGTCGGGCGATGACACAGACCGGTTTCGCCTTTTTGCCAATTGGAACGATTTCCACGCCATGGAAGACGATCTCCGATTGTCCCCGCAACGGGCGCCAGCCCGATCAGGCGCCGGTGTGCCGCGTGCGCGTGGCGCCGGACTTCGTGGCGGGCCTGCGGGGGCTGGAGGGATTTTCGCACCTGATCCTCCTCTATTGGCTGGACCAGGCGAAATCCGCGCAACTGGTGTTCACGCCGCCCTTCGACGGCGAACCGCGCGGTGTCTTCGCGACCCGCGGTCCGCGGCGGCCGAACCCGATCGGGATGTCGGTCGTGGCCTTCGATGGGTTCGAGGGCGAGGACGTGCTCAAGGTCCGGTATTTGGATTGCGTGGACGGGACACCGTTGCTGGACATCAAGCCCTATCTGGCGACGACGGACGCGGAGCCGGGCGCGGCCATGGGCTGGCTGGCGCCGCATGCGACGCGGAACGCGAATACGGAGGGGTAAGAGCGGGCACCCGGCCGCGCGTCCAGAATGCGAAATCGGCTTGACATTTTGGACGAAATTTCATGGGATGGTCTGGCAACAACAAATGGTCCTGGGTCATGGCCACCTTAGATGTCACGGGCGCGCAGCTCAAACAGATCAAAACCTATAAATACAATGGGCGGTTTCTCATGTTGTGGTTCCGCGGGTACCATATCCGCCTCGATCTGAAGGGGCCCAGGCCGGAGGCGGCGGGCGATGGGTCGGTGTTCAAGGTCAGCAGTTTCCACATCAAGCGGGACCTCGATCACGACACCTTCATCAACAACAACGAGGATTCGCCGCGTTTCGGCCGGAAGATCGTCGAGGACTTCACCGACTACGTCTACTTCAAATACGTCGATGGCGGCGTGTGGCAGCCACTATGGGGCTACTACAAGGAGGAGCAGGCGACCG
>CANJJS010000144.1 GCA_947474705.1 Acetobacteraceae bacterium | reverse complement strand
GAGATCGTCGCGGGCCGCGAACGCCGCCGCCGCTGAAGCGTGTCTGAGAAACTGGGCATCGTCGCGGAAAGCCATGAGCCCGGTGCCCGGGTCGCCGGTGTCGCGGGCCGGCACGACATGTGCCCGAGCCTGCTCCACGGCTGGCGCCGGCAGGTGCGCGAAGGACGGTTGGGTTCCCCGGGCGTTCCGGAGTTCGTGCCGGTCCTGGTGTCACAATGCGATGACGCGCCACACACGCCGGAGCATCGTAGTCCGTGACCCGAACGTGAGACGGCGGCGATCGAAGTCGTGTTGCGTTCGGGCGGCCTCATCCTGATCCGCCCCGGCGCGCCGCTGCCCGCGTTACGCGCCGTGATCGCGGCGTTACGCGGACGATCGCGCCGACGCCCAGGTGCCCTGGAAACAGGCGAAGGCCCGGTCATAGGCGTCGAACACTATCTCCTGGGACTCGCGCGGATAAGCGCGGACGAACTTCGTCTGGCTGTGACACAAACGCGAATGCGTGACTTTTGTCGTCGTGGGCACGCCGTTCATCGCGACGATCGCATGGCTCCGGTCGAACTGGTATACTTCGCCCGGCGCGAACGACAGCGGCACGAAGGCCGCCGGTGTCTGGCTCGCGCGATCCCGGCTCCAGGTCCGCGCATAGCGGCGGACGGCGTCGTAGCCGCCCTCGTAGCCAAGATCGCGCAATTCTTCGAACCGCCGGATCAGGGTACAACGCTCACGCGCCGCCTTGGCGGCGTTTGTCACCAGCAGCCGGTCGAGATCGGCCTTCCACCGGCCCAGCCGACGCCGCGGTTGACGCACTCGCTCATACGAAATGGATGTTTCGTCAGATCGCGGAACCCGCCGAACCGTGTTGCGGGAAAGCTTCAGGTCCCGGGCGATTTCTCGGATCGACTTCCCTGTGACCAGGTGTTCGCGCCGTATTCGGCCGATCGTCTCCACAACCAGCATCTCCACCGCCCGCTTCCTGAGAAAGCAGGCAGTCAATGAGGAGCAGATTCAGAGGGGCAATTTTGGACGCCAATCCCCCCGATCAGTGGGTCAAAATTGCATGCCGAAACATATTTTGTCCTTTTTTTCGTGGCGGCACGGGGGCGAACAGGTTTGCGTGGAGCCTCAACCGAGTGATCATACAGACATGGCCGCGCGCCGCGGCGAACAGGTCCAGCGCGGCGAAGCCGCTGTCGGCGACAAAGATCGGCTGGGTTCAGGTAGTCAGTGTTTGGTCAGCAGTATTGCCCGCCGCGCCCGGTCCGTCAGGGTTTTGTGGCGCTTGCCATGCGCTTCGCTCCATCGTGCCGAAGGTGCGAGCAGCGTCAGGAACCGCGCGACCCAGGGGGTTGGAACGATCGCCGTCAGCGAAAGCCAGCGCGGACCGCTGGTTTTAACAAAATGCCTCGCGTCGCGATGTTGGCCCCCCAGCGCCGCTCGATGGTATCGACGCTCCCAACGACAACCGGACCGGCGGGCAGCAACCGTTACAATATATAAAGCAACAAACGCCGTGCGAGGTTCCGGGTGTCCCAGCGCGCCCGGCTCAAAACTTCGCGATACCGGCGGCAACCGAGCGCATCGGCCAGCCTCATCAGGCGTAATATCCGCGTGACGGTGCGTTTGCCCGGCGCAAGCACGGCATCCGCCACCAGAACCAGCACATGATTCCAGACCGGAGCGGTGAAACAGGGCCGGAACTCCCCCAGCCAATCGGCCAGCACCGGAGGGGCCGGATGCGAATTCCGCGCGATGGCGCCGTCAGACGGATTCGTTGCCATCGCGGTTGTAGAGTCGGGCCGCGGCCGGGATGCAAGGGTCCCCCGCTTCGCGGAACGGACGTGGCGGGGCAATGGTTCCCCCGATGAACGATCCCATCTGTGAACGTATCGAAGCGTTCCGCTCCCGTCGGGGCGGACTCCATGCCGAGCTCTGGAACCGCGGCTGCATTTTGTATCGTGCGGTGTCGGGTCCTCCGGTCGCGCGACTCCGCCCGATTGGGCAAGCGAGATCGTCTGGAGGTTCTTTACTGGTCGCATTGGAAAGAACGCTGGGTAAACGCGGGCCCGTTCGGGCGCACCGTTCCGTCACTCGATCGCGCCCCGGCGTTCATCGCGGCGGAAGATATCTTCTGGCTCATCCGGTGAGGGGCAATCGAAAAAATACGGGAAGTCGAGATCAGCCGATGATTGCGTTGCCATTGAGTTCGGCGCCCCGCGCGTTACCCACCGACGCCCATAATTGCGTTGTTTCCCCGTCCAGGTGGCTGTAATTTGTCTCGCGATCAATTTATCGCGAGGATGCTCGCCCCATGAACGACACTCGGCTCGACCGTATCGCCAGCCTGCTGACCCTGAAGGCGGAGGGACAGTATGGGCTGGCCGCGATCACGCAACGCCAGCACGCGCTACAGGCCGCCTGGCTCGCGGAACGCGCCGGGTGTTCCGACGCCCTGATCGCCGCCAGCCTGATGCACGACATCGGCCATATGATCCACGATCTGGGCGACGATCCCGCGGCCACGGGGATCGACGATTTGCACGAGGAACGCGGCCACGCATTCCTGGCCCGGTGGTTTGGTCCGGAAGTGTCAGAGCCCGTGCGCCTTCATGTCGCCGCGAAACGCTACCTCTGCGGCGCGGAAGCCGATTATTTCGCGAAATTGTCGCCGGATTCCGTGCGAAGCCTGGCTTTGCAGGGCGGGCCGATGAACGCGGCGGAACTGGCGGACTTCATGGCCCAACCCTTCGCGGCCGACGCCGTGACGCTGCGCCGCTTCGACGAGGGCGCGAAGGTCAAGGGCCTCGAAACCCCGCCGGTCGCTCACTTCACACCCTTCGTCGCGCGTTGCATTCAACCGGACGGGGTGTAGACAGGCCGGATCGCGGGAACCGGTGGAGACAACGAAACCGCGGCCTCGCGCGCTTCTGGGGAATACCGCATCGTGCCCTCGCCCATTCAGGTCTTCGTTGCCCGCCGGTTCGTGACGATGAACAGGAGCATGCCATACGCGACCCATGTGGCGGTGCGCGATGGGCGTGTTCTCGGCATGGGTGGGCCGGAAATCCGCGACGCGTTCGGACCCGCCGGGTTCGATGACCGCTTCGCAGGCGACATCGTCGTGCCCGGCTTTGTCGAGGGCCATGGTCACGCCGCCGACGGGCTCATGTGGCGCAACACCTATGCCGGATATTTTCCCCGGACCGCGCCGGACGGCACGCGCCATGCCGGTTTCAAGAGCATCGCCGAGGTCGTGGCGCATCTTCGCCGGGCCGAAGCGGCGATGACCGATCTCGATCGCCCTCTCGTCGCCTGGGGGTTCGATCCGATCTATTTCGGCGGCCCGCGCATGACCCGCGCCGATCTGGACGCGATATCCACACGGCGCCTGGTCGTCGTGGCGCATGTGTCCGGTCATATTCTGAACGTCAACGGCGCGGTGCTGGAACGCGCCGGATTTTCCGCCGACAGCAACCTCGATGGCCTGGTCCGGGACGAGGGCGGCCAACTGACCGGGGAATTGCGGGGCCCCGCGGTCATGGGCCGCGCCAATCGGGTCACCGGGGACGCGGGGTTGTCGCGTTTACTGGACGTCGCGGCGCTGCGCGATTTCAGCCGGCTGACGCGCCGGGTTGGAGTCACCACCAGCACCGACCTCGCCAACCCGCTGCCGGACGAGTCCGTCGCGGCATTGCGCGCGGCCACCGCGGCCGAGGATTTTCCGCTGCGCCTGGTGCCGGCCTTGCGGGCCCGCGAATATTCCGTCCCCGACGGGATCGCCCGGGTCGCGGCGTTGCGGCGGCACAACACCGACAAGCTACATTTCGGCATCGCCAAGCTGGTCGTGGACGGCTCGATCCAGGGGTTCAGCGCGCGGCTGCGCTGGCCCGGCTATCACAACGGCGCGCCCAACGGTCTTTGGTATGTCGCCCCCGCCGAGCTTTTCGGCATTGTCGAGGCCTATCACCGCGCCGGCATTCAGTTGCACATTCATACCAACGGCGACGAGGCCAGCGAGCTGGCCACCGAAGCCGTGGCCCGTGCCAACGACGCGTTTCCGCGCGCGGGCCATCGCCACACGCTACAACATTGCCAAATGGCGGATGAGGCGATTTTCCAGCGCATGCGCGCGGCGGGCATGTGCGTGAACTTGTTCGCCAATCACATATACTATTGGGGCGAGCAGCACCGTGCCCTGACCATGGGCCCGTCTCGCGCGGACCGGCTGGATGCCTGCGCCACGGCGCTCGCCGTCGGCGTGAAGCTGGCGATCCACTCCGATACCCCGGTCACACCCGTCGATCCGCTGTTCACCATGTGGTGCGCGGTGAACCGGATCACGGCGGAGGGCCGGGTGCTGGGCGAGCACGAACGGATCACCGCCGTCGAGGCCTTGCGCGCGGTCACGCTCGGGGCGGCCTATACCGTGAACCTCGATCATGCCGTGGGAAGTATCGACACCGGCAAATTCGCCGATTTCGCGGTACTGGACCGAGACCCGCTGGAGGTCCCGTCAATGGAGATCCGCGACATCCAGGTGCGTGCGATCGTCTCGGGCGGAACGGTTTTCGCGAACGCATGACGCCCATTCCGTTGACGCCGGTCGGCGGGTTTCTCGGCGCCGGTAAAACCACGCTGGTGAACCATCTCCTGGCCACGGCGGACCGGAGGTTTGGCGTGCTGGTGAACGATTTCGGCGCAATCGCGATCGACGCGGCATTGATCGCCGCGCACGACGGCGGCGTCGTCTCTCTGACAAACGGATGTGTCTGTTGCGAAACCGGCGGCGATCTGGGCGCCGGCCTCGCCCAACTCGCCACGCGCGATCCACCCATCGACCACGCGATCGTGGAAGCGAGCGGTGTCGGCGATCCCTGGCGCATCGCCCAACTGGCCCTGGTCGAGCCTGGGTTTAGTCTGGACCCGATCGTCGTGGTCGCCGATGCCCTGAACCTGGAACGGCAACTCGCCGGCCGCTGGGTGGCGGATACGGTGCGCGGGCAGTTGCTCGCCGCGGAGATCGTCGTGTTGAACAAGATCGATCTCGCGCCAGACCCGGCCGGGGCAAGGGCCGCTCTGGCGTCGCTGTGCCCCATGGCGCCCGTGGTGGAAACCCGGAACGCCGCTGTCGCGATCGGCCGGCTGAGCTTTCCCGTTTCGCCGCGCCCCCGGTTTCGCGCCAACCCCGCGTCCGCCCATGCATTCCCGGTCTGGCACTATTTGCCCGCCCGGCCTTTCGATCGGGCCCGCCTCCGCGCCGTCCTCGCGGCGCTGCCACGTTCGATCCTGCGTGTGAAGGGGTTTTGCCGGCTCGACGGCGACCCGGCGGCCTCGCTGCTGCAATTCGCCGCCGGTCAATGGGCGCTGTCCCCGTATGGCGAGGCCCCGCCGGGCCTGGTGGTCATCGGCACGCCGGAGATGCCGGCGCCCCCGGACCTCGTGGCCCGCTTCGACTTCGCTCTTTTGGAGCAATGATATCGCGTGGCCATGGGCACGCGCCTCGGGTCCGCCGTGTGAAATCGTTCCCGGTCCAGACCTCGGGCTGATAGATTGGCAAGGCGCGCGCGGAGGGGGCGTGTTCCATGATCGAGTATCTCTGCCATATCGTCGCATACGCGGCCACTGAAATCGCCCGCCTCTGCCTGTGGCTGGCCCTGCTGACCTGCGTCCTCCTGCCTTTGGAACGGCTGTTCTCCCTCCATCGGGGAAAAATCCTCCGCGACGGCGTGTTCGTCGACCTGGGCTATTATTTTTTGAATGGCCTGCTACCCGCGCTTCTGCTCAGCGCGCCCCTTGGTCTGGTCGCCTGGCTGACCCATGCGATCGTTCCGCCGGGCCTGCACGCGACGGTCGCCGAGGCCCCGCTTTGGGCGCGCGCCGCGTGTGCCTTTGTGCTGGGCGATCTTGGGTATTACTGGGGCCACAGGTGTCTGCACGCGGTGCCATTCCTTTGGAGATTTCATGCCATCCATCACAGCGCCCGGAAAATCGATTTCCTGGTCAACACACGCGCGCACCCGGTCGATATGGTGTTCAGCCGCCTGAGTGGCCTAATACCTTTGTATGTTTTCGGCCTTGCCTCGCCGGACGAAGCCGCCGGCGGCGCTTTGCCCGTGGCCGTGGTGGTGGCCGGTAAGGCCTGGAGCTACTTCATCCACGCCAATCTCCGCTGGCGCTACGGTCCCCTTGTCTGGGTGGTGTCCACGCCGCATTTTCATCATTGGCACCACAACCTTAACGGGAATATTAGTCAAAATTACGCGTCGATGTTGCCGGTCCTGGATCTTGTCTTCGGGACGTTTTACGCACCAGGCGGGAAGTGGCCGGCGGATTACGGGATTCCAGAGCCCATGCCAGAGGCGTTGGGCGAACAACTGATCGCGCCATTTCTGGAGACCCCTCCCGTCATCCGGGACAAGTGACGCAAAAAATCGCACGGAGTTCGCGAAAAAGACTTTTGCCTGTCCGCGATGCATGGTAAATATCGGCTTGATCGTAAAGGCTTTGGGGTTCCGGCGGGCGATTGCCACCTCCGAAGCGATGCCGAACCATATGTTTTAAGCCGAAGTCAGGGAGTATCGCGACATGGCGATTATTGGAACGCGCGGAATCAGGTTGGGCATGGCCGCGATCGCGGGAACGATCTTGGCGAGCGCCGCCAGTTTCGCATCGCAGCCGCCAAACCCGACCATCTCCAACGGCGACTTCACGACGAACACGCTTGGCGGGGTCACCGGTTTGGCCACCACCGGCAACCTGAGCAGCAGTTGGACGGTGGCGACCACCAGCACCAATCCCAATGCCTGCGTGGTCTACGGCAACGCATTCTCCAATTGCGGCTATACAACGGTCAGCACCGCCGGCCTCGGCGTCGACCCGGCGCCAGGGGGCGCGCCCTATTTCGCGGCCGGCTCCTGGACTGGAACCAGCGCCATTATCAGCCAGACCATCTCGAATCTGATCGCGAGCGAGAAATACATCATCAGGTTCTACCAGGCCGCCGTCGCCGATGCCGTCGTCAACGACGCCGCGAGATGGACCGTCGCGTTCGGCGGCGCGCCGACCCAAAACTCCACCACCATGACCATCACCTCCGGCCTCGCCGTCGCCTGGGCATCCCAGACGATGATCTTCACCGCGAGCGCCACCAGCGCGACGCTGTCCTTCCTGGCCGGCGGCGGTTCCAACTCCGGACCGCCTTTGGCGCTGCTCGACGGCGTCACGATCACACGCGTGCCGGAACCCGCCTCTCTGGCGCTGCTCGGACTTGGCGCCGCCGGTATCATGGCGCTACGCCGCCGCCGCCGCCGTCAGGTGGACGCCACGGCCGCGGCCTGATCGCCGGGCCGGATACGTTTCGTTCCGGCGATAAATCTCGTTACGCCGTCCCGGCCGCGCAGTCGATTTTCGGCCGGGAAACAGGCTATCGGGCACGCGCCGCGCGCCGATGCGAAATCGAAGCCGCCTATTTGGGCGGCTTCGCCATTTTGATCTTCGCCAGCACATCGGTCAGGACGCGGTTCGCCGCATCGGCCCGTAACGCCCTCTCCAACATCGGCCGGGCTTCCTCGAATGTTGGCGTGGCACGCTGGCGGCGACCCTCGATCCGCAGCAAATAAAACCCGCCGGGCGTCGCCAAAGGATACGCGGTCACCTGGCCCGGGGTCATCGAAAACATCGCCACACCAAGATCCGGCGCCACCGAGTCTATCGGTAGAAACCCCAGATCGCCCCCTTTGGACGCGCTGTTGTCCTTGCTGTGCTTCTGGGCCAGCTCGGCGAAATCGCCGCCCCCGCGAAGCTTCGCCGCGATCGATTCGGCTTCGTCCAATGTTGGCACGACAATCAATCGCGCCCGAACCTCCGCCGGACCCGGACGCCCGGCGATATCGGCGTTATAACGCGCCCGCAGCTCCGCTTCCGTAACGGCGGCACTGGTCGCCTGCTGCAACCAGGCATCCGCCAAAGTCCGGTCCCGCGCGGCGGCGATCCGGCGGAGGACCACCGGATCCTTGTCCAGACCCTGTTTGATCGCGTTCAAATACATCGCCTTTTGGCCAACCATCGCGTCCAGAGCCCGCCGGGACACCTCTTCCGGCCCCAAGGTGGCCAGACCCACCGGCATCGCCCGGATCATATCCGCGATCTCGCCCTGCGTGATGGGGACTGTCTCCAGCATCAGCACGACGACATTGGGGGCGTTATCCAAATATCCCGCCATCGTCGCCATGGTTTCGGCGGGATTTCCGAACATCGAGACCTTGCCGGTCCCATCGTTCGCGGGGGGATCGGCGGCCAGCAGCGGCGTGGCCGCCGCCGCGCCCAAACAAACGGCCAATGCCGCCGCCCGAAGCAAAGACCCATGGGGATGTCTGTTTGAAAGCATCTTGCCGGCGGTTCCTCTTAACATTCGCTATTTCGCGGCGATCCAGGTTCGATCTCCGCGCCGACCGTACGAGAAAGTAACAGACAAAACCACGCGTGGGGAAGACGAAACGCGATCCCGGTCTCAAACGATCCGCCGCTGGCGGAAATCCGCGATCTCCTTCGCGCTGTACCCGATGCGCGTCAGCACCGCGTCGTTGTCCGCCCCAAGGTCCGGCGCGACGCCGATTTTCGCCGGTGTCTCCGAAAATCTCCAGGGTGTGCCGTGAACTTTTAGTTTTTTGCCATGTTTTGGATACTCGACCTCCGTCACATAGCCGTTCGCCAGCACGTCCGGGTCGTTCGATGCTTCCAGCAATGTGTTGATCGGCGCGGAAACGATGTCCGCGGCGCGCAGACGCGCCACCCAGTCGTCGCGCAGGCCGGTCGCGAACGAAGCATCCAACAGCCGCAACAAGGCCGTCCGTTGTTCCTCCGAGTTAACGATGACCCCCAGATCCCCGAAGCCCGCCTGGTCCAGCGCGGCGTGAAATCCCAGCGCCGTCATCGCCTCCCGCCAGGCTTTGCCGCCATTCAACTGGAACACCAGCGGCTTCCCGTCGCGATCGTTGAAGCTCGCGCTGATGCCGGGCCGGGATGGCGTGCCAGTGACCCGCGCCTGCCCGGTGACAGGGTTCTGGTCCTTCCACATCGTGGTTGTCAGCGTCCAGCCCATCAGCCGGATTTGCCCGCCCAGCAATGAACAATCGACTTTTTGGCCAACGCCGGTGGCGCGGGCATGGGTCAACGCCGCCAGGGCGCCACCGAATGCCAGAATCGCGCAGGTTTCGTCGGCGACGGACACAATCCCCGTCCGCAACGGCTCGCCAGGCGTCGAATACGCCTCCGCGATCCCGCCCAAGGCCTGGGCCATCGCGTCGGTGCCCGGCAAATCCGCATGCGGTCCGCTGGGCCCGTATCCGGAAATCGACATATAAACCAGTTTAGGGTTGATTTTCCGCAAATCCTCGTACCCGAACCCGTTCTTTTCCGCCGCGCCAGGCCGGAAATTCTGGCCGAAAATGTCGGCGGTCGCGATCAGCCGCAGCAGGATCTCCCGCGCCTCCGGTGTCTTCAAATTCAACGTGACACTTTTCACACCGCGATTGTTGGTCTCGAAATACGTGCTGGGCATGCCCGGCAAGACGCTGGTCCCCCGGGACGTGTCGCCGCCGTCAGGAACTTCGATCTTGATGACCTCGGCCCCCAGGTCGGCCATCAGCATGTACGGGACGGTGCCCGCCTGCGCGGTGGAGCAGGCGACGACTTTCACCCCTTGCAATGGGCCATGCGGCGTGTGTGTGTCGGACATACCGGACATCTCCTTCCGTGGGTTCGGCCATATGTTAGCCGGGAACCCCGCCGGACGCGCAATCCGGCCGTCCG
>CANJJS010000143.1 GCA_947474705.1 Acetobacteraceae bacterium | reverse complement strand
TGATCGCCCGTCTGCGTCTTGGGGGTTTCCGGCTTTTGGACACACAGTTCGTGACCGCGCATCTGACCCAGTTCGGGGCCCGGGAAATCCCGCGAAGCCTCTATAAGGCCCAGTTGGCCGATGCGGTGCGCCGGCCCGCCCGCTGGCTGGCCGCGCCACCACCGGATGCGCTGGAAGCGGAAATTCGCGCCCTGGCCGCGCGAAAAGCGTAACGTCCGGGATCGCGCCGAGTCTCCCATCCGACGAATGACAGCGAGGTCCGAAAATGCGATTCCCTTGGCGAGACCGGCACGGCCGTTTCCTTCCCCTGAAAGCCGCCGTTTTGTCTCTGACGCCCTTGCCGGGTCTGGTTTACCTGGCGCTGTGGGTGCATGGCGATCTTGGCGGGCGCGCGTTGAACGAGGTGATTCACGCGACCGGCAACTGGACGGTGCGCTGGTTATTGCTGTCGCTGGCGATTACGCCCCTCGCGCGCATCGCGAACTGGCCGGGATTATTGCTGGTCCGGCGGATGGTGGGGGTCACGGCGGCGGTGTACGCCGCGATCCACCTGTGTCTTTACATCGCCGATCAGAAATACAATTTGGCGACGGTCGTATCGGAAATCGTGTTTCGCTTTTACCTGACGATTGGTTTCGTGGCGCTCCTCGGTCTGATCGCGTTGGCCGCGACCTCCACGGATAGCGCGATGAAGCGCATGGGCCGTGCCTGGAAACAATTGCATCGTTTGGTTTATCCGATCGGCGTCCTGGCTTTGTTGCATTTCTACATTCAGACCAAGGCCAACGTGGCGGAGCCCGTGCTGGTGTCCGGCCTCTTCGCCTGGCTGATGGTCTGGCGCGTCCTGCCCATGCCGCGGCGTCTGGCGCTGGGCACGCTTTATGCCCTGGTGCCGGTAGCCGCCGCGCTGACCGTCGCGCTGGAGTTTGCCTGGTATGGCCTGGCCACGCGCATCGACCCGTTTCGGATATTGTCGGCCAACTGGGCCGCGAACTTCTTCCCCCGGCCCGCGCATGAGGTCGCCGCGATCGCCCTCGCCATAGCGGCCGGTGTCACGGTGCGGCGATGGATGGTGGGACGGACGCCGCAAGTGGCCTCACGGTCCGTCCGGGCGGGCGCGGCGAAAGGTTAGCGGACCAAGAATAACGGCGAGGCGGCCTTGGCGCGGCCGCCTCGCCAGCCGGATCAGACGGAGGCGCTGGGACGCGCTTTCATCCGGCCGTACCAGGCCAGGATGTTTTTGTTGTTCTCGTTCAACGGTTGCTTAATGCCCGCGAAAAAGTCGACGAAGACAAACAGCAGAATATCCGCCATGGTCAGGCGATCTCCGCAAAGGAATTCGCGGCCGGCGATCAGACCGTCCAGCCATGTCAGGTTCTCTTGCGCCGTCGCTTTAAGATCGGCCGCGGCGGCGGGGATGCAGTGGATGCGGTTCTCGAACATCTTCAGACCCTCAGCGAAACGAAATCCGTTCGCCATCGGTTCCAGAATATTCAGATCCACACGGCGCGACCACATACGGGTTTCAGCGCGTTCTTCCGCCGTCGCACCGATCAAGGTCTTACCGGCCGGTCCGATTTCGTCGAGGTACTCGCAAATCGCGGTGATTTCGGCGACGATCTGGCCGTTGTCCAGCGCCAACGCCGGGCATTGTCCGGCGGGGTTTTTCGACAAGAACGGTTCCCGCCGATTGTCGCCGGCGCGAATGTCGACGGTTTCCGTGGGGATGCCCGTATTGCCGCGTTCGGCCATGAACATACGGACCACTTTAGGGTTTGGTCCAACTGAATCGAAATACAACATCGCGTGCTACTCCCTGACGATCCCGGCGCGTGCCGGGAAACCGGGAGAAACCATCAACGCCTTCGCCGCGCAAGCGGCGAAGGCCCGTGTTGGTCAGCGTCAGCCTTTCTTCTTGGGAAGGGCCGTCATCGGCGAAATGCCTTTCGGCGACAGGATCGAAGCGCTGACCGCCTGATCCGGTTTTTTGGTTTTCGGCTTTTTGGGCTCACGATTACCCCGATTTTGACCTTTTGCCATCGTCGTCTCCTGTGGAGGTGGAAGGCACGTCGTCCGGGTGGCGGGGCCGGTCAGCGGACCATAGGCCGACTTTTCTTCTGGACCTAACGAATACCGGGCATCGCGGAATCCTCGCTGGATCGCGCATCGATGGCCGCGTGGTCCGGGGCTTGGCTGCGGATCTCGATTGGTATCGCGGGGCCGGGGGACGTCCTGACCGTCTCAGCCGCCCGTCACGCTCATGTGGCGCGCGACCCCCGGCGTTTCCCGCTTTCGGTCGATCACGAAATCGTGGCCTTTCGGCTTACGCGCGATCGCCGCGACAATGGCGCTCTCCAGTTCGTCATCCGATGCGCCGGCACGGAGCAGGGGCCGGAATTCGGCGGAGTCGTCCTGACCGAGGCACATGTAGAGCGTGCCAGTGCAGGTCAGCCGTACACGGTTGCAGCTCTCGCAAAAATTGTGTGTCATGGGCGTGATGAAACCGATGCGGCGGCCGGTTTCGCGAATGTTGAAATATCGCGCGGGCCCGCCGGTGCGATGGTCCGAGTCTTCCAGCGTCCAGTTCTTGCGCAGCCGTCCCCGCACCACCGAAATCGGCAGATACTGGTCGGAGCGGTAGCTGTCGATTTCGCCCATCGGCATGGTTTCGATCAGGCAGAGATCGAACCCATGTTCCCCGCACCAGCCGATCATCGAGTCGAATTCGTCTTCGTTCACGCCCTTCATCGCGACGGCGTTGATACGGATCGCCAGACCCGCGGCCTTCGCCGCGAATATCCCGTCCAGCACGACCTCGATATCGCCGCGGCGGGTCAGGTCCCGGAACCGCGCCGGGTCCAATGAGTCGAGCGAGATATTCAGGCGTTTCACACCGGCCGCGCGCAGGGCCGCCGCGTGTTTGGCCAGTTGCGTTCCGTTGGTTGTGAGCGTCAGTTCGTCGAGGCCCTGGCCCAGCCGTTGTCCCAGCGATTCGACGAGGCGGACAACATCGCGGCGGACCAGAGGCTCGCCGCCGGTCAGGCGCAATTTTTTGGTCCCGAGCCGGATGAACGCGCCGCACAGGCGATCCAGTTCCTCCAGCGTCAGAAGCTCGCGTTTGGGGAGGAACGTCATGTCCTCCGCCATGCAGTAGGTGCAGCGGAGATCGCACCGGTCGGTGACGGAAACCCGCAGATAGGTGATGGGCCGGCCAAATGGATCGATCATGGCGGACAGGTTACTCCCTTTCGCGGCCGTTGATAACCGGCGATCCGGACAACGCCGCCGGGCGCCTCGGCGATCGGTTCATTCCAAATAAGCCGCGAGGCAGAACATTCAATGCTCTGCCGTGCGCGCGGGCTACCGGTGGAGGCGCTGGTCTCGCGGTTAGCTGGGCGGTCTTTGGTCTCGGCTGTGGCCCGCCGCGCGTGGCGGCGGGCTCTGGTCAATCGCGGCCGCTGGCCGGGCTGGTTCAGCAGTCCAGGCGGTAAACCCGCCGCGCGGTGCCAGCGTAGATCGCCGCCTTTTCATCCTTGGACGCGCCGGCGGTCAATCGTTTCAAGGCGTTGAACAGACCGGCGTAGCCAATGCCCATTTTTTCGACCGGGAAATTGCTTTCGACGACACAACGGTCCGCGCCAAACAATTCGACGCAGGTTTCCACGTAGGGGCGCCATGCGTTCGCCAGGTCTCCCGACGACGGGGGGGCGTCCATCGCCATGTAATCCAGCGCGGCGAGGCGCATCATCATGCCGCCCAGTTTCATCGTGACGTTCTGGCATTTCGCCAGTTCGGTCACGCCCTTTTTCCAGTCGGCGAAGACCTCCGCCTGTTTGCCCGCGTGGCGTCCGTAGCCCAGGGGGCCGCCGCAATGGCCCATGACGATGTTGGCGGAGGGAAAGGCGCGGGCGAGATCGACGATATCCGGGAGTTGCGGGTGGAACCCCCAGGCATCCAGCGAGAGGCCGAGCGCGCTGAGGCGTTTCATCCCCGCGCGGAAATCGTCGCGGAGGTAAAGGCCGGGTTGGATGTCCGGGGCGCTGTTGCCGATGATGGGATCCGGGTCGTAGCCGGAGGAGTGCCGGACACCGCGGAAACGGCCGCCGCCCGCGCGGATTTGCGCTTCCAATACCGGTGTGACCCAGTCGCCCGCCGTCAGATCGGCGTAACCGACGATGCCGGCGCAAACCTTGGTTTTGCCGTAACCGCCTGAATCGCTCATGGCCGCGATGCCCGCCACGAACTCCGTCTCGCCGACGGGTTTCATCTGCTCGGGCCCGTCTTTCCGGTACATCGAGTGGCACTGCAGGAAGACGCTCCCGACGATGTTGTGGCCAGTGTTACAGTCGGCGAGGAATTCGTCGATCAGATAGCGGAATTCCGGCACCTCCCAGGACTCGCCGCGGGTGCCGCCGCCTTTGCGCATCCAGAGGTGATGGTGCGTGTCGATGATTGGCAGATCGGGATCGATGATGGGTTCCGGCGGAGATTTCGCCAGCCATGCGTCGCGGATCGGAAAAATCCGTCCGAACTGTGTCTTGGTTTGGGTGCCGCTCATGGCCATTCCTCCGGGTCGGTTGCTTCCCGCGATTAGCGCACGGTGCCGCCGCGGGCTCAAGCCTCGGGGCTTGAGACCGGGCGGTATGGCGCGGATCAGGCGGCGAGTTTGTCCAGTTCCCGCAGGATCGATTCGCCCATGACGTTGGTGCCGACGCGCGCGGTACCGGGTCCCATGATGTCGGCGGTGCGCAATCCGCTACCGAGGACGTTGATGCAGGCTTTTTCGATCAGGGCCGCATCTTCGTTCATGTTGAAGGAGTAGCGCAGCAGCATCGCGAAACTCAGGATTTGCGCGATCGGGTTGGCGATGCCCTTGCCCGCGATGTCGGGGGCACTGCCGTGGATCGGTTCGTAGAGCGCGTGCCGTTTGCCTGATTCTTGCACGGCGCCCATGGTGGCGGAGGGCAGCATGCCCAGGCTGCCGGTCAGCATGGAGGCGAGGTCGGAGAGGAGGTCGCCGAAGATGTTCGAGGTCACGATGACATCGAATTGTTTCGGTTCGCGGACAAGCTGCATGGCGCAATTGTCGGCGTACATGTGCGACAGGGCCACGTCGGGGAATTCGCGGTCGCGCAGCGCGGTCATGGTCTGGCGCCAGAACAGGCCGGACTGCATGACGTTGGCCTTTTCGACGCTGCACACGCGGTTCAGACGTTTGCGGGCGAGTTCGAATGCGACGCGGCCCACGCGTTCGATTTCGTTCGTGGTGTAGGTTTCGGTGTCGAAGCCCCGTTTTTGCCCGTCGGGCAGGGTTTCGACGCCCCGCGGCTCGCCGAAATAAATGCCGCCGGTGCTTTCGCGCACGATCATCAGATCGAGCCCACGGACGACATCGGCCTTCAGGGTGGAGGCGTCGACGAGCGGATCGAACACGATCGCCGGCCGCAGATTCGCGAAAATGTCGAGTTCCTTGCGAAGGCGCAGGATCGCCAGTTCGGGCCGCATGTCGAACCCGAGCGTATCCCATTTCGGTCCGCCGACGGAGCCGAACAGGATGGCGTCGGCGTCTTTCGCGGCCTGCATCGTGGAATCGGCGATCGGGGTTTTGCGGGCGTCGATCGCGGCGCCGCCGACCAGATCCTCGGTCACGTTGAAGGTGACCATGCGGCGGCGGTCCATCCAATCGACGATGCGGCGGACTTCGCGCATCACTTCGGGACCGATGCCGTCGCCCGGCAGGATCAGCAGGTTTTTATTGGCCGGCATGCGTCGGTGTCCTTCTTCTTCAGGCGGCGATCGTGGGGAGCCAGGGCTGGCTCTGCTTCTTTCCGGCTTCATACCCGTCGATGGCGGTGCCGTGTTGTAAGGTCTGACCGATGTCGTCCAGGCCGTTCAGCATCAGATTTTTGCGGAACGGGTCGATTTCGAACGGAATTTCGTCGCCGTTCGGGCGCACCACGACCTGGCGCTCCAAATCGACGGTGACGCGGGCGTTGCCGCCGAGTTTGCTGTCCTCGATCAGTTGGTCGCAGACCGCGCGCGGCAGACGCACCGGCAGGATGCCGTTCTTAAAACTGTTGTTGAAGAAGATGTCGGCGAAGTCCGGCGCGATGATGCAGCGGATGCCGAAATCCAGGAGTGCCCATGGGGCGTGTTCGCGGGAGGAACCGCAGCCGAAATTCTCGTGCGCGATCAGAATTTCCGCTTTCCGGAAGGGCTCCTGGTTCAGCACGAACTCGGGGTTTTCGGACCCGTCGTTATTGTAGCGCATGGCGTCGAACAGATGGACGCCAAGGCCGGTGCGCTTGATGGTTTTCAGGAACCGCGCCGGGATGACCTTGTCGGTGTCGACGTTCTGCATCGGCAGCGGCGCCGCGATGCCGGTCAGTGTGGTGAATTTGTCCATGTTCGGTGTCCTCCCGCTCAGCCCAGTTGCCGCACGTCGGTGAATTTGCCGGTGACCGCCGCCGCCGCCGCCATCGCGGGCGACACCAAATGGGTGCGGCCGCCGATGCCTTGCCGTCCCTCGAAATTGCGGTTCGAGGTGCTGGCGGAGCGCTGACCCGGCGTCAGCTTGTCGGGGTTCATGCCCAGGCACATGGAGCAGCAGGGGTCGCGCCATTCGAAACCGGCTTCGAGCAGAATGCGATCCAGCCCTTCGTCCTCGGCCTGTTTCTTCACCTGACCGGAACCGGGCACGACCAGCGCCTGGACACCATCGGCGACTTTGCGGCCCTTGGCGACCTGCGCCGCGGCGCGAATGTCCTCGATGCGGCCGTTGGTGCAGGAGCCGATGAAGATCACGTCGACGGGGACGTCGGTCATCCGCTGTCCCGGTTTCAGTGCCATGTAGTCCAACATGCGCTGCAACTGGGCGCGCTTGCCCTCGTCGGGTTCGTCCATCGGGTTCGGGACGACGCCGGTCACCGGGATGACCTGGCCAGGGGTGGTCCCCCAGGTGACCATGGGCGCGATGTCGGCGGAGGACAGGAAGACCTCGGTGTCGAAGCGGGCGCCCGCGTCGGTCGGGAGGGTTTTCCAGTAGGCGACGGCGCGTTCGAAGTCCTCGCCCTTGGGCGCGTATTCGCGGCCCTTGATATAGTCGAAGGTGGTCTGGTCGGGCGCGATCAGCCCGGCTTTGGCGCCGGCCTCAATCGACATGTTCGATACGGTCATGCGACCGGCCATGTCGAGCGCGCGGATGGTGTCGCCAGTGAATTCGATGACGTGACCGGTGCCGCCGGCGGTCGTGATCTTGCCGATGATCGCCAGCACGATGTCCTTCGCGGAGCAGCCCAGACCCAAGGTGCCGGAGACGTCGATGCGGAGGTTCTTGGCGGGCGATTGCAGCAGGGTCTGGGTCGCCATCACATGCTCGACCTCGGACGTTCCGATGCCGAAGGCCAGCGCGCCCAGGGCGCCGTGGGTGGATGTATGGCTGTCGCCGCATACGATCGTCGTGCCAGGCAGGCTCAGGCCGAGTTCCGGACCGATGATGTGCACGATGCCCTGGCGGACGTCGAGGATCGGAATGTAGGGAACGCCGAATGCCTTGACGTTGGCTTCCAGGGTTTGCACCTGGATGCGGCTGTCCTCTTCCTGGATTTCGTTCGCGGTGCGTGGGCCCTTGGTCGGGATGTTGTGGTCGGCGACGGCGATGGTCAGGTCGGGGCGGCGCAGCTTGCGGCCCGCCAGGCGCAGACCTTCGAAGGCCTGTGGGCTGGTGACTTCGTGGACGAGGTGCCGGTCGATATAAAGGATGCAGGTGCCGTCCGGGAGTCGCTCCACGACGTGGCTGTCCCAGATTTTATCAAACAGCGTGCGTGGCGCGGAACCAGACATGGGCCATCCTCTCCTGGATCGGTTTGTTCAGCGGCGTGGTTTGGCGGATCGGGGCCATGGATGCAAGCCGGAGCCAAGGACGCTCGCGTGAAGAGTGATGGACGCCTTGGGCTCCGGCCCCGAGCCGAGTGCCGCTGCCCTCTCACTCTCGGCCAAGGCGGGTCTGTTGGATAAATGTCTCTGGTGAGGTTGGGGGCGGCGGCAAGCTCGGCGAGGTAGGTCTCCCAATCGCCGTTCAGCCGGTCGATCCGGAGCGTGAGCATTTGGTCCGTGTGCTCGACGAGCCATCGGGCGCCGGAGCGTTTCAACCGCTTTCGCGCGACGCGGCTGTGCACTTTCGATTTCTTCGGAGCCGATCGGAAGACGTTCGGCGAGGGCCGGGCGATATTTCAGCGGACTTTTACGGACGCCGACAAAACGATGGCAGGCGTGGACAGTTTTTAGCTCGGCGAAGAGGGAGCCAGAACGGTCACTCGGGCATCGATCGTGGATCGCGCCGCCAGGCGAAATCGTCATGGGAATGCGAAGAATATCGTCCGCCGTCGCATTTTGGAGTCGCTCTGGCGGTCGTAATCCGATCCCACGGCCGCCATCCGAAAATGAGGTTCATTCGCATTTCGAACCGCCCCTCCACATCCGCCGATTTGACCCCCGCGCGCCCCTCCGGCACTTTCCGGGCGCCATCCAGGAGACGCGTGATATGTCGGACGAAACCCTTGTCGCCATCGGCGAAGATTACCCGGAACTGCGAGATTCCGTCCGCAAGATCTGTGCCCGCTATCCCGGCACGTACTGGGCTGGCCTCGAAGAAACCGAATCCTACCCGACCGCTTTCATCGAGGAACTCACCGCCGCCGGCTTTCTGGGGGCGTTGATCCCCGAAGAATATGGTGGCTCCGGACTGCCGCTTCGCGCCGCTGCCGTGATCCTGGAGGAAATCAATGCCTCGGGCTGCGTCGCCAGCCAGGGCCACGCCCAGATGTACATCATGGGCACGCTGATGCGGCATGGTAGCGAGGAGCAAAAACGCAAATATCTGCCGGGCATCGCCAATGGGTCGATCCGTTTGCAGGCGTTCGGCGTGACGGAACCCACCACCGGGTCCGATACCACGCAGTTGAAGACACGCGCCGTGCGCGACGGCGACGAATACGTCATCACCGGACAGAAAGTCTGGACCAGCCGCGCTCTGCACTCCGACATGATGCTGCTGCTTGCGCGCACCACCTCCGCCGATCAGGTCAAAAAGCGCAGCGACGGATTGTCCGTGTTTCTGATCGACCTCAAGGACAAGAACACTGGCAAAGGCCTCGAAATCCGCCCGATCAAGGCGATGATCAACCACAACACCACCGAGGTCTTTTTCGATAACTTCCGAATCCCCGCCTCCAGCCTGATCGGCGAGGAAGGCAAAGGCTTCCGCTATATCCTCGATGGGATGAACGCCGAACGCATTCTGGTCGCCAGCGAATGCGTCGGCGACGGCAAATGGTTCATCAAGAAAGCCACCCAATACGCAAAGGACCGCGTCGTTTTCGGCGCCCCCATCGGCAAAAATCAGGCCGTCCAATTTCCCATCGCCCGCGCCTGGGCTGAACTCGAAGCCGCCGACATGATCTGCCGCCGCGCCGCCGCCTTGTTCGACGACGGCAAAGACTGCGGCGCCGACGCCAACATCGCGAAAATGCTGGCCAGCGAAGCCACCTGGAAAGCGGCGGATACCTGCATGCAAACCTATGGCGGCTTCGCCTATGCCAAGGAGTATGAGATCGAGCGGAAATGGCGCGAGGTGCGATTGTATCAGATTGCGCCTATTTCGACCAACCTCGTGCTGGCCTATGTCGGCCAGCACGTGTTGGGTATGCCACGTTCCTACTGACGCGCGCCGCGACGGACAACGACGGCGGCGATCAGCGCGATCGCCGCCGGCAGTGCCTGGATGAAAAAGATCGAGGGTTTCACGGTCGCCGCGCCGAACACGCCGGCGACGACGACGCAGGAACAGAAAAACACGAGCACCCGGCCGCTGTCGATCAGAATGCCCCAGATCAGACCCGCCGCCAGGAACCCGTTGTAGAGCCCTTGATTGGCCGCCATCGCCGCGGTTGATTCCAGGAACTCGGGCGATTTGCCAAAAGTCCGGGCCGCGAACGGTGTCGTCCAAAAGAACATTTCCAGTATAATACCACCTGACACATCCCTTGACTCGTAGGGGGCTAGGAATCGCCCCTGTTCTTCGATTCGATGCCTCATGCCGCGATATCGCGGCATGGGAGGGGTGAATGGTTGCGGCGATCGAAATCACGCGGACAGATCACACGGCAGCG
>CANJJS010000142.1 GCA_947474705.1 Acetobacteraceae bacterium | reverse complement strand
GGGGTGCCCGGATAATCGCCGGGCCGGGCGTGACCGGCGTTGCGCCGCAACCAGATCGTGAGGAACCAGGCCAGAGCGGCCACGCCCAGGTAAAGCGTCAAAAATGGACCGGCGGTCCAGTCCAGAGGATTTATCGGCATCGTTCCAGAACCCCCTCGATGGCGCGCCACAACCGGCGCGGATGCGGCACCAGCAGCCAGCGTCCGGCTTCGACGGTCCGGTAGGCCGGTCCGTTTCCGAAACGGACATGTGTCGCGGGCCAAACGATAGCGGGCGGCGGGCCGAAATACACTTCGTAAATTTTCAGGGTCGCGGCGTACTGGGCGCGAAATTTCGTCTGCTCGGCCGGTCCGCCCAGTGTTGGGTCGTGATGCAGCGGGCCGCGCAGGACTTTGGCGCACCAGATGTCCCAGTAATCGCGGGTGTAGGTGAGATGCTGGTGCCAGACTTCGTCCACTTCCTCGCTGGGCGTCATCGGGCCGTGGCCGGCGCAGGCGAGGAAGCAGAAGCGGCGATATTCCGCGATCGCGGTCCGGGCGAAGCCGGGGGTCCAGCCCTTGTCGCGGGCGAGGCGTTTGGCGAAGCCGAGCGGGTGGTCGGGATCGAAATCATGCGCGGCGACGCGGTCCCAGAGGGCGCGGAGCGTGGGGCTCCAGGGCGCGGCCAAGGGGCCATCTTCCCTGGTCTGGCCATCTTCCCTGGTCTGGGCGCCGTGATACAAGGCGGTCATCGGACCTTCATCATCGCTGGAGCATGCAACCATGGTCGACAATGTGCCCCCCGGAGCCACCTGGGAAGCCCTGAAAAGCGATCCTCAGGCACAATTGGTCGATGTGCGGACCGACGCGGAGTGGAATTTCGTCGGCGTGCCGGACCTGGCGCCCGCCGGGAAACAGGCGGTGCTGCTGTCCTGGCAGGTGTATCCGGCGATGGCGCGGAACGATGCGTTCGAGGCGCAACTGACCAAGGCCGGGTTCACGCCGGAGCATAAAATCTATTTCATTTGCCGCAGCGGGGTGCGCAGCCTGGCGGCGGCGGAAGCGGCGCGGGCGGCGGGATTTCCGCATGTTTACAATGTGGCCGATGGGTTCGAGGGACCGCCTGACCGGGAAGGCCATCGCGGCCGGACGGCGGGCTGGAAAGCCGATGGGTTGCCCTGGCGGCAGAAGTAAGGGCCGGGGGCGGCACGAACCCATTTTTCTGGCGCTTCCGGTGGCCCGATCAAGCCGGGCCATGACGAGGGGGCGGGGCGTGCCAAGGGTCAATCTTTTGGACCCCAGGGTATTACAACGGCAAAACACCCTGCCGGTCCATGGGCCGCCCGCCGTCCACTGTCGCCTTCACCTCGCCATCCGCGAAGCGCAGGCGCAGGCGCGATCCGGGTTTGATGCCTTCCGCGTGGGTTACCGGCGTTCCCGCCGCGTCCGTCACCAGCGCGTAGCCGCGGGCGAGCACCGCCAGCGGCGACACGGACTCCAGGCGCGCGGCGGTGCCGTCCAGTTTGGCGCGGGCTTCTCGCAACGCGGCCTGGGGAACGGAAACAGTCAGGCGTCCCAGGACCGGACCGGCGCGGCGATGGACGGCGCCGACGGCCTGGCGGAGACCTGACAGCAGGCGTTGGTCCGCGAGGCCCAGAGCATGGGCGCGCGCGGCGACGAAGCCGGGCAGCGCGACGATCAGGCGGCCGCCGCGGTCGCGGACGCGGTCCCTGGCCGCGGCCAGGATCGATGGCAGGTCGGGCAGACGGCCGCCCAGACCGGAGACGGCGGCGCGACGGCGTTCCAGCAGATTCGGCAGCGCCATCCCCAGCCGGTCGCCGCGGTCGTCCAGCCGCTGGCGCGCGGTGCCCAGCAGCGATGGCAGATCGGGCAGGCCGCGTTCGGCGCGCACCAGGCGCAGGCGGCGGTCGCGGGTCGCGGAGGCCAGCGCGCCCGCCAAACGGGCGGCTTTCTGCGCCAGGTCGGCCAGCAGGTCGGCGCGGGCGGGAATGGCCATTTCGGCGGCGGCGGTTGGGGTGGGCGCGCGGCGGTCGGAGACGAAATCTATCAGAGTCGTATCGGTTTCGTGACCGACGGCGGAAATCAGGGGAATGCGGCAGGCGGCGGCGGCGCGCAGCACGGCCTCGTCATTGAAGGCCATCAGGTCTTCCAGGCTACCGCCGCCGCGCGCGACGATCAGGACGTCGGGGCGCAGCGGTCCCGTCAGCGCGTCGAAACCGGCGATGGCGGCGGCGATTTGTTCGGCGGCGCCCTCGCCTTGCACGGCGACGGGCCAGACCAGGATGTGGCGGGGGAAGCGGCGGGCGATGGTGGTTTTGATGTCCTGGATGACGGCGCCGCGTTCGCTGGTCACCACCCCGATCAGGCGCGGCAGCACCGGCAGCGCGACTTTTCGGGATTCGTCGAACAGGCCCTCGGCGGCGAGGCGGACGCGGAGCATCTCGATTCGCGCCAGCAGCGCGCCCGCGCCGGCGTATTCCATCCGCTCCACGATCATTTGGTACGACGAACGTTCGCCGTAGGAGGAGATGCGGCCGGTGGCGATGACCTCGACGCCGTTTTCGGGGATAAGGCCCAGGCGGGAGACGGAATTTTTCCAGACTATGCCGGAGAGTTTGGCGTTTTCGTCTTTTAGCGAGAAGTAGATGTGGCCCGAGGGGTAGCGCTTCATCTCGGTGATTTCGCCGCGGACACGGACGCGGCCGAACTCGCCTTCCAGCGTGCGTTTGATGGCGCCGGAGATTTCCGAGACGGAGAACTCGGGCAGGTTGCTGGGTTTGGCGGCGAGAGGGAGGTCGTCCATGGGCGCGAGCCTATGCTACAGCGCGCGCGGACGGAACCGGGGGTGAGCGCGATGCGGGTGTTGACGATCGGATCGGGCGGGCGGGAGCACGCGTTGTGTTGGGCGATCGCGGCCAGTCCGATGCTGGAGAAGCTGTGGTGCGCGCCGGGCAATCCGGGGATCGCGGCGGTGGCGGAATGCGTGCCGATCGGTGTGATGGATTTTCCCGCGCTGGTGGCTTTCGCGGTCGAGAACAAGGTCGATCTGGTCGTGCCGGGTCCGGAGGCGCCTCTGGTCGCGGGGATCACCGATGCCATGACGGCGGCGGGGATTACGTGTTGCGGGCCGACGATGGCGGCGGCTCAGTTGGAGGGCAGCAAGACCTTCACCAAGGAAATCGCCGATGCCGCTGGCATCCCCACGGCGAAATGGGAGCGGTTCGAGGATGCCGCCGCCGCGCGGGAGTTCGTGCGCCGCCGGGGCGCGCCGATCGTGGTGAAGGCGGACGGGCTGGCCGCGGGCAAGGGCGTCACGGTCGCGGCGACGGAGGAGGAGGCGCTGGCGGCGATCGACGCGATCATGGACCGGCGGGTGTTCGGCGAGGCCGGGGCGGCCGTGGTGATCGAGGAATGTCTTGTGGGCGAGGAGGTCTCGCTGTTCGCCTTGTGCGATGGGACATCGGCGATTTTGCTGGGGTCGGCGCAGGACCATAAGCGGGTCGGCGATGGCGATACCGGTCCGAACACGGGCGGCATGGGGGCTTACGCGCCGGTGCCATCGTTCCCGCCCGAGGCGGAGCGGGATGCGTTCGATCGGATCGTCCGGCCCGCGCTGGCGGAGATGGCGCGGCGGGGCATGCCGTTTCGCGGGGTGTTGTTCGCGGGGCTGATGCTGACGGCGGACGGGCCGAAGTTGATCGAATACAATGTCCGGTTCGGCGACCCGGAATGTCAGATTTTACTGTCTCGTTTGCGGTCGGATCTGTTGATCGCCTTGCAGGCCGCCTGCGACGGGGAGCTGGATTACTTCGATCTGCGTTTCCACGACGAGGCCGCCGTGGCCGTGGTCATGGCCGCGCGCGGATATCCGGAGGCGCCGGAGAGCGGCAGCGCGATTCGCGGGCTGGATCGGGCCAGCGAGGTTCCGGAGACACAGGTGTTCCACGCGGGCACAGTGGCGGACGCGGATGGGACGGTGCGCGCGGCGGGAGGGCGTGTGCTGACGGTGTGCGCGACGGGCGCGGATTTGCAGGCGGCGCGCGATCGGGCTTACGCCGCCGTGGACGCGATCGACTGGCCGGAAGGGTTTTGCCGCCGCGATATTGGCTGGCGCGCTTTGGGCTGACGGCGGAGGGCCGCCGCGCCAGGCTGTCCGGTCAGGCCGCGCCCTGACGAAAGGGAGGCGGCGAACGCGGACTGCCGGGCTCGGTGGGTGGGATTGCCGAGGCGCGACGGACCGCCGCGCCCGGTGGCCCGGCCAGGCCGGGCCATGACAAGAAGCGGTAAAGGACGGAGACAGTTGTCCGGTCAGGAGAACATTTCGACGTTGCCGTTCAGTCCCATCAGCCCCGTCTCCACCTTCAGCGTCGGCTGACGTTCCTTCACCTGGGCGCGGAACGCCTCCAACGCGGCTTTATGCGTCGCGGTTTCCTTCGTCGCGTCAGCCACGGCATCGGCGCCGTAAGCGATCTTGGCGGCGCCGCAATCGCGGTGATCGATCGCGATGACCGACTTGATATTGTGCAGTTGCATGGACGCGGCGAGGTTTTCCCAGAACGCGGGCTGCCATTTGGCGAAGGCTGGCGCCACGGCGCCGATGCCCGCGCCCGCGAAAACGAACTGGCTGTATTTGCCGGTCAGGCCGCGGCTTTTCATGTAGCTGGACGTCAGTTCCGGAAAGCGCGGGTCGATGCAGTTCAGCAGCATCGCCTCGTAATTGCCCTCGGCGGCCATCGCGGTGCCGGACATCGCGAACGCCGCGCCGGCGGCGCCGGTCAGGAAGCCACGGCGTCCCAGAGGACGGGCCAGAAGGTCGCCGCAGCAGCCGCACAAATTCGAGCCATGGAGAGTTGTCGACACGATTTCCACCTTTTCTCAGATTGTTCATCCGCGGTCCGGACACTCCGGATGCTCGAGGCCGAGGATAAGTCAATTCAAATGGTTAACGCAAGATTTTGGACAACGCCTCGGCAAACTGCGCCCCATGACGCGCAGTCCCGTCAATTTTAACGAGATTGCGCGTCATATTTGGGATAATGAAGGTCGGCTGTTCGGATTGAGGACGCGATTCCGCGGGGGAGAGCACCCATCAGGCGAATCGAGACTGACGCTCCGGCGGATTTCCGTTCACGATCCGGCGCGCGGCCTCCAGGGCGGGTCCGGTCATCGCCAAGGGGGCGGCGCCTCGGGTTTCCCAGATTTGGGCCGCATCCGGACCGGGCGGCGCGCCGAATGACGGATGCAACCGGATGGTGGAGGCGCCATCGAAGTTCGCGCGATCGCCCATGTCGAGATAGCTCTCGACCGGAAGACCTTCGGCCAGCACGATCGCGTGCTCCGGCAACTCGACATGATAATAGGTCACGGCGTCCTGAGCCACCTGGGCGATGGAGACGCCGTTCTCCAACAGCCGGACGGGGATCAGGGCGCCGCCGACCAGAACCGCGTGGTCGGGAGAGAGGAACAGGTCGGTGTGCGGTGTTTCGCCGCCGAAGGCGCCGCGGCGGACGCGAATTGGCCAGACGCTTTCCGGGATGGGGTGGGCGGCGCAGTTCACGTGGCGGCGGCCGATCCAGACGATATCGCCGGGCTGGCCGGACGCGGTGGCCAGGACCTCGCCGGGTTTCAGGGTTTCGACTGTCCGGCTGGTGCCGTCGGCCAAAGCGAGGCGGCTGCCCGCCGCGAAACAGGCGATGGTGGCAAAGCCCAGGATGTTGACGGCGGCGATGTCGGCGGCGGAGATGGTGCCGACGACGCCGTTGGTCACGCTGCCGTATGGGTCGCCCGTCACCAGTCCGGAGCCCCAGTCCGCGACGTCGGCGCCCTGCGCGCCGGACACGCCGGAACCCGGGGGAAGCCAGGTGGGGTAGACTTCCATCGGCAGGGATTGCGCGCCCTTTACGGCCCCCGCGTTCAGCGCGAAGTAGGTTTGGACGTATGGATCGTAGCCCGGGGTGAAGGGCTCGGCGCGCACGCCGGCTCCGGTGAAGCGGTAGAAATCGAGAAAGCCGTACATCCCGTTCAGGTTGCCGGGGCTTCCCATCGCCGTGGCGCCGTCGAACCCCGCGGTGGCCGTCCGCCCCATGAGTTCCGTGATCTCGTGTTCCATCGTCGCGACGGCATCGTAAGCGGTGAACGCGATGGTTCCGCTGACGGGCACAGCCCAGTTGAACGTGCTGTTGAGTGTTACGGTATTCCCGGTCGAGGGGCTCGCCGTCAAACCCAGCGCGAGGGCGTTGAAGCTGGACAGTTGGATATTGCTCGTGCCGCCCGGGGCGCCGGTCGGGTCGGTCGAGGGCAGCGACGCGGCGGCGTCCTTCATGGCCTTGTTGGCGCCGGCGCCGTTGTCGATCGTCTGGACCGCGTTGTAAAACTGGTTGTATGTATAGAAAAACGTGCTGAACGACGATGACGCGACGCCGCTGGTATTGACCGCGAGGTTGTATGTTAAAGTAATTGGCGCGGCCGCCGTGTAGTTATTCATATAATAATTGTTCGCTGTGTCGGCGGCCGTGACCAGCGTGGTGTACATCGTGGGGTTGGACCCCTGAAGCGCGGTCAGGCTGGAGTCGATGGTGTATGTAACCGTGAGATTGCCTGCCACTGATGCCTCCTGATCCGTGTCGAAGAGGCAATCTACCGGTGCCCGGCCCAAGGTCAATCGGGCCGCCCGCCCGTGGCGGCGCGATGCCTATGCGATCGTGCTCAGGATCGCCGGGCCCATGGCCGCCTGGCAGGGTTCCACCACCGGGAGGCCGGTGGCTTCGGCGATCGCCGCGCGGTGGTGTGCCATGCCGGTGCAGCCCAGGATGATGGCGCCCGCGCCGGCGGCGGCCAGGGCATGGGCGGCCTCTGTCATGCGGGCACGGGTCAGGACGGGGTCGAGCAGTTCGTCCATGGTGGCGTTCAGGGCGACCTCGGCGGCGAGGCGGTTTTCCAGCCCCATCGCGCGCAGGGCCAGCATGTGGCGGGCTTTCGAGGCCTCGACGATCGCGATGACGCCGAAACGTTCGGCGCGGGCGATGGCGGCGGCGGCGGCGCAGCGGAAGACGCCGAAGACGGGCTGGTCCGTGGTGGCGCGGGCGGCTTCGATGCCGGGGTCGGAGGCGCAGGCGATGACGTAGGCGTCGGCGGTTTCGCGTTCGATGCGGCGGCAGACCGGTTCGACGGCGGCGTGCCAGTCGCGCCAGGAGTAGATGGCGGGCGGGCCCTCCGGTGTGGTGACGACGTCCAGCGTGGGTCCTCCGGGAACGCGGAAGGGCGCGATGGCGGCGTCGATGCCCGCGGTGCAGGCGCTGGAGGCGTTGGGATTGATAATCAGGATGCGGGCCATGCCGCAGTGTCCGGCCAGCGATGCGTTGGGGCAAGACGGTATCTCTGGTGTTGCGGCGCAGCATGGCCTATTTGACGGACATTCTGTTGCAAGGACAGGCTTATGACCACGGAACGGTGGCAACCCAATCGCTCTGAGCCGGCCAACCCCTGGCCCGTGCCGTCGTTTGCCACGGCGGTGTGGCGGGGCCTGAAGGGGCAATGTCCCGGGTGCGGGAAGGGCAAGGTTTTCAAGGGGTTTTTGAGGGTGGTGGCGGCGTGCGAGACGTGTGGGGCGCCTTTGGGGCTGGCCCGCGCGGACGATGCGCCGCCGTATTTCACCATCCTCATTGTGGGTCACATTATCGTGCCGCTGATGTTCGCGGTGGAGCGCGCGCATATGCCGCCGTTATGGGTCATGTCGGCGATTTTTCTGCCGCTGACGCTGATCCTGTCGATCGGTCTGTTGCGGCCGATCAAGGGCGGCACGGTGGGCATGATGTTGAATTTGAACATGTTGAAGTCCGACCCGTCCGCGACATGACTCTGGAACGCGTCATCCTGGACAACGCGTATCGGGGGACGCCGTCGCCGTTCATCGAAGCGGACCAGGAGCAGGCTGTCGCCGACCTCGCCGCCGCCAATCATTTCATGGTGTATGGGCGCGATGGGGAGAAGACGGCGGGGCCGTATGTGCTCCGTCTGTCGATCGCCGAGGGGCGGCTGGTGTTCGATATCCGGGCGCGCGACGACTCGCCGTGGCTGGCGATCGGGCTGGCGCTGGGGCCGTTCCGCTGCCTGGTGAAGGACTATCAAATGCTGGTCGACAGCCATATCAAGGCGGTCGAGGAAGGACGCGAGGCGCGGATTCAGGCCATCGACATGGGCCGCCGCGGTTTGCACAACGAGGGCGCGGTGCTGATGACCGAACGTTTGGCGGGGAAGATCGAGATCGATTTCGACACGGCGCGGCGGCTGTTCACGTTGGTGTGTGTGCTGGCGCAGCGGGTGAGCGCGCGATGAAGATTTCCGGTGTTCCTTACCGCTCGGTCTGGGTCGATCCAGGGGATGGCTGGTCCGTCCGGATTTTCGATCAGACGAAGTTGCCGTGGTCGCTGGATATCCTCCGGCTGACGGATCGCGACCAGGCGGCGCATGCGATCCGGTCCATGCAAACGCGTGGCGCGCCGTTGATCGGGGCGGTGGCGGCGTATGGGTTGTGCCTGGCGTTGCGCGCGGACGCTTCCTCGGCGGCGATGGAGCGGGACGCGGCGCTGCTGGCGGAAACGCGCCCGACGGCGATCAATCTGAAATGGGCGCTGGACCGGATGCTGGGGCGGTTGCGCCCGCTCGGCGCGTCGGGCCGGGTGGACGCGGCTTATGCGGAGGCCGCCGCGATCGCGGACGAGGATTCAGCCCAGAACGAGGCGATTGGGCGGCATGGGCTGCCTCTGATTCAGGAGAAAGCGGCCAAGGGTCATGTGAATGTGCTGACGCACTGCAACGCGGGCTGGCTGGCGACGGTGGACTGGGGCACGGCGTTGGCGCCGATTTACATGGCGCACGATCTGGGGATCGACATCCACGTCTGGGTGGACGAGACGCGGCCCCGTAACCAGGGGGCGGCGCTGACGGCGTGGGAACTGGGTTCGCACGGCGTGAAGCACACCGTGATCGCGGACAACGCGGGCGGGCATCTGATGCAGCACGGGATGGTCGATCTGGTCATTGTCGGGACGGACCGGGTGACCCGGACGGGCGATGTCGCGAACAAGATCGGGACGTATTTGAAGGCGCTGGCGGCGCGGGACAACGATGTGCCGTTCTGGGTGGCGTTGCCCTCGACGACGATCGACTGGACGGTGGCGGACGGGGTCCGGGAAATTCCGATTGAGGAACGGGCCGCGTCCGAGGTCACCGATATCACGGGACGGATGGCGGACGGGACGATCGCGACGGTGCGCGTGGCCGCCGCCGGCAGTCCCGGCGCCAATCCGGCGTTCGATGTGACTCCGGCGCGGCTGGTGACGGGCCTGATCGCGGAACGCGGCCGTTGCGATGCCAGCGCGGAGGGATTGCTTGGCCTGTTTCCGGAACATCGGTCGTAGGCTCCTTGTTGTTTTCCTCGGGGGAATCGCGATGACGGGCTGCGCGGACAAGGATTTTCTGGCGCATATCCCGCCTTTCGCGCGGGCGCCGTATCAGGCGTTTTCCCGGGAGGCGCTGGTGCAGATCGCGCTGCGGGAATGGCGTTTGTTCGGCGAAACGACGGACGAGGACGAGCGCGACGAGGCGTTGAAACTCGAACGCGAGCAAGGATTGTGGCAGCGCGTCGGCGAATACTGGTGGCTGGGGTTGAACCTGAACGCACCGGAAGTGACCTGGACCGGGAAGCACGACGAAAAGGGCGGCGTGTTCGCGGCGGAGGACGATGGGAATTTCGCCTGGTCGGCGGCGTTCGTTTCCTATGCGATGCGGATCGCGGGGGCGGGGAGGGCGTTTCCTTATGCCGCCGATCACGCGCATTATATCAACGCGGCGAAGCGTCAGGCGCTGGGGTTGGAAACTGGCTGGCTGATAACGGCCGAACGGCCCGAGCTTTACGCGCCGGTTCCGGGCGATCTGATCTGCCATGGGCGGGGACGGGCGGCGTCGCTGCGGTTCGACGATCTGCCGGCCAAGGATCTGTTTCCCGCGCATTGCGATATCGTCGTCGACACTTCTCGCCGCGGAGAGATCGGTGTCATCGGCGGCAATATTCGGGATTCGGTAACCCTGCGGCGCATCCCGGTGACGGCGGAGGGCAGGCTGGCACGTCCCGATGGGACGGTGCTCGACGAGGAGCAGGCGTGGTTCGCGGTGTTACGGGTGCTGACACTCAGGGGGTGAGGGGGCTTCGGGAGCGGACGGCGGGGTGTCCGGCGGCTGGCGCGCGGGTCCGAACATATCGGCGCAGCGGTGAAAGAATTGCCGCCAAGGTTGTTTGTTCAGTT
>CANJJS010000141.1 GCA_947474705.1 Acetobacteraceae bacterium | reverse complement strand
GTGCCGTAATGGCACTCGAAAGCGGGCTCACTGAGCCCCTTTTGGAATTGGACCGTGTTGCGGGCCATCCTGATTCTCCGTCAAATCGCCATTCGTTCATGGTTTGTGCCGGATATTGGGCGGCTGAGGAAGAGGGGTAATCAGGAAAGGTTAACGCACGTCTGATGCGGCGACGCCTCGGGCGAAAACAAACCCCAAACACCCTTGCCTCCCGCCCCCAAATCCCCCATAAGCCCCCCGCCGCGCCCGCCCAAGGACACCATCCTCGGGCGGGCGCGGTAATTCGCACGCGGGGTGCCATATCCTGAGCAGTCAGGTCCGGTGCCGGGAACCCCCGGCAACCCCCGCGGAGGCACAACCGGACGATACGAAAGGACCCTCGCCCCATGGCGATGCCAGATTTCACGATGCGCCAGCTTCTCGAAGCCGGTGTTCACTTCGGCCATCACACCCGCCGCTGGAACCCGCGCATGGCGCAGTACCTCTATGGGGTGCGCAACCAGGTCCACATCATCGACCTGCAGCAAACCGTGCCGATGCTCGACCGCGCGCTGCGCGCGATCCGCGATGTCACCGCCGCGGGCGGACGCGTGCTGTTCGTTGGCACCAAGCGCGCCGCCGCGGAATATGTGGCTGACTCCGCGAAGCGTTGCGGGCAGTACTACGTCAACCATCGTTGGCTCGGCGGCACGCTGACCAACTGGAAGACCATCACGGGCTCCATCAAGCGTCTCCGCCAGATCGAGGAAATGGTCGCCGGCAACACCTCCGGCCTGACCAAGAAGGAAATCCTCAACATCACCCGCGACCAGGACAAGCTGGAACGCGCGTTGGGCGGCATCAAGGAAATGGGCGGCCTGCCCGATATTCTGTTCATTATCGACACCAACAAGGAAAAGCTGGCGGTCGAAGAGGCCACGAAGCTGGGCATCCCCGTCGTGGCCGTGCTCGATTCGAACTCCGACCCCGCCGGTGTGACCTTCCCGATCCCCGGTAACGACGACGCGATCCGCGCGATCACCCTCTATTGCGACCTCGTCTCCGGCGCCGTGCTCGACGGCATCAGCGCCGAGATGGCCGCGTCCGGCGCCGACATCGGCGCGCGCGAGGAACTGCCGGAGACCGAACTCTCCGCCGAAGCCACCGCCTGAGCCGAGGAGACAAGACATGGCAGCGATTACCGCCGCATTGGTGAAAGACCTGCGCGAGAAGACCGGCGCGGGCATGATGGACTGCAAGAAGGCGCTGACCGAGGTCGAGGGCGACATGGAAGCCGCCGTCGATTGGCTGCGTAAGAAGGGTTTGGCCGCCGCGTCGAAAAAGTCGGGCCGCATCGCCTCGGAAGGCCTCGTCGGCGTCGCTTCGGCGCCCGGCAAGGCCGCCGTCGTGGAAGTGAACGCCGAGACCGATTTCGTCGCGCGCAACGAGACGTTCCAGAATTTCGTCGAAACCGTCGCGAAGATCGCGCTGGAGGTTGGCGACAACCTCGACGCGATCAAGGCCGCGCCGTTCCCCGGTGCGGGCCGGACGGTCGAGGAAGAACTGACCCACATGGTCGCCACGATCGGCGAGAACATGAATCTGCGGCGCGCCCAGGTGCTGAGCGTGCCGGAGGGGGTTGTCGCGACCTATGTGCATCAGTCGTTGAAGCCGGGTCTGGGCAAGATCGGCGTGCTTGCCGCGCTCGCCGGGTCCGGAGCTACGGATGCGCTGCACGCCTTGGGCCGCCAGGTTGGGATGCATGTCGCGGCGACGCGGCCGGAGGCGCTGGATATTTCCTCCGTGTCGCCGGAAGCGCTGGAACGCGAAAAGACTGTTCTTACCGACCAGGCGAAAGCCTCGGGCCGGCCAGACGCCGTCATCGCCAAGATGGTCGAGGGACGCGTCCAGAAATTCTACGAGGAAGTCGCCCTCGTGGAGCAGGTCTGGGTCCACGACGGCAAAAGCCGCGTCAAGAATGTCATGAAAGACGCGGGTGCCTCGATCGCCGGGTTCGCCCGGTTTGCCCTCGGTGAGGGCATCGAGAAGCCGAAGGAAGACTTCGCCGCGGAAGTGGCCGCGACGGCTGGCACGCAGCCGCAAAGCTGACGTGTGGGACCGGCCGTAGCGACGCCGCAGCCGGTCCCAACACATCGAGTGCTCTGGACGCCCGACAGTAATCTCCGCGTTATTTCAGCAAGAGGGTCTGAAGCGCCTGTTTGAACGGGTCGTTCTGTAACTTGAGCGCGGAGGCGCTTTCCCGGTTTACCGTCAGAAATGAGACCCGGTCGCCGTTGCACCACAGTGTCGCGTCGCACCCGGTGGTGTAATTCCGGAACGTGTCGAGGTCGCCCACACGATACCCGGCGATAAATGCCGCGGCGCGCTTCGGGTCCTCGATTCGGTTAACAAAAATCACGGTCTCGCCGGTGCCTTTGCTTAACTGCTGGCAGGCCCGTAACATGGCGTGGCGCTGGCCCTCTCGCTGAATATAAAAAGATGGCACGAAATAGATCTCCGGCGACGCGCCACGGTCGGCGGCTTTTTTCGCGCGCAACATCTGGGCGAAAATGTTCAGATCGACCGCATCCGAGCAAATCAGGACACAAAAATTGAGCGGACCGAGGTTGTAAACCGGATAACGTATGCCTCGCGCGATATTGATATGTTCGTCGAGCGCCTGCGCGGCGGTGTGTTTCCGGTGCCGCGTCGGGGGCAGCCCATCTGGGAAATAGATGTCGGCGACATTCTGGTGAGTGAGGGGGTTGTGCGACGATCCGCCAATGATGACGGCTTTGTATTTTCGCGCCAACGTCTGAACTTGGTGCTGAAAGGCCGCGTTCATGGCCCGCAACGTGTCCTCGGCGGCGATGCTGTCCGCGAAGTGGCCTGTCGTGAAGTTTGGGAAACTCAATTCTCCGAAAACGGCGTATTTGACAGGGGGCTGATCCTGGACGGGAGCAAGTGCCCTCTCCAACCGGCCCAAGGTCCAGCCGCACCAACGTTTCAGGAATTCCGCGAGGTCGGGTTCGGCCGAACGATCCGGCACGGCGATCCGGTACATGGTGCCTTCGGTCATCGACAGGTTTAAAGGCTCCATTCCGGCTGGAGGTGCCGCAGCATGTTTCCCGGCTCCTACAGGCGCCGGCAAAAGAGCGATGCGGAAGGGTTCGTGGACCGCGTTTGCGTCTTGTTGAGTCCTGCCTCTCCCGGTATCGGGTGGAGGATAGGCGAGCGCGACGCGCAGAGCCTTGGCGCGCCCCAATGATTCAAAAATAAAATCGGCGGCTGCCTGACGTAACGGGTCAGGCGAGGCCGCGCGTGCACCAGCCACAGGCCCGGCATCCGTGGAAAACTGCTCAAGCGCCAAATCGTCCGGCCCAGGCGTGCTTGTCGATTGGGTGTCGCTCATATCCGCTGAACCGCGCCTTCTTGAGAATGACTACACCGGCCGTGCGCGGCTTAGTAAAGCGAACCGAGTTCCACCGCCAAATTGCCGCTTACAACGAAGGGCAGGCGCCGGTCGCGGTCCAGCCTTCCGTTGGGCTTATGCGGCGAGCCGTCGTGCACGACAGCCCAAACGTCGGCCTGGTCTTTTGACGCGTCCATGACGACAATTGCCTTCAGGTCGTCGAACGCGTCGGCTTCGCGGGTCAAAGCCGTCTCGATTGGCTCGAAGCGGCCGCTGTCGCGTGGGCTTTCCCATGCCATCAAAGATGTATCGATAAACGGCACGATCCGGGACGCGACCTTCCGGCGCGTGCCCGGCGGCGGGACCAGGTCGTGACCAAATTCTTCGCCGAACACCTTGACGGCGACCTGCTCCAGCCGCTCCGCGTTCTCATGCATCTGTTCCCCGACGGCCTCCGCGATGGCGGATGACGCGGAGGAGACGACGCGCAGTTTAAGCTTGTACCAGGGTGTGAGTACCGGTCCCTCGACCTCCGGGAACGCTTCCGGTTGCAGCGGAAGTTCCCTGGCCAGGATATCGTTATAAAGCCCGGACATGGCCAAGAGGAGCCGGTCGCCGACCAGGTCGAGTGCCTTGAAGAACGATTCGACTGTCGCGTCGTCGGAAATCCGGTCGAGAAGCCCGACGCGGAACCAGACCTTCGGCCGCCGATCATCGTACCAGGATGTGATCCCGACCCGGCATTCCAGGCGCTTGCCCTTCCAGGTGAATTGTAACACCGGGAAATCGACGACCGCCGCGATGTCCAGTGCCGCCCGGGGAGGGGCGTCCGGCGCGCGCCGTCTCGCATCGGGAAACCCGAGATCCTTGAGCGTCGCGATCGCCAACTCGACGACCCGATCACTGTCCTGGGTCAGCCACTTACCGATGCGGATCGCGACACGTGTGCCAATCTGGATCTGGGCGTGCTTGCATTCAAGGACAGCGGCGGACCTGAAGATGGGGTAGGTCGGGCTGCACATTACGTTAGTAGCCCGCCTGGCGCCTGCTTATGCATCGTGTTACGCATGCCCTATGGGCCGCACCAGTCCTGTGCGCGTCCGTCTGAGCCTTCACTCCAGGCACCTGAACAAAATCAGTCACTTCCGCAGCGTTCCTCTTGTGCTATCGAGTCGGAATATTAACGTTGTGCAATACTGTTCGAATTATCGGACGGCGTCAACAGGCGATGAAACCGGTGGGCTTTCGCGGCGCACGATAGGAATTTCGGCAACCAGAAAATCTGACGGCTGACATCCGCTAACACGCCGCGCGCTTCCGGCAACTAACGCCCTCCTAACTAACTAGCCCATAACGGGCTTACGCTAACAGTAGGTAAACATCGAAGCATTCGATAGGGTTACCGAAGCGAGGATGCCAGCACTATATCGCGAGTGAGCTGTTTATGCCACCGCTACGTGATAAAAATACCACGCCCCCCGAAACGCACCGGCCCACGAACCGAGGCAATCTGTCCTGGGCAATGACCCTCGCTATCCCCGCACGGCTGGATCGCGCCGCCTCCGGCCTATACAATCCCGGTCATTTCAGCTTAATGCCGCAGTCATCGATACCGCATACGCCGGATACCCCGGCCAGGATGTTTCGTCATGCCGTCGCAGTCTCAGCCCCTCCGTCCGATTCCCCCCAACATGGCGGACCGGCTGATCGTGGCACTCGACGTGCCCACGATCGCCGGGGCGCGCGAGATGATCGACCGGCTCGACGGTGTCGTGTCGTTCTTCAAGATCGGCCTTTGGCTGGCCTTCGCGGAGGGGGTGGACGGTCTGATCCACTCCCTGACCGCGTCCGGCAAGAAAGTGTTCCTCGACGCCAAGATGTACGACATTGGCCGGACCGTGGAGGAAGGCGTCGCCCGTGCCGCCGACCGTGGCGTGAATATCCTCACCGTTCATGGCGATGCGCGGATCATGGAAGCGGCGGTCAAGGGCAAGGGAAATTCGTCCCTGAACATCTTCGCCATCAGCGTTCTCACGAGCCTCGACGACGCCGCGCTGAAGGAAATGGGTTACGCCTTGACCGCGAAGGAAATGATCCATCTGCGGGCAAAGCACGCGGTGCAATTCGGCCTCGACGGCATGATCGCTTCGGCCGCGGACGACCCCAACGAGTTGCGGCGTATCGCCGGGTCGGAGCGATTGCTGATCGGCACGCCCGGCATTCGTGGCGCGGACGAGACGTCCGACGACCACGCGCGGCTCGCCACGCCATCCTCGGCCATCGAACGCGGGTCGGATTATCTGGTCGTTGGCCGCCCCATCATCGCCAATGCCGATCCGGTGGCGCGAGCGCGCCAGATTATCGCGGAAATGGAAGCTGGCGCGAGGCTGCGCCGCAACGGCTGATCCGTTCCGGCGGGTGCGCGTGCCGCCGCCGGCGTGCCGGTCCCCTGGGCGATAATCGTGAAAATTGCATTAAAGCAATTCAACACATTGACACAGCGCGCGCCCACGGCCAAATTGTTGGGACACCAGAAGGAATCAGCCCATGAAATTTCGCTTCGCGCTTCCGCTGATGCTCGCCAGCCTGTTCGTTTCGTCCGCGGCCTTCGCCGCCGACTACAACCCGGTTCCCGCCGGCGACGCGCAATATGCCGCGTGCCTCGCGTATTCCGCCACGATCTACCAGGGCGGATCCGCTCCCAGCCCGGTCAAGGGACAGACCAAGGCGGAGGCATGGTGTACCTGCATGTGGAACGAGACGCCGGACGACTTCAAAGGCAGCCTCGCGAAATTCTCCGAAACCGCCAAAGGCGCGGCGATGAACAAAATGTGCGAGAAGCACGCGAACTGGGAATAAACCCGGACAAGGCCGCCGCCCGGTGCCGTGCGGCGGCCTTGGTCATGACGTCTGGCCGCGCCGCGAACCTCCGCCGCTTCCAGCCACATTGGGTATTCCAACACCTTGAAAGCGGCCACGGTCTTTCCGGGCGCCTGGGTAAAGACGCGCCCAAGGACGGGTTCAATCGCCGTGTGCATCGGGGAAAGCCCTTGTCGCGGACGGCGCCACGAAACCCCGGTCTGGATCGCGATCTGGCCATAACCGCCGCCGCGGCCGCATTCGGGAGTTCCTCCCGCGCCCGTTCGATGCTAGCCACCCTCCCGTCATGACCGAAGATTTGCCAAATCTCGCCCTCCTCCCCGCGGGCCTGCGCGACCTGCTGCCGCCCGACGCCGAAACCGAGGCCTCGGCGGTGGAGGCGTTGATGGATGTCTTCGCCGCCCACGGCTACCAGCGCGTCAAGCCGCCGCTGCTGGAATTCGAGGCCAGCCTGCTCGCGGGCTCCGGCGCCGCCGTGGCGGAGCAAACGTTTCGCCTGATGGACCCCGACAGCCAGCGCATGATGGGGCTGCGGGCCGACACCACGCCGCAGGTGGCGCGGATCGCGACGACGCGGTTGGGTAATGTGCCGCGTCCCCTGCGCCTGTCCTATGCGGGTCAGTGTCTGCGCGTGCGCGGCACCCAGATCGCGCCCGACCGGCAGATCGCCCAGGCGGGGATTGAGTTGATAGGGCATGACAGTCCGGAGGCGGACGCGGAGATCGTGCTGGTCGCGGCGGAGGCTTTGGCGTCGGTCGGGCTGCATCGCGTCAGCTTCGACCTGACCTTGCCCATGTTGGCCCCGACGTTGATGGACGAGGCCGGGATAACCGGCGCCGACCGGGCCGCGCTGGCGCGCGCTTTGGACCGCAAGGACGCGGCGGAGGTGACCGCGCATGGCGGCAGGCTCGCCCCGGTGCTGACGGAACTGCTCATGGCCGCGGGCCCGGCCGACCGGGCATTGGCCACGTTGCGTCAGGCCAGTCTGGGCTCCCAGGGGGGCGCGCTGGCGGGGCGGCTGGCGGATGCGGTGGCGGCGATTCGGACCCGGAATCCCTCGCTGCGCCTGACCGTCGATCCCGTCGAGTTCCGCGGGTTTCGGTATGAAAACGGCGTCTCCGTCAGCATTTTCGCGCCCGGGAAGCATGAGGTTCTGGGGCGCGGCGGCCGTTACATCTGCGGCGAGACCGAGCCCGCGACCGGGCTAACGCTCTATCCCGACGCCATTTTGCGGGTCGCCCCGAAGCGTGAGGCGAAGACCCGCGTGTTCATTCCCTCGGGCGCCAGCCAGGCGCGTGCCGCCGCCTTGCGCCGGGAGGGTTTCGCGACTGTCGCCGCATTGGCCCCCGTGCCCGACGACCTCGCGGAAGCCGCGCGGGTGGGGTGCACGCATGTCCTGCGCGATGGTACGGTAATCGCGTTAACGTCGAAAACTCAGACCGGAGACTGAACAATTGGCCAATGTCGCCGTGATCGGCGCCCAATGGGGCGACGAGGGCAAGGGCAAGGTCGTGGACTGGCTCGCCAGCCGCGCCGATGTCGTGGTGCGCTTTCAGGGCGGGCATAACGCGGGCCATACGCTGGTCGTGGGCGGGGAGACCTACAAACTCTCGCTGCTGCCCTCCGGCCTCGTCCGGGGCAAACTCGGCCTGATCGGCAACGGCGTCGTCGTCGACCCCGAGGCGTTGCTGGCCGAAATCGCCCGCGTCCAGGCACAGGGGCTGAAAGTCTCGCCGGAGACGCTGCGGGTGTCGGAAAGCGCCACGCTGATCCTGCCGTTCCACCCGGCTTTGGACAAAGCGCGAGAGGCCGCGCGCGGCGATGGCAAGATCGGCACCACGGGCCGCGGGATCGGGCCGGCTTACGAGGACCGGGTCGCGCGGCGCGCCATCCGGGTCGCCGATCTGGCCGAGCCCGAAACGATGTCGCATAAGCTGGAAGAACTGCTGCGGCATTACAACACGTTGTTGCGGGAGCTTGGCGCCGATACGTTCGCCAAGGACGCGATGATGGCGCATCTGCTGGCGCTGGCGCCGAAAATCCTGCCTTTCGCCGAGCCCATCTGGGAACGGATGGACACGCTTCGCAAAGAGGGAAAGCGCATCCTGTTCGAGGGCGCGCAGGCCGTCATGCTGGACGTCGATCACGGGACCTACCCGTTCGTGACGTCGTCGAACACCGTCGCCGCCAACGCCGCCGCCGGGTCCGGCACCGGTCCCTGGGCTGTCGGCTTCGTGCTCGGGATCGCCAAAGCCTATACCACCCGCGTCGGGTCCGGTCCTTTCCCATCCGAATTGCACGACGACATCGGAAAACTTCTGGGCGAACGCGGTCATGAATTCGGCACCGTCACCGGCCGTCCCCGGCGCTGTGGCTGGTTCGACGCGGCGATGGTGCGCCAGGCGGTGAAAATCGGCGGCATCCAGGGGCTGGTGCTGACGAAGATCGACGTGCTGGACGGACTGAAAGAACTGAAAATCTGCACCGGCTACCGTATTAACGGCGAAGCATTCCGGCATCTGCCGGCGGGCATGGCGGCCCAGGCGGCGGCTGTTCCCGAATACGAAACCGTCGAGGGGTGGGAAGGCTCCTGCCGCGGCGCCCGGTCCTGGGCGGATCTGCCGGCCCAGGCGGTAAAATATGTGCGCCGGATCGAGGAACTGGTGGAGGCGCCGATCACGCTGGTCTCCACGAGCCCGGAACGGGACGATACGATCATGGTGCGGGACCCGTTCGAGGGGTAGGCGTTGGCGGAGTCATTCTCGGCCGGATGTCAGGCCGGGACCGGAATGCGAGGCTCGCTCAGACAGCGAGCCTCGTCCTGAACCAATCGGCGACCGCTGCTTCATCCAAGGTTCCGGCCGCCACGGATTCCATCAGGCGCACCAGGTCAACCTGATCGACGGCCATTCTGACGCCGTTATCCGCCGGGAACAGCAGTGCGACCACCAGCGCGGTTCGCTTGTTCCCATCCAGAAACCCATGGTTCCCCGCGATCCCGCACGCATAGGCCGCCGCGAGGTCCGACACCTCTGGCTTACCGTGCGCCGCCAGGTTTCTCGGGCGGGCCAGCGCGGACTCGATCAGGGCTGGGTCGCGGACACCATCCAACCCACCGCGACGCGCGATCTGGCTTTTGTGAATCGCCCCGACAACCGCCGGGTCAACCCATCGCCAGAATTCGGTCATTTCGCCAGCGCGCGAAGGGCGTCGCGGTTTTCATCCATGATCTGCTCCGCCAGCTTCATCTGGCGTTCGAAGTCCGGCGAATAAGGCGTGAGCGACAGTGTCCCGTCCGGCGCCTCGGTCAGCCAGATCGTGTCGCCGTTCTCGATCTTCAGGTGGTCCTGTGCCGCCTTGGGCACGATGAACCCAAGCGACGACCCGACCGTGGTCAGCTTGTGTTCGACGCACTGCGCGGCATCGTCGCGCCGGTTCGCGGAAGTGAACCGGCCTGGACACGGCGATGACGTTGCCGCGGCCGGCCCCTTGGCGCGCGTCCGCCACCGGACATCTACCGGATCGTGGGTAAACCGCGTGTTTGGAAAGCCACCACCGACGCGGTGGCCGAGGCCGCCTTGCTTCAACTGGGGTAAACGAATTTCCGCATCGCGGGCGATCCCCTGGTTTGGCGCCGCCCCTTCATCAGTCCCACCAGCGCGGCCCAACCGAAAAGCGCGATGCTCGCAGGTTCGGGGATGGCGGTATTGAACTGCACATTGTCGAAGACCGCGCTATTTTGTGGGTTAGTTGGGGTGACACTGATGGCGATCTCGTCGAAGAAGCTGTTTGCGAACCCGAAAAAGTCATTCAGGTTGCCGGGTGTAGTCGGCGCGGCTGCCGAAAAACTCTCGACTGGATTCCCGTGCAGATACGAGGTGAAAAGAGTCAGTCCCGAGCCCGTAACAAGAGCGAACGCGGCGTCCGATACGGGCGCGGTAAAATATATACCTGATTACCCATAAACCTCAGCTAACTTCAGGAGCCTGTATGGCATCGGCGGGGTCCGCGCGGCGGCCCAGCAAAGGCGAGGCACCATGGCGGCGAGATCGTATCGCCGGTTGAAGCGATACTCGAACTCGGCGAGGTAACGCGGC
>CANJJS010000140.1 GCA_947474705.1 Acetobacteraceae bacterium | reverse complement strand
TCGACCGCATTACCCACCACTGCGACATCCTGGAAACCGGGAACGATTCCTTCCGCTTCAAGCAGCGCAAAAAACAAACGAAATCGGGCTGACCAACTGGAAACTTTTGGGCGCTGTGACCTGGAAACTATTCAACGCTGATTGACACTACCGGAAGGCGATACCGCCAACTATCGCCCGGTCAGGCTACCCCCGACCGACGCTGCGGCGCTCGCAACGCTGGTTGACCTTGCACGGGACCGCGCCTTGACGCCAGACGGGCGGGCCATCGTGCCGGAAGCCGAATGGCGGGAAGCCTGTATCGCAGGGCGGCGGGTCTCGGCCGCGGCTTCCGAAAAGGGCCGCGGTGACGTATTTCGCCGGGCCTATTCCGGTCTGATCGAGAAAGGCCGGATCGGCGCGGCTGGCGGGTTCGTGTGGGCGATAGCGGCGATAGTTGGCGATAGTAGCGCGATAGTAGCCAGCCGCAACGCGGACGGCGGCGGCGATAGTAGCGATAGTGCCCTTAGGGCTATCGCTATCGCTCGCCACGGTAGCCAGGACGTGAGAGCCGATATCGAGGCACTGTTGAGTTGACCGGCACGCGCCCGCCAACCTCGGACAGACGGGCTATCGGCGGACGTGAGGCGCGCCGCTGGCTGGTGTGGTGCCCGCAACGTGGCCGGGCGACCGGCCGAGGAATCGCCCGGCGCTGGGGGCGGCCCAGCCATGTGGGGGCCTTCCGTGCGATTGACCAAATCGGTAGATGAATGTCACGGGCGATACTGACCGGCGCCACGGACTGAGGGTGGTGGGCCGCTTGGTTCCGATATTGGAACGCGTGTCGTTAAGTCTTCGGTTTTGTATACAATTAGGCTACAACAACAAACTTTATGCCGACCACCCACGCGAGGGTTGCCACGGGCGCGGGTGTGTGCCAAGGATGGAGCAGCCGGGCGGGTGTTGGAAGCGCCCGCCCGGCCTGACCCCGAGCAACGATGGAAAAGATCATGCCCAAGGCTAACCCAAGTCATACCACACCGGTCACCATAGACCATCCGCCCAGCATGCTCCGCGGCATCGTGGAGAAAATTGAACGTCTCCGCGAAGAACGCGCGCAAATTGGCTACGATATCCAGGACGTTTTCAAAACCGCCAACCTGGCGGGGTTCGATGTGAAAGCCATTCGCCACCTGATCGACGACCGCAAAAAGGTCGCGGACGCGGACGCCGTTCGCAGCGAACTCGCTGACACCCTCGCCACCGCGAGGGCTTACGCGCGAGAGATGGACCACGACGCGTAACCGGCGCAACCGTCCGGCCCTCGGATACCAAGGCCGCGCCCGCGATGGCGCGGCCTTGGATCGCGAACCCGCCGCCCCGATTTTGTTGCGCCAAGAGTGTAGCCAATTTGGCTACTTTGACTTTTATTCGCGAAACTTCAAAATGACGTATCCGCGGGCGAATCCCGTCTTTACGATTGCGCCATGCAGTCCGATTGTCCCTTCACGCGCGCCGAAGTCGCCAACATCACGGGCATTCCAGCGCGGCGACTCCGGAACCATCTGGATGCCGCGTTGCCGTTCAACGGCCGCCGACTCGCCGGTGAGTGGCGTCGCCTGACAGCCCGAGAAGTCTTCCAAATCGCGTTGATCGACGCGGCGATGATCTGCGGCGCCACCCGGCGCGACGCCACGACTGCCGTTTCCGTTCTGCTCAACAAACTGTTCATGCGACGCAACCCGCCAATGGCCGCGATCCCGGCCATCGTCGCGGGCAACTGCGCAACACTCACCGCTCAACGCGGCTTGTCGGCGACGCTTATCCACCTTCACCAGATCGCGACCGAGGTAGCCGCCGCGGCCGCAACGCTCCGCGCACCCGCGGAAAAGGAACACTCATGACCATCCGGGAAATTCTCGCTCGCCGCGACGCGATCCGTGTCGAAATGCGCGCGATTCACGACGCCCATCCCGAGACGCTCCCCGCGGACCAGCAAACCCGTTGGGCCGCCCTCGAGACCGAAGCGGCCAACCTAAACGCGCAGGAATCCCGCACGGCCGCGCTGGACGATCTGGACCGCCGCGTCACCGGCACCCCCATCGCGGGCGGCGGCTCCGACTCGCGCTTCGATACCGAGATTCGCCGGTTCTCCGTCCTGCGGGCCATCGCGGGCGCGGCGGGTCTTCCCGGTGTCGACGCGGGACGTGAGCGCGAAATTTCCGCCGAGGTCGCGCGCCGTTCGGGTCGCACCTTCCAGGGGATCGCGGTGCCCATGGCGGCGCTATCCGGCCCGGTCGAAAGTCGTGTTTTCTCCACCACCAATCCCGGCGGCGGGCCCGGATCGAATCTGGTCGCGACGAACCTGCTCGCGGACCAGTTCATCGACCGCCTTCGCGCCTCGCTGGTTATCCGGCGGCTTGGCGCGACCATCCTGTCCGGCTTGACCGGAAACGTCGCGATTCCGCGACTCAAGGGTTCCGCAACGTCGGCCTGGGTGGCTGAAAACTCGGCACTGACCGCTTCCGACCAGCAAGCAGACCAGGTCAGCCTGTCACCCAAACACGCGGGCGGGCTGACCGAGTTCTCACGGAACATGCTGCTCCAATCCAGCCCGGACGTGGAGCAACCGGTCCGCGCCGACTTGGCGGCGATCCTGGCGCAAGCCTTGGACCAAGCCGCCATCGCCGGTACCGGTGCGAGCAATCAGCCCCGCGGCATCCTGAACACGTCCGGCATCGGCGCCGTGGCCCTGGGCACCAATGGCGCGGCCCTGGCCTACGACAACGTTGTCGATCTGATGGGCGCGGTACAGAATGCCAACGCCGAGACGGCTTCAATGGCGTTCCTGACCAACCCCAAGGTCCGCCGTGCCGCGCAGAAACTCAAAACAACCACGAACGAGCCCCTTGGCGAAGACGTGATTTTTCAGAGCACGCCCCGCGCGTTCACCACGAACGTTCCGGCGAACCTGACCAAGGGCACCGCCTCCGGCATCTGTTCCGCCATGGTTTATGGAGATTTCTCGCAACTTCTCATTGGTCTCTGGTCGGAAATCGACATTCTCGTTAACCCCTACGACTCGACCGCCTACGCCCGCGGCGGGGTCTTGGTCCGCGCCATGACGACTTGCGATATCGCGGTTCGCCACCCGGAATCCTTCGCCGCGATCCATGACATTTTGGCATGACGGATCGGCGCCTTGATTTCAGGCAGGGCGCCGGAGCGGTGACCGCGGCCAACGTGGAGACACGCGCCGCGGTCACCGAATTACGCGCCACGGGCCGCAGGCTCGAGGGCTACGCCGCCACATTTGGCACGCCCGCGGCCATCGGCGCCTTTACCGAGACGATCCTCGCGGGCGCCTTCCGGGCGACGCTGGCCCGGCCTGGCGCCGACGTGCTGGCGCTGCTCGATCTCAACCCCGGAAACCTGCTGGCCCGGACCGGCAATGGTTCGTTGCGGCTGTCCGAAGATTCCCGTGGCCTGTCCTTCTCTTTGGACCTGCCAGGCACCACGCTCGGCCGGGACGTGCTGGCCATGGCCGAGGCGCGACTCCTGGGCGGTATGTCCTTCGGCTTCCGTGCCACGGACGAAGCCTGGCCCACACGCGACCGCCGCGAACTGCGGGCCGTTGACCTGGTGGAAATTTCCGTCGTCCAGGCGTTCCCCGCTTATGACCAGACCAGCGTATCGGCGCCCGCCCGCGCGCTTGGCAGGGCCGAAGCGGCTGGACGGCTGCGCGCCTTGACCATGGGAACCCTGTAAGATGGCCGGACTCCTCGCACGCATCGCCGGGGCTTTCCGCCAGCCCGAAGGACGGGCCGGCCGATTTTTCTCGCCCGCCATTGGCTGGGGGCCGTCCGTTGCCGGGACGCGGGTCAATACCGCGCTGGCCGAAAACCTCTCGGCCGTGACCGCGTGTGTTAACGCGATCGTGTCCGGCCTGGCGTCTCTTCCGGCCCGGGTTTATCGCACCGAGGGCGAAGGCCGGGCCGAGGTGCCGGGCCATCCGGTCTCCCGGCTGCTCCGCGTCCCGAACCCGCGCCAGACCTGGCCGGATTTTCTGGAATGGCTGCTCGGGTCCACGCTGCTGAATGGAAACGGTCTCGCCGCTATCGAGACGGACAGGGCCGGACAGCCCCTGGCGCTGCTCCCGATCCCATGGTCCGCCGTGTCCGTCGCCGTGCTGCCTACCGGCCGCCTCGCCTTCGACGTGGTGGCTTACAACACGCCGTGGGGCGGCTCCGGCGCGCCCCGGCGCTACCTCGATACCGAGGTCCTGCTGCTCAAGGACAGGTCGGACGACGGCTGGCTTGGCCGCTCCCGGGTAAGCCGAGCCCCGGACGTGATCGGCGCCGCGGTCGGCCTCCAAACCTACAGCACCGCGATTTGGGATAACGCCGCCACGCCTTCCGGCCTGGTCACGCTGCCCCCGAATGTCACTCCCGAGGATAAACGCACGATCAAGGCTTACCTGACGGCCAAACACACCGGCGCCAGCAACGGCAAGGGTATCCTGTTCGTAGACCGCGACACCGGCTGGCAGTCGATCAGTGTCTCGCCCGAGGATGCCGAGGTGCTCGCCTCCCGCCGGTTCTCAGGCGAGGAAATCGCCCGGCTGTTCGGTGTCCCGCCACCCATTGTCGGCGATCTGTCGCACGGCACATTCACGAATAGCGAAACCGCGGGCCGGTGGTTCGCGCAATTCACGCTGGCCCCCTGGGCTCGCAAGATCGAGGCCGAGTTTCAGCGGTCCGTGTTCGCCGACCCGGCGGGCAATACGCATATGGAAATCGACCTGGCCGGACTCATGCGCGGATCGTACGTGGAGCGGTGGACCGCCAACGTCGCCGCCGTGACCGCGGGCATCCTGCTCCCGAACGAGGTGCGCGAGACGGAGGGTTATAATCCGTTGCCCACCACGCCCGCACCCGCCGGGCCGGTGCCGGGGGATGCCGTGTAGCCATGGCGAGATACGACGCATTGCCACCGAACCTTCCTCCCCGTGGTCTGTGCCGCGTGGGGGCGGCCCAATATGTCGGCATTTCGCCCGGTAAATTCGATGAACTGGTGACGGACGGCCTTCGAAAAGCCGCGGCCCGGCGGCTGGCCGAGGCCGGATGTTCCGCGCATCAAATCGCCGCGGTCACGGGTCATCGGACGTTGCGGGAGATCGAAAGATACACGCAAGCCGCCGATCAGGTGATTCGCGCCGAAGCCGCCATGGCGAAAATTTCGTGAACACCGTTTGGCAAACCTGCCCTTGGGTTTGCCAATTCTACCCTTAACCTATTGCTATCTCTCAGAAAAATCGCAAGGTGGAGGTCCGGGCCGGAATCGAACCGGCATACGCGGATTTGCAGTCCGATGCATCACCACTCTGCCACCGGACCCCCGGTGCGCGGCCGGTATATCGTTCCCCCGGCGTGCCCGGTCAAGAGCACCTGGACGAATTCCACCGGCCATGCGCCTTTGCGAGCCCGCGCCGCCCGCTGTATAAGGCCGCGACCTCTTCAGAATGAGCCTCCGATGGCCCCGACAACGAACGACGCATTCCTGGCCGACGCCCGCAAACGCATGGTGGAGAGCCAGCTCCGCCCCAATAAAGTGACGGATCCCCGGATCCTCGCGGCGATGCGCGCCTTGCCGCGCGAGGCATTCCTGCCACCCGCGTTGCTGGCGCTCGCCTATTCCGATCAAAACGTGGCGCTGGGCGGCGGACGCGTGCTGACACAGCCGATGACACTGGCGCGGCTCGCGCAAGCGGCCACGCCCTTGCCCGGCGAACGCGTGCTGATCGTGGGCGCGGGCACCGGCTACTCGGCCGCGGTGTTTTCGGCGATTGGCTGCGCGGTGACGGCGCTGGAAGAACCCGGCCCATTGGCGGAACTCGCCCAATCCGCCCTCGCCGCCACCTCTCCCGGCGTCTCCCTCGTCCTGGGCTCGCTGGCCGCCGGGTGGGCAGCGGGCGCGCCCTACGACATCGTCCTGATCGATGGCGCTGTACCCGAAATTCCGGCGGCGCTCGGACATCAGTTAAATCAAGACACCGGACGTCTCGTCGCGATCGTGGGCGATGGCGGACACACCAGCCACGCGGCGCGGTGCGAACCAGGCGCGGCCGGATTGTCCGTGCGGGCCCTGTTCGATTGCCTGTGTCCGGTCATCCCGGCCTTCGCGCGGACGCCCGCCTTCCAGTTCTGAGTTTTTCGCGAAGTTTCCGGCCCCGCTGGACAAAAAATCGCTCCGCGTTAATCCTTCTGTAATATCGCGCGCCCATGATCGCATGCGCGAGCCCAAGAAGCGTGCATTCGTACGCTTCGTCGTGGCATTTGGGCGTGTGTTGTGGCAGGGTTTCAACAATGGGTTGCGGCCAGCGTCCGGCCGGCGGCCATTGCGTCTGAATGGTGGTGTCGCATGGGTTCGCGTATCGGTCTTTTCCTCCCTTTGTTCGCCGCGGCGTTGGCTGGGCCGGCATTCGGTCAGACTCAGTCCGGCCCCGCGCCATCGGGACCGATCTCGCTCGCGCCACCCAAGCCAACCCCGGCGCCACCGAAACCAGCGGCCGAGGTTAAGGCGCCAACGGTACCGGCCCCCGCGGTTCATCCACCGTCCGCTCGCCCGGTGGCGATGGAACCGGTGGAACGGTCCAGACTCTCCATGCCGGTCCCGCAGCCGAAGGCGGCGCCGGCGGTGGCGGCGAATGTCAGAAAGCCGGTTTCCGCCGCGCCTCCGCCCGCCTTGCGCCAGACCTCCGCCGGCATTCCGCGCACGCTGACCGAGGCGCTGGCCGCCACCTATATCAATCACCCGGCGTTGCAGGCGGAGCGGGCGAAGGTCCGGGCGACCGACGAAAACGTGCCGACCGCGATGGCGGGCTGGCGTCCGACGGTGCAGATGGCGGCGACAACCGGTTATGGCGACGGTCTGACCCGTTCGTATAACTTCGCGACCGGACGCACCCTGAAATCGCCAACCACCCGCGCGATCGCCACCGGCACGTTCCAGGCGTCGCAGACCATTTACAATGGCGGCCGCACCCAGGCGAACATCAATCGCGCCAAAAACCAGGTGATGGGCGAGCGGGCGACGTTGATCGCGCAGGAGCAAACCAGTTTCACCGCGACCGTCACCGCCTATGTCGGTGTGATCCAGGCGCAGCAGCAACTGGAGTTGAACCGCAACAACGAACTGGTTCTGTCCAAGCAATTACAGGCCACCAACGACCGGTTCCGGGTGGGCGAGATCACCCGCACCGACGTCGCGCAGGCGCAGGCCGCGCTGGCGGGCGCGCGCGCCCAGCGGGAGACGTCGGAAGGACAGTTGCAGACCGCGCGCGGCGTGTTCCAGCAGGTGATCGGTGTGTTGCCGCCGTCTGATCTGGTGCCACCGCAGCCTTTGGCGCTGCCGCTGAAGTCGGAAGCGGAGGCGATCGCGCTGGCCGCCGCGAACAATCCCACGGTGATCGCGGCGCAGTTCGCGGACGCCGCGGCGAAGGACCAGGTCGACGTCGCGCTGGCCGCGCTGATGCCGCAATTGTCGGTGCAGGCGCAGACGTTCCAGCAAAACAACCAGGGCAGTTGGGGCACCCAGGCCAACGGATATCAGGTGTTGGCGCAGTTGACGGTGCCGGTTTACCAGGGCGGCGCGGAATACGCCGCCGTGCGCCAGGCGCGTCAGCAGCAGCAGGGCACCCAGCGCCAGTTGGACGAGGCGCGGCGCACCGCGATCCAGAACACCGTCCAGGCCTGGGAAACACTGACCGCCGCCCGCGCCGCCGCGCAAAGCACGCGCGCGCAAATCCGCGCCAACGAAATCGCGTTGGAAGGTGTCGAGCGCGAGGCCATCGTCGGCAGCCGCACGACGCTGGATGTGTTGAACGCCCAGCAGCAACTGCTGAATTCGCGGACGTCGCTGGTGCAGAACCTGGCGCAGGTCGTCAACGCCTCTTATGCCGTCGCGGCGGCGGTTGGACGCCTGACGGCCCGCGACATGCATCTGCCGGTGCCGCTGTATGACGAGACCGCCTATTACAACGCCGTGAGCACCCGCTGGACCGGTCTTGGCGACTACGCGACCGGCCAACCGGGCCGCTGACGGGACCGGCACACCCCGGACCGCTGAAAAAGGAGCGCCATGAGCGGATCGCAATCGGGACTACAGGCCCAACCCGGCACCGGTCAGCCCGCGGCTGCCGATCCGTCGATGGAGGACATCCTCGCGTCCATTCGCCGCATTCTGAGCGAAGAAGACGCCCCCGCCGCGGAGCCCGCGCCGCCCGCCGCCGCCGCCCCCCAACCGGTGCCGCCCGTGGCGAGCCAGCCCGACGTGCTGATCCTGGACGACACGATGCTGGTCCCGGACACGCGCCGCCTGTCCGAACCCGCGCCGCCCGAACCCGCGAAGCCGGAGGCCGTGGCGGAGATCGCGCCTGTCCCTCCGGTTTCCGAGCCGGAAGAGGACGCCACGCTCGCGGCGCCGCCGCCGCCGCCGTCGATGTTGCAGCCTGGGCCGATCCTGATGCCTGTCCCGCACGCGGACCAGCCGCCCCCCACGCCGGCTCCGCCGCCGGAACCGGCGCCGGTTCCCGAGCCGCCGCCGGTACTCGCGGAACCGATTGCCCCCCTACCCATTCCCTTGCCCGCCTCCCTCCCTCAGACAACGGAGACGACCTCCATGAGTGGCTCGACGCCTGCTTCCCTGGGAATCGTTCCCAATTCCGCGCCGGGGCTCGGCCTCGCGTCGCCGGAAACCACCGCCGCGGCGGCGGGCGCGGTCAGCAATCTGGTGCGCGCGCTGACCTCCGACCGGAACGCCCAGGTGCATAGCGGGGGACCGACGATCGCGGATTTGGTGCGGGAGGAGATGCGGCCGATGATCAAATCGTGGCTGGACAACAACCTGCCACCCTTGGTCGAACGTCTGGTGCGGGCCGAAATCGAGCGGGTGATTTCTCGCGCCGCCATCTGAGGCGTTGCCGGGCCGCGGCGTGGGTCAAACTTTCCGGCCCCTGTTATGACCCGAACGCCTGAAGCTCATCCCGGACTTCTTCCTCGATGGCCGCCAGCAGGCGCGCGGGGAAGAAGCGGGGCATGTCGCGGAAGATGAACACCAGCCGGGTGCGCGTGTCCGCCGATGGCCAGGCTGGCAGGAATTCGGGCGGCGAGAACACGTGTTGCACGCCGTGCACTAAAGCGGGTTGGCCAGGCATTTCCTCGATGGCGATCAGGCCTTTCAGGCGGATCAACCGGTCGCCGCAATGCTCGGTCAGGGCCTGAATCCACAATGTCAGCGCCAGCGCCGGGAGCGGGCGGTCGCGGACCAATGACTCCGTTTCGATCCCGTCCGCGTGCCGCGCCGCGCCGAAAGGCGCCAACGCCACCCGATCGGGGACCGCCGCCAGCCGGGCCGCGCGCGCCATGGGATCGGCCGACGCGAACAACGTCCCCGGCGACAGGTCCCGCCCATCGATCTGCGCCGCGCCCGGATTGAGGTCCGCCAGCCGCGTGGTCAGCACCGGGTCCGGGGCGGCGAGGTCGGTCTTGCTGAACACCAGCACGTCCGCCAGCGCCGCCTGACGCCGAGCCTCGGGGAACCGGTCCAGTGTGGCGAACCCCAGCACCGGATCGACCACCGCCGCCATCGTGTCGATTTCGTAGGCCGCGCAGACATCCGCGTCGGTCATCAGCGCCTGAAGGATCGGCGCCGGGTCGGCCAGGCCCGAGGTCTCGATCAGCACCCGATCGAACCGTCCGGCCGCCGTCCGGCCCAGATCGAGCAGCGTCTCGATCAGGTCGCTCCGCACCGCGCAGCACAGGCACCCCGTGGTCAGCGCCAGGAAGGTTTCGTCGCCGCCCATGATCAGATCGTGGTCGAGGCCGATCTCGCCGTATTCGTTGACGATGACGGCGGTCCGGGCGAAGGCCGGATCGCGCAGGATGCGGCCAACCAGCGTGGTTTTGCCCGCGCCGAGAAACCCCGTGACAATCGAGATCGGGATCACGCCGGCGTCACCAGGCGAACTCGGCGCCCTTGTAGTCGATGAAGGCGTGCCGGTGCTTACCCCGCTCCCGTTCCAGCATGTCCACCATCCCTTGGCTGCTTTCCTCGATCCCGACCGGCGCGGCCGAGCCGCCCATGCCGGTGCGGACCCAACCCGGATGCAGGCTGAGCAGCGTCAGGCCGCGGCCCTTCAGTTCGGACCAAAGCCCGCGCGACAGGGAATTCAGCGCGGCCTTACTGGCGCGGTAAAGCTCGTGCCCGCCCGCGTTCAGCGCGACGCTGCCCATCACCGAACTGGTGAAACCGATCACGCCGGTGTCGCGGCGCACCGACCCCGCCACCGCGCGCGCCAGCCGGATCGGGCCGATGGCGTTGGTGTACATCAGCGCGCCGATCTCGGCTTCCGTCGCGGCGGAGGCGCTGCGGTGGTCCGGTCCGGCGACCCCGGCGTTGACCAGCAGCGCGTCGAGCGTCCGTGTCTTCATCGCGGCGGCGAAGGCGTCGAGGTCCGCGCCGTTGTTCAT
>CANJJS010000139.1 GCA_947474705.1 Acetobacteraceae bacterium | reverse complement strand
GCTGCCGCTGTATCGCCGCGTGGGCGCCACGATGGGGGAGGGGAATTGCGCCCTGCGTCTCGGCCGCCTCGCGCTGGCGCAGGGGGATCGGGCGGAAGCGCGGCGTCACGGCGAGGCGGCGTTGGCCTTGTATCTGCTTTGCCACGCCAGGCGCAACGCCGTCGTCGCGCATGAGGATTTGGCGGCGGCGGCGGACGGGGACGACCGGGCCGCGCATGCCCGCGCGGCCCAGGCGATCTGGCGAGAGATCGGGCTGCCGGACCAGGCGGAGCGCGTGGCGCGGCGGTTTGGCGGGTGAACGCCCAGGGATGTGGGGCTGGTTGAGGCGGCTGGTGTCGAGGCGGGTCAGGTTCGGTTGAGCAAGCGCTTTGTTTCCATCCGCCGCGCGCCGAAATTCAGCAACAGGCACAGCGGCAACCCCGTGGCCGTCAGATAATTCAGGCACTGCGCCGTATGGCTCGTGTCCAGCGCGCGCGCGGCTTTCAGTTCCACCAGGACCGTCGAGTCCACCAGCAGGTCCGCTGCGAAGGCGCCCACGACGATATTGTCGTAACGAACGGCGATACCGTGCCGCTGCCCGGCCGGAAGCCCGGCTTCGCCGAGTTCGTGCGCCAGGGCGTTCTCGTAAACCTTTTCCTGAAACCCTGGGCCGAGCGTGTTCGCGACCGTGAACGCGGCGCCAATGATGCGCTCGGAGGTGGCGTTCAGGTGCCGCGGGTCGACGGGCATTTTGCGCTCCGTGGCGTAAGGGGCTTTGATTGTAGGACGGCATGGTTGACGGAACGTTAAGAGGGGAGGGGGCGGATGCGGTTAAGGTAAGGAATCCACGGATACACACAGATGCACACAGATATGGCGTGCCGGTGGAACGGGACGCGGATTGGCCCTGGGCGGCGTGGTTGGTGTGTCATACCAACGCCCCAAAAGATTGACCCACGACACGCCGCCCTTCGTCATGGCCCGACTTGATCGGGCCACCGGAAGTGCCAGAAAAGCGGATTCGCGCCGCCCCCGGTCCCTGATCGAGTCGGGGATGACGAGAGGGGAGAGAGTCAATCTTTTCTTCCGCTGGTATCAGTTGGCGCCTTGCTTCGCGGCGTCGCGTTGGGGGGGGGTAAGAAGGGAATCCACAGATGCACACAGATGCACACAAATATGGCGTGCCGGTGGAACGGGGAGCGGATCGCCGTTGACGTCCTGGGTGATGCGTCCGCACGGACCATGACGCGTTACGCCAATGTGTGTGCCAACCAAAACTGCCATAAATCATTATAAAACGTCAAAATCCCACCTCGCCGTCATCGAGCCCCTCGAACCGGCGCGCGACATGGAGCCTGAGAAGAAAACCCGTCACCGGCGCATCTGTGTGTATCTGTGTGCATCTGTGGACAAAATTCTTATCCACCGGCAAAACCGCCGCGCCCCCATCCCTTGGTCGGCGCGCAAAAAACTGGCGAGAAACCCGAAGGTTCCTCGCCGGAAAAACACAACCCGACCGCCGAAGCGGAAAAAATCAGCCCTGTTTCACACCCAAGGCGCGCATGAAACGATCCTTCAGGATCGGCGGATCGCGTTCCGTCGTTTCCCGAGGTTTTTCCTTGTCGATTCGGCAGCCGATCAGGCGAGGCCCAGGCTCTTTGTGGGCGAGGGCGATCATTTCTTCGAAGGCATCTTCGTCGGCGGCCCAGTAGGCTTGTTCCAGACCGCAGCCCCGTGCGATCGCGACGAGGTCGGCGCCTTCGTCCGACAGCGCGCGTTGTCCGCCGGTGATCTGATAGGCACCGTTGTCCATGATGACGACCGTCAGGTTGGTCTGCTTCCGCGCCGCCACCGTCGCCATGCAGCCCAGTTGCATCAACAACGAGCCATCGCCTTCCAGCGCGAAGACATGGATATCCGGTTGCGCCAGGGCCACGCCCATGCCGATCGGCACCGCCAGGCCCATGGAGCCCAGCATATAGAAGTTGCGGGGGCGGCGTTTGACGGCCCAAAGATCGAAATTGGTCCAGCCGATGCCGCCGACGACCGCGTCCTCGTCCGGGATTTTCGCGACCATACGGGAGATCAGATCGAACCGGCTCATCACCTTCGCCTGCTCGCGCTTCAAAGGCTGGTTCACGTTCAGTGCCATGATGCCGCTCCTTATGCCGCGAAGACTTTGCCGCCGGTCAGCAGCGGCGAGAGGATGTAACAGCAGGGGATCTGGGTGGCCCAGGCCTGGATCATGGAACGGTCGAGGATGAACTCCATCTCGTCGAGGCGGGTCATCGTGTGGGCCTCGATCATCAGCGTATCCAGGACCGGCCGCATGGTGCGCGCGACCATTTGCTGGCCGATGTTGAATTCGCCCATCGTGCCGCGTTCGGAGACCATCATCAGGGTCGGGATCTGAAACGGCACCGACAGCGAGGCCAGGGTGTTCGGCAGCGTCGCGAAGCCCGAGGTCTGCATCAGCACGATCCCGCGCCGCCCGCCCATCCAGGCACCGGCGGTGATGCCAACGGCCTCTTCTTCGCGCGCGCACGCGAAGGCGGTGAAATACGGGTCGGCGTGGATCAGTTCGATCAACGGGCGCAGCACGTTGTCGGGGACATAGGTCACAAGATCGACCTTGTGCTTTTTCAGCACCTTGACCGTGATTTCGTACCAGGTTTCCGTCGCCATCTCGACCTCTCTCGCCGGGACACGGCAACGCCGACGCGCCGCCCCACCCGCCCATGTATCGCGGCGGGTCACTTCGCACGCCTCGGGCCGGTGGGCAACGGGGCGATTGGGGAGAGGCAGGGTGATCGCATTTCAAAAAGCAGCCAGAAGTTGTCGGAGAAAGGCATCGTCCCATCCAGCCCGATTGAACTTACCGCGCAGCGATCCTTTCGATCCCTCCTTCTGAATGACGTTCAAAGCCATATGGCGTAGGATCGCACGGTTATATGGGCTGTTGTCCAATCTGTTTCGATCCTGGTCTTCGTTCATAATGACATCCAGCCGCCAATGGAGGCGGTTTTCGACCCCCCAGTAGGATCGGACCACCTCGTTGAACCGCTCGGCGGACAATTTGGTGCTGAGCAGATGATAAGCCGTCTCGACGGTCCTGCCCTTGCGGGTCTCCCGTGTGCGGGTGACCTTCCCGATGCACTTCAACCCAGGCCATTTATGGTCGTGCTGAAGCCACGCGATGTCGGACGAGACAGTCGCCAAGCGGGTTTCGATGCGTCCGTTGTCGGCATCGACAGTGGCATGGGTATCCCCGCCGTCGCGCGCGGGATCGTCGAGGAACAGGGTTACATCCGCATGCGGCGATGGCTGGTTGCCTTTCAGCGCCAGAGCATAATCGCCCTTCTGTTCGACGATCTGGCTGGCGATGGCGCGCTGACAGTTCAGCGCGTCGACCGTCGCGATGGTGTTCTTCAGCGACAACATCCGTAACAGTTTCGGCACCGCGGTTATTTCGTTGGATTTGGCGTCCGTGGCGATCTGGCCCAGTACCATGCGTTGTTCGCAGCCCCACGCACTGACCATGTGCAGCGCGGACTTGCCGCTGGCGGTGTCGAACGAACGGCGCGGGACCTTGCCGTCAATCGCGACGACGCCCTTACAGATCTGAGAAAACTCCGTCATGAACCGCTGGAACGCGACGCGGAACCCGTCGGGATCCAGGCGGCGGAACAGCCGGCTGAATGTATCGTGACTGGGCGGACCGTTGTTCAGATCGAGGAATTCCCGGAGGAAGGGTTCCTTGGCCTTGGCGAACAGCGCCATATCGACGGCCCCCTGGCCGCCGCACGTAACCGCACACAAGGCGATGAACCGCAGCGTATGGAAGTCGTGCAACACGGCGTTGCCGGTTCTGGGGTCTTCCAGGTCTTCGAAGCAGGCCGCGAACCGATCCAGCGGAACCTCCGGGGTGAATTTGACACCCAAGGGGGTAGAATCGGTGGGAATCGAGCCAGTCAAGCATTTTTGTCACAGTCAAGCAAATCCGAAGTGCGATTCGCCACGGCTCCGGCGCCCGCCAGGCTCGACAACCGCCGCCGCCGGATGCATCGTCGAGTCCTCTCGGAGGACACAGCCATGACCCTGACAAAGCATCTCGGCCAGTTCGTCGCCGATCTCTCGCCCAACCATATTCCCGAGGAGGCCGCGCGCATTGCACGTATCGGCTTCATCGACAGTATCGGCACCATGATGGTGGGCCGCAAGGAAGACAGCGTCCGCATCATGACGGAAGTGCTGGCGCCCGTGGATGGCGCCGCGACCCTGACCTTCGGCGATCGCAAAATCACCGCGCCCGAGGCCGCATGGATCAACGGCACCGCCGCGCACGCGCTCGATTACGACGACGTCACCTTGCGCGGTCATCCCTCCACCGTGCTCGTGCCCGCCATCCTCGCGGAAGCCGAGACTTTGGGTTCCTCCGGCTCCGACATGATCGTCGCCTACCTCGCGGGTTACGAGACCTGGGCCGAACTCGCCTTGCGCGAAACTGGACTTCTGCACGAAAAGGGCTGGCATCCCACCGGCCTCTACGGCGCGCCCGCCGCCGCCGCGGCTTGTGCGAAACTGCATAAACTGGATGCGGAAAAATCCGCGATCGCGATCGCCCTCGGCGCGTCGCAGTCGTCCGGCCTGATGTCGAATTTCGGCACGATGACGAAACCGTTCCATGCCGGTAAAGCCGCCCATGCGGGAATCATGGCGGCGCGCCTCGCCAAAGCCGGCTTCACCGCCAATACCGATGCTTTGGAACATCCCCGCGGTTTCCTTCACGCGATCTCCCCGCAAGGCAACGAGGATCGGACCAGCGCACCGCTGGCGGGCAAGGAATGGCGCATTCTCACGCACGGTCTTGGCATTAAAAAATACCCGATGTGCTACGCCACCCATCGCGCGATCGACTGCATGCTCGACCTTCTCGGCGACAGCCCGACCGAGGCCGGCGACGTGAAGAAAATAGAAGTCCGGATCAGCGAAAACGCGTCGAAAGTCCTGCGGAACAAACAGCCGGACACCGGCCTCGCCGCGAAATTCAGCATCCAGTTCGCCATGGCCAGCGGCGTCGTCGCCAATCGCGTCGGCCTGCGCGAACTGACCGATGGCTTTGTGCAACGGACCGACATTCAGGATCTGATGCGGAAAGTGGACGTCGTGACCACCACCGAATACGACCCGGACATGCCCGGCGCCGCCATCCATGACTCCGTCGCCGTCGAACTGAACGACGGACGCCGCATCGAAGGCGTGCCCGTCTCCCGCGCCACCGGTCACCCCAGCCGTCCTCTGTCCGACCAGCAACTCTACGAAAAATTCGCCGATTGTCTGGACGCGGGCGCCTCGGAAATTCCCGCGGATGTCCTGTTCGCGCGTCTGTTGGACCTACAATCGATCTCGGCCGCCGAATTAATGGCGCGATGAGCAAAATACGCGATATCGAGTCGATCCCACTCGTTTTCGCCCCCGCCGTGCCCTACGGCTCGGCGCGGGGCCTCGCGCACACCAGGGGCGGCAGTCTCATCGTTGTCCACACGGAGGACGGCGTCGAGGGCATCGGCGAGGCCTGGGGGCCGCCCGGAGTGACCAGCGCCTGCCTCGACGTCATCAAGCCGTTCTATGTCGGGCAGAGCGTCTTCGCGCAGCAAGGCGCCGCGCAACAAAACCTCGCCGTGATGTACCACGCCGGCACGCAAAACCACTAGACGAGGACTTCTGCCACGCCCGCCGAATCGTCGGGCCATATCCCCATTTGACAGTCAATACCAACGGAGACCAGACTGAGACCAGATAGGTAATTGCTCACCTGGGGTTACGGTAGCCCGCCGATTTCCGGTCTGTCAATTTGGTCACGGCATCCAGGATTCCCCGCCAATTTCTGCCTGACACGGTCACGACTGAGTCGATTCTAACGGCCGGGTGACCCGGCCACCCGACCTTTCCGCACTGAGCCACGCCGAGAAGGATGCGCTGGTTCTGGCGCTGTTCGACCGTCTCGCGGTGCAGGACGAACGGATCGCGGCGCTTGAAGCGCGCCTCGCCGAACTGACCCGGCCGCCGAAAACCCCGGACAATTCGTCGAAGCCGCCATCCCAGGGCCAAAAGTAGAACCGTCCGGAAGATGCCGCCCGGCCGCCACGTAAGGGCCGTCCCGGCGTGGGCCGGTTGTTGCACCCGAACCCGGACCGGACGACCGACGCACGGCTGGCCGCCTGCCCGAAATGCGAGGCGGCGTTCCCCGAAGCCTCGCAAACGCCGCAACAGACTTATGAACGGATCGAGTTGCCGCCGGTCAGACCCAATGTGACCCAGGTGCGCCTGTTCGGTGGCCGCTGCGCCTGCTGTGGCGAACGGGTGACCGCGGAAGCCCCGCCCGGGCTGGCGCAAGGTTCGCCGTTCGGACAGTCCATCGCCGCCATGGTGGTCTATCTGCATTACGCCCACGCCATCGGCATGGAACGGCTGGCGGCCTTGATGGACGAGTTGTTCGGCCTGTCCATCAGCGAAGGCGCGATCAGCAACATTCTGGCCCGCGCGCGCGGGCCGCTGGTGGACGCGGCTGCCACGATTGAGGCGGTTGTGGTGGCGGGCCCCGTGGTCTGTTCCGACGAGACATCGGTCCGGGTGAAAGGCAAGACCTGGTGGGAATGGGTCTTCGTCACCACCATCGCCGTGTTGCACGTGATCAAACCCAGCCGGGGTAAGGCCGTGGTGGAAGCGCTGTTCGGCTCCATCCGGCCCGAAGTCTGGGTCTCGGACATGCTGGGCAGCCAGCGCGGCCACGCGGTCGAATGGCAGGTGTGCCTGGCACATCTGCTGCGTGACGCGAAATACGCCATTGAAGACGGTGACACCGCGTTTAGCGCACCGTTCCGGCGGTTGCTGCTGCGCGCCATCGCCATCGGGCGAAGACGGGACGCGCTGAAGGACAGCACGCTCGCGCAGTATCTTTACGATCTCGACCGGCGGCTGGACCGGATCATCGTGGTTGCGGCAACCGGAGAAGCCGGACGCAAGCTCCGCAAGCGCATGCTGGCCAACCGCGCGCACTTGTTCGTGTTCGTGACAAGGCGGGATGTTCCGGCCACCAACAACACATCGGAACGGCATCTCCGGCCCAGCGTGATCTTCCGCAAGGTGACCAACGGGTTTCGTTGCGAATGGGGAGCCGAGACCTATGCCGCGTTCCGGTCGGTGGTCAGCACCGCGAAGGCCAACCGGGTTTCGGTTTACGACACGATCCGGTTCGTGTTGTCAGCCGGACGCCCCCAGGAGATTCTCGCCGGGGTGGGGTGAGCAATTACCCAGATAGGTAGAGCCTGCGCTGTTTACACACTTGTGTCAGGCTACGACCAACCATCAAGTGCTGTGTATCCGAAGTGAGGACACCGGACCGGCCGAATTCCTAGAGATAATGCATGCTGATCCGCGCACATATCTCACTCTGGCGTTGATTTTTCGTTCGTGTCTGCGACCAGATTGATACCCCACGTTCGGCACTATATGGTTGGGTCTAGAAAAGTGCAAAAGCGCCAAGGAAAAATCAGGAGAAGTGTCATGCCAATATTTGTCGATGATTCAACGCTTAAAGGCAAAGTTTTGAAGCGAGCATTGCAAATGAATCAGTTTGTCGTGAAGGTAATCGAATTTCCTGCTATTCCTGGGGCTGCGGGGGGGGGGTAGGCAGGTCGTATTCTTTAATTGTTCGCACTGTAAAGCATGGATAACAGAACATGGTGTGCAAGCCGATCACTATCCCGTACCAAATGCGTACGGGGGCACCGATGACATCGGGAACCTCACGTTAGCCTGCTCGCCTTGCAATGCAGCGAATGTCCATAATGCGGGGCTATCTATGTATGATCGTACAAGAGGCGCTGTTGCAGCGGCGGGTGGGGATCGTCTTTACGTTACGATCACATGAATCAACCGAACGGTTTGGTTCGTTTAGTCTGTTGGCTGTTTATCCACATATCAAATACGCGTTGTGACGGCTGTTGTTAGATACGACGCCGGCCATAACGTCCTGCGAAACGAGATTTTCGAAAAGCCGATCCGCTACAACAACGGCCTGCTCGATGTCCCCACCGGTCCGGGTCTTGGCGTGACCCTGGACCGGGAGGCGTTGAAACGGTTCAGACCGGCTTAAACTTCATCGACACGCCGTTCATGCAGTAACGCTGGCCCGTCGGGCGAGGCCCATCCGGGAACACATGCCCCAGATGTCCGCCGCAATCGGCGCAGTGAACCTCGACGCGGGTCATGAAGAAACTGCGGTCCTCGGTGGTGGCGACCGCGCCTTCCAGCGGTTCCCAGAAACTCGGCCAGCCCGTGCCGCTTTCGAATTTCGTCCCGGCGTCGAACAGGTCCTTGTCGCAGCCCGCGCAAATAAACACGCCGGGACGCTTTTCCGCGTTCAGCGGGCTGGTGCCCGCGCGTTCCGTGCCGTGCTTGCGCAGCACCGCGTATTGCTGGGCGTCGAGCTGCTTCTTCCACTCGTCCTCGGTCTTCTGGACCGGAAATATCTCCTCGGTCTGGGTCCCGCCCAATCCAAACAAGCGCGCCATCCTGACTTCTCCCTGGTTTGCTCCGCGAATGTAGGGTGCGGCCGGTCACTTATCCAGCCACACATCCTCGAATCGCCAGCCATTATAGATGCTGTTGACCATGACCGAGTAGTTTTTAACCCAGGGCTGCCAGCATCCCGCCTGATAACCGTGATAGGTCACGGGCCGCGCGACGTCCTCGGCCAGCCGGCGTTCGATGTCCCACACCATCTTGCGGCGCTTCTCCATGTCCGCTTCCCGCGACTGAAGGTCGAACAGGGTTTCCAGCTCGCGATTGCAATAATTGGTGTAATTGCGGATGGAGCCGCAGGCGAAGGTCTCGAACATCACCTGATCCGGATCGTCGAGCGACACGCCCGTCGCGTTCATCCCGACCTGATAATCCTTGCGGAACACCCGATTATAAAACATCGGCGTATCCGCGATATCCAACTGCGCGTCGATGTAGATTTCCTTCAGGTGGTCGGCCAAAATCAACGCCGGCTCCTTGAACGTGGAGGTATCCCGCGTGAAAATCTTCAACGGCAGCCGCTTCTCCGGCCCGAAGCCGGCCTTTCGCATCAGCTCGCGCGCTTTTTCCCGGTTCGCGGCGACATCCGGCCCATAGCCCGGAAACGTCGCCAGCATCTCCGGCGGCACGCCCCAGAGGCCGTCGGGCGGCGGCAGCATGGTCGCGCCGATCCCGCGCTCTCCGCCGTTCATCAAGGCATTGAACGCCGCGTGATCCAGCGCGAGATTGAGCGCCATCCGCACATCGGCGTTATCGAACGGCGGCGTCTCGCGGTTGATGATCAGATTGCTGTTGCCGATGACCCGCAGTTTGCATTGCGCGGCCGGTGCCTGGTCCCTGAAGTCCTTTACACCGGCGACGGTGACGTCGGTCGGGAAGGTCAGATCGAACTTGCCCGCGACGAATCCCAGATTGCGCGTGGCGCGATTGGGAATAATCCGGGTCTCGATCCCATCCAGATACGGCAAACCCTTTTTCCAGTAATTCGGGTTCCGCTCGACCTTGACCATCTCGTTCATCCGGTATTCGACGAATTTGAACGGCCCGGTACCGACGGGTTTCGTCCGCATCGTCGCCGCCGGCACATGGCACGGGTAAACCGGCGAATACCCCGACGCGAGCATCATCAAAATGCTCGGCTGCGGCCGCTTCAGATGAAACGTCACCTCCCGGTCGCCGTTGACCGTGATTTCCTTCAGATTGGCGAACCACTCCAGCCTCGGGCTTTTCCGCAATTTTCCGGGGGTCAGCCCGGACACCATATCCCAGGTGCATTTCACGTCGGCCGAGGTAAAGGGCTTGCCGTCGTGCCAGGTGACGCCTTCGCGCAGCGTGAAGGTCAGGTTGGTCCGTGTGTCGTCCCAGCCCCATTTCGTCGCGAGGTCCGGCACGATCGTGTCTGGGCTGTTTTGTTCCTTGTGCTGATCGAAGACGATCAGATTGTTGAACAACGGCATGAACGGCACCACGACGGACACCGTCGCTTCCTCGTGAATCGACGGGCTCGGCGGGCTGTCGATATGCGACATCGTCATGATTCCGCCACGCTTTTGGGCCTGCGCCGCGCCCATGCACAGCAAGAAAAGCGCGGACATCGCCACCCGCGCCAAAACATTCGTTCTCCACCGCATTCGTCGTTTCCCTTGGAGTTCCGTCCGTGGCGCACCCTACCCGGCGCCTTGTCCGAACGAAACCCTTCCACCCAACCTACAAAACATGAACTTCCTGGGCATTTGCCTGTTTGTTGAGCAGGTTGGCGTCCATGGGGACGAGGGGGCACGCCAGGACGTTGTATCCAGTGGGCGCCCCGACCGGCATGGCGTGCCCAGGCCATCGGGCGCGGGGATCCTCTTCGTGGGGGGCATGACGAACCACGGTCATCGCCATGCCGTCGATCGTTGCGCCGCGCCCGGCCTTGCTCCTCAGGAGTCTGGCGGGCGCGTCATGTCGTTCTTGCCCGGAATCGAGGCATCCAACCGGGCAAGGCCCCCTCCCAAGGCGCCCCGGACAGCGGTCCCGCGGGGAAAGCCGCGTCATCCCGGCGGGAGCGCGACCTGGCACGATTATTGATTGGAGGATTTCAACCCGCCAACCGAACGGCGGCGGCAAGGAGACAGGCGATGCAAACCTTCATCAATCGGGGCACGCGATCATGAAACTGATCATGGCCATCATCAAACCGTTCAAGCTCGACGAGGTTCGGGAGGCGTTGACGCCGCTCGGGGTTCAGGGGCTCACCGTGTCCGAGGTCAAGGGCTTCGGCCGGCAAAAAGGGCAAACCGAGATTTACCGTGG
>CANJJS010000138.1 GCA_947474705.1 Acetobacteraceae bacterium | reverse complement strand
TTCTGTCAATCGCCAATCTAGCGCAACAGATTAACAGGAACCAAGGATTCTCATAGGGTTAAGTGGCTTCGTGGTTTTTGAAGATTAAATATATTGCCGTAAAATCCGCCACAACGAAAGGTTTAAGCGGTCCCGGCGGCACTTCGATCAGCTTCGTCCGATTCGCCGAGTCGCGGCGCTAGATGTGCGATATCAAATGGCACTCGGGGCCTTCCCTGAGCCCATCAAAGTTAACCGGCTACCCCGTCTCATTCTTAGTAATTTCAAACTGATGCACTACCCCTGGGAGGCCATCGCGCGTGCGAATGGGGCGAGCGGCGGAACGCGCCCGATCGCCGCGAGAGGTGGCGGGATCGGGGAAACGGCCGCCACGCCGGCGTTGAGGCGGGTCCTGTTCGACAGCGTGGCGTGCGGAACGGCCCCGGCGGGCATCGCGGGTTTGGACATGGCGTGTTCGGGCCCAGGCGCGGGAAGCGCGGGATCGGGGGGCGCCACGACGGGGGCGGGGTTGGTCGCCGCCGAGGCCGGCGCGGGGTTGGTCGCCGCCGAGGCAGGCGCGGGGTTGGTCGCCGCCGAGGCAGGCGTGGGGGCGGGCGGCGCCGCCTCGGATGCGGGGGCGGTCGCTTGTTCCGGCGTCTGAATGGGTTCCATGGGACGCTTTTGCTCGGCGCGGAGACGCCGGACCATCGACAACATGCTTCGCTCCAACGCCGCGAGGCTGGATTGCGCGCGCCTCGTACCGTTCCTGGGGTTCGGCTGGCCGGACGCAAAGCGCATGGGCCGCGCGACTGAGCAGGCTGGTGGCGAGGTCGTCCGAAAGAGGATGGCACATGGCGGTCATGGCTTCGTCCTGGCGCTCTTGTTTGTAGGTAATTAGTCCTTGAAAATGGCCCGCGTCAAGGAAAACAGGCGGCATTGAGTCGTGCGGCCGGGACGGATGGTTCGGGACGTGGGTTCTCGTCTGTTATGGATTCCCCCGCCGGATCGGGCCGTTGGGCGCGGTGCGGCGGCTTTCCGGCGGGTAATTCGCGTGGCGAGGGGACGGGGCTTATTCGCGGCTTTCGTGCCGCTCCCGGTCGCCCGGTCAAGCCGGGCGATGACGGGGAGGGATTGGGGCGGGCGTTGACGGGGCGTGGGGAGGGCGATGACGAGAAAGGGGGAGGGACCGTGACGGGGAAGGGGCGCGATCCCGGAAATTGCCTGGTCTCGGGGGGGGCGGTACCGGCATGATCGGTCCGGGCAATGCGATCGGCGAATCAGTGGCGAAGAACTTCAAACGGCGTGGCCGTCCCGCGAACAAATCCGGCAAGGGCAGCCGCTTTCGCGAAGAGCGAGGCGTTTTGCCGCCCACGACGATGATCCTGATCACCGGCACGGATTTCGATGGCGATCCGGTGGGGCGGCCGGATGGGTGGGACGCGGCGGATGGGCGGCCGCCGACCGTGCGGATGATCGCGGAGAAGCCGGGCCAGCCCGCTTTGGCGCCGGGGGATCGGGTGTTGGCGCGGCTGACGTCCACCGGGCCCGGCCAGTATCGGGGGAAGACGATCCATCGGCTCAGCCAGGGACCGTCGCGGATACTGGGCGTGTATCGTCCGGGCCATCCGGATGGACGGATCGTGCCGACGGACCGGCGGGCCAAGGCGGAATGGACGGTGCCGCGCGGGGAGGACATGGGCGCGGCCAATGACGAGCTGGTGCTGGCGGAGCCGTTGCCGCACAGCCGACTCGGCCTGAAACCGGCGCGGGTGATCGAGCGGTTGGGGCGCATGGGCGACGCGCGGAGTGTCAGTCTGATCGCGATCCATACGCACGATATTCCCGTGGCCTTCCCCGAGGACGCGCTGGCGGAGGCGCGGCGGGCGCGGGCGCCCAGGTCGACGAAGCGGGAGGATATCAGGCATATTCCGTTGATCACGATTGATGGAGAGGACGCGCGGGACTTCGACGACGCGGTGTATGCCGAGGCGGATGGGGCGGGGTTCCGGCTGATCGTGGCGATCGCGGATGTCGCCTGGTATGTGCGGCCGGGCTCGCCGCTGGACAACGCGGCGCGGGTCCGGGGCAACAGCGTTTACTTCCCGGATCGGGTTGTGCCGATGTTGCCGGAAGAATTGTCGAATGGCTGGTGCAGTCTACGGCCCAACGAGGATCGGGGGTGTTTGTTCGTCGAGATGCGGCTGGACCGCGATGGCCGCAAGATCGGGCATCGTTTCGGCCGGGGATTGATGCGCAGCGCGGCGCGTTTGACCTACGAGCAAGTACAGGCGGCCATCGACAGCGGAACCGATCTGCCGGTCGATCCGAAGCCGCTTTACGAAGCGTTCCGAAAATTGCTTGAGGCGCGGATCGCGCGTGGGACGCTCGATCTGGATTTGCCGGAGCGTAAGGTGGCGTTAAGTCCGGAGGGCGAGGTGCTGGCGGTGCTGCCTCGGCCGCGGCTGGACAGTCACCGGCTGATCGAGGAGTTCATGGTGCTGGCCAATGTCGCGGCGGCGGAGGAGCTGGAGCGGCTGACCAAACCGTGCATGTATCGAATCCATCCGCCGCCGACGGACGAGAAGCTGGCCAATTTGCGCGGCTTCTTGCAGGGGATGGGGATTTCTCTGCCGCCGGGGGACCAGGTGCATCCGCGCGACCTCGACCGGGTGTTGCGGCTTGTGGCGGATACGCCGGAGGCGCAGGTGGTGAACGAGGTGATGCTGCGCAGCCAGTCGCAGGCGGCGTATCATCCCGACAATATCGGGCATTTCGGTCTGGCGCTGACGCGATACGCGCATTTCACCAGCCCGATCCGGCGTTACGCCGATCTGCTGGTGCATCGTGCCCTGATCGCGGGGTTGAAGCTGGGGTTGGGCGGTCTGGCGGCGGACGAGCCGGCGCGGTTCGAGGATACGGCGACGTATATCACGGCGACGGAACGGCGGGCGGCGCTGGCGGAGCGGGACGCGGTGGATCGGTACCTCGCTTCGTTCATGGCAGATAAGATCGGAGCGCGGTTCGCGGCGCGCATTTCGGGCGTGACGCGTTTCGGGCTGTTCGTTACCGTCGCTGACAGCGGCGCCACGGGAATCGTCCCGATGACCGCTCTCCCGGACGATTACTGGCATCATGACGAGATGGAGCAGACATTGACCGGCCGCCACTCCCGCGCGGTGTTCCGGCTGTCGCAGACGGTCGATGTCTGGCTGGCCGAGGCGAACCCGGTGACCGGCGGGCTGGTGTTCCGGTTGCCGCGTGGGGACAAAGCGCGCGGCGACAATGCGCGGGGAGATTTGGGGCGCGAGACATCCGGCGGGTTCGCCAATGGGGAACGCCGTGGGGAACGGTCAAGGCGCCGGTGATACGAATCCTCGTCCTGCTGCTGTGCCTTGGTCTCGCGGGACACGCCCATGCGCAGGGCGGGTTCGACGCCGACGCGCTGGCGAAATTGCAGGCCGAGGCGATCGATTTCATGGTGCCGCGGACGATGGAACCGGTCTCGCCGGGTCAGCTCGCCCTTTGGGGTCTCGGCGGACTGACCGGCATCGATCCTGGGCTGACCGTCGTCGCGCGCGACCGCAAGGCGGCACTGCTGGCGCGCGGGCGCGTGGTGTTCGAAACGCCGATGCCCGGCGCCGATCCGGTGGCCTGGGGGCAGGTGGCGGCGGGGCTGACGGCGGCGGCCTGGCAGATCTCGCCGGCGATGCGGCGGTTGGGCCAGGCGGCGATCGCCAAGATCCTGTTCGACGAGATGCTGGCGCATCTCGATCCGTATTCCCGGTATATTCCGCCGATTGAGGCCATGAGCGATCGCGACCGCCGCGCGGGCCATGCGGGGATCGGCATCGGCCTCGGGCGCGCGGGGTCGAACACCGTCGCGCGGGAGGTGGTGATGGGCAGTCCCGCCGCGAAGGCGGGGGTTTATCCGGGCGCGACGATCCTGTGGATCGATGGGCGGGGGGCGTTGGGCCGCGATCCCGCGACGGTCGAGGCCATGTTGAACGGGCCGGAAGGCACCGAGGTGGAGATCGGGTGGCGGACGCGGGAAGGCACGAGCCGGGTGGCGATCGTGACGCGGGCGATGGTGCCGCCGGAGACGGTGTATCCGCGGCGCAGCGGCGATGTGCTGATTTTGCAGATCACCGGGTTCAGCCAGACGACGGACCAGCATGTGGCGCAGGCGGTGTTCGACAATTCGCGGGCGTTCCGGCCGTTGAAGGGGATCGTGCTCGATCTGCGCGGCAATCGCGGCGGGCTGCTGCGGGTCGCGGTGGCGACGGCGGATATTTTTCTGACCGCGGGGGTGGTGGTGCGGTCCGCGGGGCGCGCGGCGGAGGCCAATCGCATTTGGGTGTCCGATAAGGACGAGATGGCGAAGGGCCTGCCGATGGCGGTGTTGATCGACGGCGGCACCGCCAGCGCGGCGGAGGTATTGGCGGCGGCGTTGACGGATCGGGGGCGGGCGATCGCGATCGGAAGCTCGACGTTTGGCAAAGGCGTGGTGCAGACGATCGATCCTCTGCCCGATGGCGGGGAGTTGTTTCTGACGTGGAGCCGGTTGCTGGCGCCCAAGGGATGGCCGATTCAGAGTTTGGGGGTGATGCCGCAGGTTTGCACGAGTCTGGGCGAGGAATCGTTGCGGCGGCAGTTGGGGGCTCTGGCGGCGGGACAATGGGTGTTGCGGGACGCGGTGTCGGCGCATCGGGCGGCGCGGGCGCCGATGACTCCGGATCAGATCGTGTCGATTCGTGAACGTTGTCCGGGCGCGGACCCGCGGGAGAGCGATCTGGCGGTGGCGCAGGCGCTGGTGGAAAATCCGGTGAGCCACTCGGCGGCGTTGTTCGAGCGGATGGCCGAGGAATAGCGGTCTCGATCTTCGCGGTTTGTTAACCTGGCCGTGGCAGACCGGGCGTATGAAGCGTTTGGAATGCCTGGATGGGCTGCGCGGGGTGCTGGCGGTCTACGTCATGGTGGGCCACATGGCGCCGTTTTCCGCTCTGCCGGATTGGACGATCCGTTTGCTGTCGCATGGCGGGGCGGCGGTGGATGTGTTTTTCGTCCTGAGCGGGATGGTGATTGTCCGGTCGTTGGAGAGCCACGGGTATGCGGCCCGTCCGTTTCTGGTGGCGCGTGTCGCGCGGATTTTCCCGGTTTATCTGGCGATGTTCGCGGTGGCGGTGGCGGCGCAGGCGGTGCCGGTGTCGTTCGCGGCGATGCCCTGGATCGGGCCGGACAGTCTGGCGCGGGACATCTGGGCCTCGGGCTGGCCGGCGCATTGGGGGGTGGAGATCGCCGCGCATCTGACGATGACGCATGGGCTGTTTCCGAATGGGGTGCTGCCGGATGTCTGGGTGAGTTTTCTGGGCGCGGCGTGGAGCCTGTCGACGGAGTGGCAGTTTTATGTGTTGGCGCTGGTTTGGGGGCGGTTGGGGCCGAGGTTGCCTCGGGTGGGCGGTCTCGCGGCCTTCTTGATGGTGTTGGCGGGCGCGGGGCTGGTCTGGGATCTGGGGGCGCCGGAGGCGTGGCGGTTCAGCCGGGCGTTTTTGCCGAACAAGGCGCATTACTTCGCGCTGGGGGTCGCGAGTTCGGGACTCGCGGTGTTCCGGGGCGCGGCGGGGGATGGCGTGTTCGGGCGGGGGTGGGCGGTCTTTCTGGCTGTTATCGCGGCGGTCATGGGGGTTTGCGCGGCACAGGGTGGCGTGGAAAAGATCATTCCGCCTGTTGTGTGGGCGATCTGTCTCGCGGCGCAGGCCGGGCCGGGGCGGTTGTGGATCGTGGAGGCGCCTCTTCGCGCGCCGTTTGTGCAATATTTGGGCGTGATTTCGTATCCGATCTATCTGGCCAATGAACCGGTGCAGCGGGTGTTGGGCGTGGCGCTCGCCGCATGGGCTGGCGGCGACGCCTGGGCGTTCTCGGCCGTGTGGCTGCCGGGCGCGGTGTTGTTGCCTCTTGGCGCGGCGGCGGTGTTGCACCGGTATGTCGAGCGTCCGGGGATACGGCTTGGCCGGGTCTTGTGCCAACCGGCGTTACCGTTGGCTCTTGGCGGGGCTATCCGCCCCGCGATCGCCGGACGATCCACGACATTGACGAAATCGGCGCCTTGAAGGCGTGGATGGCCGCCGTTCGCCGGCCATCGCGATGGGCCGGCGCTGAGGGTCGCCGGTTACGCCGGTTGGTCTCAGGCGGCGAAGGCGCGGGCCACGGCGGCCAGGGTCAGGTCCGATCCTTTGGGTCCGACGATGGACAGGCCGACGGGGGCGCCGTCCACGGTCGCGCCGGGGAGATTGACCTGGGGGTGGCCGGCGAGGCCGCCAAGGCAGGTCAGGGCGGAAATGCGCTCGCGCGGGAGGGCCAGGTCTGAGACGGACAGGCCGCGTTTGGGGGCGGGGAAGGGTGTCGTTGGGAGGCAGAGGATCGTGTCCGGCGGGAGCAGCATGCGCAGGCGGGCGCGGGCTTCCTCGCGCATCAGGGTGGCGCGCAGGCGTTCGGCGTCTGTGACCATCGATCCCAGCGTGAGGTTGCGGGCCACGGCGAAGGCGAAGCGGGGGTTATAGGCGTCGATCCAGGGCTGGAAGGTTCTCCAGGCGGCGCTGGTTTGCAATTGGCGTTGGGCTTGTTGCCAGACGGACAGGCCTTGCGGCGCGAGGATGCGGTCCTGGCGGTGGCCGATCAGGGTGGCGAGGCGGTCGACCAGCGGCGTCAGAGCGGCGGCGACGGCGGGATCGGCGAAGGCGAAGCCGTCGGCCGCGACGATCAGGCGGTTCGGGAGCGAGGTTGGCAGGGGCGCGCCGAACACCGCCTGGGCCACGCGTCCGAAGGTTTCCGCGTCGCGAGCGAACCAGCCGATTGTGTCGGCTTCCGGGGCCTGCGCGAGAACGCCGGTGAAATCGACGGCGCCGTGGGTGGGGCGGATCCCGAACAGGCCGCAGAAGCTGGCGGGAACGCGGACGGAGCCGCCGGTGTCGGTTCCCAGGGCGAAATCGCAGATGCCTCCAGCGACCACGGAGGCGGAGCCGGAGGAGGATCCGCCGGGGACCCGATCCGGGGCGGCGGGGTTCAGTGGGGTGCCGGAGAAGGGGTTTTCGCCGAGAATGCCCAGGGAGACTTCGTCGGTGTGGGTTTTGCCGATGGCGGAGGCGGCCTGGGAGAGGAGGCGCTCGACGATCCAGGCGTGACGTGTGGGGATGGGGTGGGCGCGTTCCCAGTCGGGGTTGCCGCCGCCGGTGGGGAAACCGGCGACGTCGATCAGGTCTTTGACGGCGAAGGTCAGGCCGCCGAGCGGGCCGGTCTCGGCGCCTTTTATGGCCGCGCGGGGGCCGGGGACGAAGGCGTTCATTGGGTCTTCGGACATGCGGGAGGCTCCGGGGGAGGTGGGTCTGGCGGGAGGTGAGGCAATAAGCGTACCTTATTGGCCCGGTTCTTGCTGCCCCCGGTTTCGCAAGGAGTTTTTCGACATGACCCCCGAACTCACCGACGACGCGTTGGATTATTTGCTGGCCAGTGCCGGCCTGGTGCTGACCGCCGAACAGAAGGCGGACCTGAAGACCATTCACGCCGATCTGGCTGCGATGAAGGCGCGGGTGCGAAAGTCCAATGGGAAGCCCAGGGGGCCGATGGCGGAGCTGGCGCATGGGTTTGGGTTTGGGCCGGAGGATCTGGCATGAGCATTTTTACAATCGCCGAGGCCTCGGCGGCCATCGCGGCGAAGAAGTTGTCGCCGGTGGAGTTGACTCAGGCGTGTCTGGCGCGGCTGGCGGCGACGGAGAACACGCTGCACGCGTTTGTTTTGCCGACGGAAGAACGGGCGCTGGCGGACGCGCAGGCGGCGGAAGCCGAGATTTTCGCGAAGGGGCCTCGCGGGCCGCTGCATGGGATTCCCGTGGGGGTGAAGGATATCGTCGATACGGCTGGGATTGAAACGACCTGTGGGTCGAAGATCCTTCAGGGGAATGTGCCGGCGAAGGACGCGGCCTGCGCGGCGGCGCTGGTCTCGGCGGGCACTGTATTGATGGGGAAGTTGACGACGCATGAGTTCGCGGATGGCGGGCCGTCGTTCGATTTGCCGACACCTCCGGCGGCCAATCCGTGGAATCCCGAGCATTTCACGGCGGGGTCCAGCAGCGGGACTGGCGCGGCGGTGGCGGCGGGGGTGATTCTGTGCGGGATCGGCACGGATACCGGCGGGTCCATTCGCGGACCGGCGGCCTTGTGCGGGATCGCGGGGTTGAAGCCGACCTATGGGCTGGTGTCCCGGGCGGGCGTGGCACCGGCGGCGTTCAGTTTGGATCACATTGGACCGATGGCATGGACGGCGGAGGACTGCGCGATCATGTTGCAGGCGATGGCCGGTCACGATCCGGCCGATCCCGCCAGCGCCAGTCAGCCGATTCCGGATTACCGGGCGGCGTTGACAGGGCATTTGCAAGGGGTTCGCGTTGGGGTGATTCGGCATTTTCACGAGGTGGATCATGTCGTACAGCCCGCGGTTCAGGCGGGGATCGACCATGCGTTGGAGGTGTTTAAATCTCTGGGGGCGTCTGTTCATGAGGTGACGTTGTCTCCCTTGGCGGATTGGCAGGCCTGCGGGTCGCTGATTTCGATGACGGAACGGGCGGCGGCGTACGAGGAATGGGCGCGGACGCGGTTGGGCGATTTTTCCGCTCGGGTGCAGCGGCGATTGCAATTGGGGGCGCTGGTTTCGGGGGTGGATTACGTGCAGGCGGTGCGGCGGCGCCGGGAGCTGCGGGCGGAACTGAAGGCGGCGATGGCGGGTCTGGATGTGGTGGTGACGGCGGGGGCGCCCGGCGAGGCGCCGAAGCTGGACGCGGTGCCGGTCTGGGATGCTTTCGCGAAGCCGGGGTTCACGATTCCGTTCAATGTCGCGGGTTACCCGGCGATGTGCGTTTGTTCCGGGTTTGGGCCGGGCGGGTTGCCGGTCAGCACGCAGATCGTCGGCAAACCGTTTCAGGACGCGATGGTGTTGCGCGTCGGCGACGCGTTCGAAAAAGCGACGGACTGGCGGAAGACGCGGCCGGCGATGGTCAGTTGAGGAGACGCTGAAACATGGAAACAGAACCGGCGCGGATGACGGCCGCGGAAGCCTCGGCGGCGATCCAGGCGAGGAAAATGTCGTGCGAGGAACTGGTGCGGTCTTGTTTAACGCGGATCGCCTCGCGCGACGCCGTGGTCAAGGCATGGTTGCGGCTGGACCCGGAGCACGCGATCAGGCGGGCGCGGGAGGCGGATAAGCTGCCGTCGAAAGGGCCTCTGCATGGGCTGCCCTGGGGGGTGAAGGATGTTATCGATACGGCGGATTATCCGACGACACAGAACTCTCCCATTTACGACGGGTTCCAGGTGGGGCGGGACGCGGCGCCGGTGGCGGTGGTCAGGGGGTCCGGGTCGTTGATTTTGGGGAAGACGGATACGGTCGAGTTCGCCTCGCATGGGCGAAAGGCGGTGTCCACGAACCCGTATAATCCCGCGCATACGCCGGGGGGATCGTCGTCGGGGTCCGGCGCGGCGGTGGGGGACTGGCAGGTACCGCTGGCGTTTGGGACGCAGACCGGCGGGTCGCATATCCGTCCCGCGTCGTTCAATGGCATTTACGGGCTGAAGCCGAGCTGGAATCGGGTCAGCCGGGAAGGCGTGCGGATGTCGTCGATGACGCTCGATACGATCGGGTGGTACGGGCGATGCGTCGAGGACCTGATCATGGTTGGCGAGGCGTTTCGGATTTTTCGAAGTTCGGCGCCGGTTGAGGTTAAGGGGCTGCGGGTTGGGGTCTGCCGGAGCCCTGTGTGGCGGGAGATCGAGGCGGGCGGGGAGCTGGCGTTGAGCACGGCGGCGAAACGTCTGGCCGATGCCGGCGCGATCGTGGAAGATCTGGAACTGCCGGACCCGTTCTCTTGGCTGCACGACGCGCATACGGCGATTTCCAACAGCGAAGGCGGGGCCTCGTTTTTGCCGGAATATGTCAACGCCCATGCGCTGTTGGCGCAAGGGCTGCGGGACAAGGTGGATAATGTCCTGCAAATTACAAGTCAGCAGTTGTTGGAGGCCTACGCCCTGGCGGATTCCTGCCGTCCGGTGCTGGATCGGATGTTCGGGCCGTCGCTGGATGTGATCCTGACGCCGAGTTCGCCGGGAGAGGCGCCGGAAGGCCTCCACACGACGGGGGACGCGGTGTTCAACAAAATGTGGACCCTCATGCACGGACCCAATGTCGGCATCCCCTGCTGCTTCGGCCCGAAAGGTCTACCGGTCGGCGTCACCTTGGTTGGGCCCCAGATGTCCGATGGGCGGTTGCTGGCCATTGCCGCCGCCTGCGCGCCCGTGATCGATGCGGCGCCGGAGGAACGGGTGCGGAGGCTTTGGGGGTAGGCTGGGGACTGTGGTTGGCGCCGGGGCTCTGCCCCGGACCCCGCCCAATGGGCCTTTGGGGTCGCTACCGGCGTCGCACATCCGCGGAACGATTTGCGAGGTGCCACCCTTTCAATATCCGGTCGACCTCCAGCAGTCCGTGTGCATGGTTTTAGGCCCCGGCGGCCTGTATCCTTTCGACGTATATCCCGCCCAGCCGCCCAGCCGTGCGACGACCCAGGCGAACCACGCAGGGCGATTCGGTTCTGGCACATGTCTTCGATTTTCCGCTGGCGCCTTCGCACGAAGGCGATTCCGATCCCCGAGGAAGCTGACCTTTGGGGAGACGCGGATGGATTCGGTGGAGGCGAACGCGAACGGGCTTTGAGAGGTCCTGGCTTCGATCCCGGACCACCGGCGTCCGGACGGCCGGCGGTACCCACTCGCCAGCCTCTTGTTTATCGCGGTCGCGGCCAGGCTCGCCGGCCGGCGCGACCAGTTGGGCATCGTGCGCTGGGGGCGCCGGTTGAGCCGTGA
>CANJJS010000137.1 GCA_947474705.1 Acetobacteraceae bacterium | reverse complement strand
CGAAAGCGGGCTCACTGAGCCCCTTTTGGAATTGGACCGTGTTGCGGGCCATCCTGATTCTCCGTCAAATCGCCATTCGTTCATGGTTTGTGCCGGATATTGGGCGGCTGAGGAAGAGGGGTAATCAGGTGAGAAATTTCGATGACATTCGTGGGGAAAACACTGGGGTCGCGCCGGTCCCGGCCGGTCTCGGCAACCGATCGATCGGAGGGGCCGGCGCCAGTGGGGCACCGCGATCCCTCCCAATACCGGCCTTCATTCTCCGCGAATGCCCGGTGCCGCGTGGCCAGTCCTGGCCGCCTGGGCTGGCCGCTCCCGCGCGCTGGATGCTGCCCGGCCAAACACCCGTATGACCGCTTGAGGCAGGTCAGGGCCCGATTTATGCCGCCGCACACCAAATCCGCGCACAGGCCCACTGGGCGATCCGGCCAAAAGAGCACAGGCCGGCGGGCGCCGATATTTCGAGGATACATCGCATGACCGATCCGAAGCCGACTGAAGACCGCGACACCCGCGCGCACGACCTGGCCCGCCTGCGCGAGGACTTCATCGATAGTTGGGACGAAGAGCTCGAAATGGAGATGGACGACAGCCGTCTCGGCGGCGAGCACGGCGTCGAGGGCGGCTCGACCCTGGCGCGGCGGGTCTATTTCCGGGAGTTGTTCCGCCTTCAGGGCGAACTGGTGAAGCTGCAGGACTGGGTCGCGCACACCGGCCAAAAAGTGGTCGTGATTTTCGAAGGGCGCGACGCGGCGGGGAAAGGCGGCGTCATCAAGCGCATCACCCAGCGGTTGAACCCGCGTATCTGCCGCGTCGCCGCGCTGCCCGCGCCGAACGACCGGGAGCGGACGCAGTGGTATTTCCAACGCTACGTGTCGCATCTGCCGGCCGGCGGGGAAATCGTGCTGTTCGACAGGTCCTGGTACAATCGCGCGGGCGTCGAGCGTGTCATGGGGTTTTGTACGGACGAGGAATACGAGGCCTTCCTGGAAGACGTGCCTGGCTTCGAGCGGATGCTGACGCGCGCCGGCGTCAAGATCCTGAAATACTGGTTCTCGATCACCGATCGAGAGCAGGAAGCGCGGTTCCGGGCGCGGATCGAGGACCCGTTGAAGCAATGGAAACTCAGCCCGATGGACCTGGAAAGCCGCCGCCGCTGGGAGGCGTACACGCAGGCCAAGGAAATCTTGCTGGAACGCACCCATGCGCCGGCCGCGCCCTGGTGGGTGGTGCAGGCGGTGGACAAAAAACGCGCGCGCCTGAACTGCATCCAACATCTGCTCAGCCAGTTTCCGTACCAGGAGGTGGAGCGCGAGAAGATCGAGCTTCCCGCGCGTGTGTTTCATCCGGAGTATGTCCGTCACCCCGTTCCAGATGACATGATCGTGCCCGAGGTCTATTGAAGGCCCCGCAGCCAACCCGAGCGGACAGAGGGGCTTCCATCCCATGGCGGACAACGTCGTCGCGCATCCCGCCATCGAACCCTCTGGCGTCGTTTGGTCGGTGGACGTCCGGCCACCCGGCGGCGCGCGCGCATGGGCGTGGACCCATCTGGACCTGGTCAGCGTCCAGACCCGCGCGCGTCTGACCGAGGGCGACGGCTGGCCGCCAGGGATTCAGCGGCAGTTGAACGGGCAGGACGAAACGCCGCGCGTGGTGGTGTACGACGACGCCATCGGCGGCGTGCTGCCGTCCTATCCCCGCGATGGCGGACCGGACGAATTCGAGCCGATTTACTGGCATTTCGCCGCCACGCCGGACCGGTTGGTCACCGCGCGGCGGCATCCAGCGCGCTCCCTCGCGGCGGGGTATCACGCCAGCACCGGCAAGACCCCCCCCAGGGATACGGTCGCGCTGATTTTGTTTTGTATCGCCGATTTCGCGCGCGCCGCGCGCCTGCGTCTGGCCAGCCTGTCGGACGAACTCGACGCGCTGGAAGACACGTTGCTGGACCAGCGGGGGTCCGGCATTAACTCGCGCACCGCGAGCCTGATTGGGCAGATCAGGCGAGAAGCGATCGTGTTGAAACGGGCGATGACACCGATTTCCCGCGCGCTGGACGAAAACGAGGACGAGTTGCCGGAATGGTGGCACGGTCCGGAACTCGACCCGACGCATTCCATGGTATTGGGCGTGCTGGACGATATCGGCGCGCTGAACGAACGCGCGCGGTCGTTACAGGACGAGTTAAGCTCCCGTCTCGCGGACGAAACCAATCGCCGGTTGTATATCGTTTCTCTTGTTACCACATTGGGCATGCCCGCCACCTTCGTGACCGGGTTTTTCGGGATGAATACTGGCGGGTTGCCATTTGGCGGCGAGGGCGCGCCCATGGGGTCGCTGTACGCGGGTCTGACCTGTCTGGCCGCGGTGGGGCTAATGCTGTTTACAATGAAACGAAAGCGGCTGCTCTGAACGCCGGCCGCGGCGCGATGCCGTAGCCGGCCGGCGGCCTCACGCCACCCGGAAGTTTTCGAATTGCCAGGGGCAATCGGTGTTCACGGAATCGGCGAACAACCCGCCGCGGTCCACCAGCGGGGTCCACGCGCTGTATGCGCCGATCATGTCGCCCAAATACGGTGTGGCGATCTCCAGAACCCGGGTGTGGTCGAGTTGGTCGGCTTCCACGACCCCGGCGGTGGGGTTTTCCATGGCCCAGACCATGCCGCCGAGTACCGCGGCGGTCACCTGCAACGACGTCGCGTTGTTGTGCGGCGCCAGGGCTCGCGCCTGGCCGATCGACAGGCGCGAGCCATACCAATAGGCGCCGCGGGCGTGGCCCATCAGCAGCACGCCGAGTTCGTCGACGCCTTCGCCGATCTCCCGCATCAGCAGGCGCTGTTCGGCCTGCATCCGCCAGTTCTTGCCCGCGAGTTCGTGCAACGACAGCACCGCGTCGTCGCAGGGGTGGTAGGCGTAATGGACGGTGGGACGGTAGCGGACCGTGCTGCCCTCGCGCAGCGTGTAGTAGTCGGCGATCGAAATGGACTCGTTGTGCGTGATGAGAAAGCCGTGGAACGGGCCTTCGCCGGGGGTCCAGCTCCGCACCCGAGTCGCCGCGCCGCGGCGGTCGAGCCAGATCGCCGCGCCGCAACCGGTGTCGTGGCGGCGGCCGTCGGCCGGCAGTGCTTTTTCATGCGTGCCCCAGCCGAGTTCGGCGGGTTGGTTGCCCTCGCCGACGAAGCCGTCGATCGACCAGGTGTTGACGAATTCGCCGGGCTTTTTGGCGAAGGTCGCGGTCTGGGTGTCGCGTTCGGCGATGTGGATGACCTTGACGCCCAGGCGGGCGGCGAGGGCGGCCCAATCGGCGCGGGTCGCGGGGGCGGGTGACTGCCAGCCCAGGTCCGCGGCGAGATTCAGCAGCGCCTGTTTGACGAAATGGGACACCAGGCCGGGATTGGCGCCATGCGTCATCACCGCCGTCGGGTCGTCCGCGCCGGGACGCGCCAAAGCCAGCGCGCTTTCGCGCAGCGCGTAGTTGCTGCGCGCCGAAGCCGGCAACGCGGGGTCCGTGTAACCGCCGGCCCATGGCTCGACACAAGTGTCGAGGTAGAGGCAGCCCAGTTCGCGGCAGAGTTGGACCAGCGCGACGGAGGAGACGTCGACCGACAGGTTCAGCAGAAAGTCGTCGCGTCCCAGCAGGGGCGTCAGCACCTCGCGGTAATTTTCCGGCGTGATTCGAACGGCGGTATGGGCGATGCCATGTTCCGCCGCCACGGCCGCGCCGCGCGCGTCACCGCCAAGGATATGGATCTTTTCCCGCGGCATGCCGATGTGCCGGAGGATCAGGGGCAGAACGCCCTGACCGATGCTGCCGAAGCCAAGCATCGTGAGGCGGCCGCCAAAGGACGTGTGGTGGATCATGGCTGGGACTCCAAGGTGCGAGAAGGGTTCGGAACGTCGTCGCAAGTCCGGCGTTCGATGCGGACAAGACATAAATGCGCCATGGCGGCGTATCGCCGCGCACGGATTGACCATCGTGATGACGAAAGCGGGACACCGTCCCGCCGCGCGTCAGGCCGCGAGCGTCTGAAGCGCGGCGGGGACCGTGACGGGATCGGCGGGTGCCGCCGCGACCTCCACGATGCGGGCCCGGTCGAACCCGTTGAACCCGGTGCGCAGGCAAGCACCGTAAGCGCCGAGCTGGCCGATTTCGATCCAGTCGCCTTCCTGGACGTCGTCCGGCAGGAAGAACGGGCCGGCCATCGCGTCGGCGCTGTCGCAGGTCGGGCCGAACAGGCTGAAGCCGGTGTCCACGTCGCTGGGCTCCGCGCCCGACGGCCGGATCAGCCGCGCGGGATAACGGAAGTTCAGAGCCCCCGCGTCGGCGAGACTGCCGTAGACGCCGTCGTTGATGTACAGCGCGTCGCCCCGGCGGGCCTGTACTTGCACGACCACGGATCCGCCCGAAGCGACCAGCGCGCGGCCGGGTTCGGCCCAGAGGCGGGCGTTTGGCAGGCCCATGCGCTCGAACCCGTCCTCGATCTCCGCCATGAAGGCGCCTAACGGAGGCGGTTCGACGTCCGGATAGGCCACGGGAAAACCGCCGCCGACATCGACGATGTCGATGGCGACACCGGCGGCGGCGATCGTCTCGGCGGCGATGTCCAGCGCCCGGCGCCAGGCCAGCGGGTCAAGGCATTGCGAGCCCACGTGGAAGGCCACCCCCAGGCGGGTGGCATGGGGGCGGGCGGCACGCAGCAGCGCGGCGGCCTCGTCCATCTCCGCGCCGAATTTGCCGGAGAGATCGAGCACCGCGCCGCCTTTGGGCAGCGCCAGGCGCACGACCAGGCCGGGTTCGCCGTCCACGCCGGTGGCGGCGATTTCCGTGAGGATTTTGGTCAGTTCGGCGCCGCTGTCGAGCACGAAGTCGCGCACGCCATGGGCGGCCCATGCCTCGCGGATGGCGGAGCGGGCTTTGATCGGGTGCATGAAGTGGATGTGGGCGTCTTCGAACATCTGGCGCACGAGGACGATTTCGTTGGGCGAGGCGCAGTCGAAATGGCGTACGCCGCCGGCCCACAGCGCGCGGAGAACGGCTGGGTCGGGGTTGCATTTGACCGCGTACAGCACGTCGCCGGGGAAGGCCGCCACGAAGGACGCGGCGGTGTCCGCCAGCACGTCCGGGCGGATGCAGTGCACGGGGTCTTCCGGACGCAGGCTCGCGATCAGCGAATCGACGGACCGCGCCGGGCTGGCGGCGGGCTCGGTCAGGCCGGGGATACGGCGGCGAAGAGGAGAGACGGCGGAGCGCACACGAAGGCTGGACATCGCAAAATCCTCGCGACAGTGGACGGACGCGCGGTTTGGGCGCGCTGACGTCGAACCATTGGGGGAAAACCAAATCGGGCGATGGAGGCGCGGGCGCTCTCCAGCGGACAATTCAGGCGATGAGCGGACTTCGCTCCGCCTTGGACCGGTCAACACACATAGGCATATCCCTGACGACCCCAGCCCATGCGTGGCTGGTTCGGACGAAAAGGACGCTTACGTCGTTGCTGTGCCCCGTAATGGGGCTCGCGGCACGTGCGGGCGTCGGCGAACGCCTCGAACCGGGGGCTCGAAGCGGAGGGGGTGTATAGGCGCGTCGCCCCGCCGCGTCGCATGTGTTTTTGGATCGTCTGTTACGCGCATAACGCGGGTCAGGCGTTCAGCAGCGCCAGATACTCCCAGACCATTGTCGCGGCGGCTAGGGCGGTGATTTCCGCGACGTCGTAGGCGGGCGAGACTTCCACGACGTCCATGCCCAGAAACCGGGTGCCGCGCAGTCCCCGCAGGATGGCCTGCGCCTGCCAGGACGCCAGGCCGCCGATTTCCGGCGTGCCGGTACCCGGCGCGAAGGCCGGGTCCAGGGCGTCGATGTCGAAGCTGAGATAAGCCGGCGCCTCGCCCACGACATCGCGGACACGCGCGACGACCGCGGCGGGTCCCATGGCGTGGACGTCCTGCGCGGACAGGATCGTGACGCCTTGGCCGACGGTCCAGTCCCAGACATCGCGCTGCACCGGGGAACGGATGCCGATCTGAATGGTTTTGCGTGGATCGATCAGGCCTTCACGGATCGCATGATAAAATACGGAACCGTGTGCCAGAGGCTGTCCGAAACTGTCGGGCCAGGTGTCCACATGGGCGTCGAAATGCACAAGCGCGAGTCCCTTGCCGTGACGCCGGGTCAAGGCGCGAAGCAAGGGCAGCGTGATCCCGTGCTCGCCGCCCAGACAGAGGAGGTGGTTGAGGCCCAGGGCCTGTTGTTCGATCAGCGCCAGGGTGGCGGCGATGTCGCCGAGCGCGATGGAGAAATCGCCGATATCGGCGATGTCGAGCGTGGCGGGTTCGACCCAGAAAACCGGGTGCGGCCCGTCCACCAGCATGCGGCTGGCGCGGCGGATCGCGGCGGGTCCTTCTCGCGTGCCGGCGCGATTGGTTGTGCCGATGTCGTGCGGCACGCCCGCGACCACGAAGGCGGCATTGCGGTTCGCCCGGCCAATGCCGAGAAAGCCCAGCGGCGTCGCGAATGTCGGTCTTCCCGCCATGGTTTGCTCCCAAGTCTGTTCGCTCCGGGCATAGGCACGAAACCGGGCACGGAGTCACCCGGTCACCCCTCGGGCTCTCACGGCCGCCTGGATTGGCCCATGACGTCTATACAAGATGCCATCTTGTCTTTCCGTGCGGCACGTGCTTGACTTTCAGGATGTCAAACGACGATGAACAGGCGCCCAGGCGCCTTCGGATGGAACTCGCGCCATTGCGGGATTTGTCCGCGGGTTTCGTGGATGAGTTGACGGGGATGGGGTTCTCGGCGCTCTCGGATTTTACCGGACGCCAGGCGGAGGCTTTGACAGCGGCCTACAGCGTGTTCACTGGACGTCCGCCCGACGCGGCGATCTCCGCGTGTTTCGCGTCCCTGGTGCGCTTCGCGGAAACCGGCATCGCGATCCCCGTGTGGCGCATTTTGCGTGCCGAGGCGGTGCTGGACCGGGAACAGGTTGTGGCGCGCGGCGTCTGAAACGGCGCCATTCGGCGATCAGTGTCGAAACAAGGCCATCCCGATCTCGATCAGAATCAGCACGACGATCGCGGCTTCCATTAACGCCGCGCGTGCCGCGGAGGCTTCGTCGTAGAGCGCCGTGTAAGTATCGCGGATGATCGCGAGCTTCCGGTCCACCGCGCCATTGACCGGTGCGACTCGAAACAACTCCAGCGCGGCGGTATAAATACGCGCCAGATACACGTCTTCCGTCACCTGCAAGGCGTTATCGACCTTTTCGCGCAATTCCGAGACCTCGGCGACCAGCGTGTGGAGGCGTCGCGCGAGATCGGCGAAACGCCGTGCGCTGAGCAGCCGGCGCGTGCGCTGCATGGTTTGCACGGCGTTGTACATGCGGGGCAATTCCGCGTCGAGAAGTTGATCGTAATACCGCATTTGCAGCAATTGCGCGTTGGCGACGTCGAGGACGTCCATCACGTCGGAATCGCCGCGGGGTTCGTAGATGAACGCGCGATCCCAGGTCAGGACGACCAGATCGTCAGCGTAATAAGAATAGCTCTGGCGCAGAAGATCCCGGCGCGCGCCGTCCGACAAGGGACGCTCTTCGCCGGACAGCAAAGGCACCAGATCGATCCGCTGTTGTAGCGCCGCCGCATCCGGCGTTTCGTTGAACGCACGCACCATTGCAATGAGATAATCTTCTTCCAGCATCGCTTTGGGCGGGCGCGACAACGCGGCGGCGAAGGTCTCCCGGACCTGATCAAGCAGCAGACGCCAGACCGGCGTGTCCGCTGTCGGACCGACGGCGCGATCGACCGCGTTCATGTAGCGGCTGAAGGCGCCCCAGCGCATATCGTCTGCGGAGAATTGCAACGCCAGCCGGGCGACGCCGAAGTCGTAAAGACGCACGGTCGCGGTGGCCATGACGTCGGCGCCGTCCACCTGGAGCCGCACCGGATCGAGCGGAATGTCGAGCGGCGCGACACCGAATGCCAAGGCCTTCGGCGGCGCGGAGACCAGCCGTCCGCGCGTCATGGCGGAAAGCGGGCGTTGTCCCCAGAGCCGTTCCGCCGCCACCAGATCGATGGAATCCGCGATATCGAACAGGCGGCAAACGATCGCGCCGCCCGATACGACCTGCAATTCCGGGATGTCCATGTTTCTGAGCCTTACGGTGACGGCGCGGGACCGACGACTACGCGCCTTCCCGCGCGCGCCGTCGATCCCCCCCGCCGGCCGATCCCCCCTTTGGGCGGCCGCCTTATCCCCGCACCGGATCGAGGGTCGTCGCCCACAACGCGTTGTCGGCGACGTCGCGCAATGTCACCGTCATTTGTTGCGTTTGTCCGTCGATTTTGACATGTCCGAAAAACTGCAAACCGGCGGTGGGCGCGGTGTTCTGTCCTTGCTCCGCGGTCGGTGCCTTGATGTATTTCAGTTGCGGCCCGAAGGTGCGGTCCAGCTCGCCGGGTCCGAAGGTGCCCGCGTGGATCGGGCCGGAAACGAATTCCCAGAACGGCGTGAAATCCTGGAACGCGGCATGGTTCGGGTCGTAGTAATGTGCCGAGGTGTAGTGCACATCCGCTGTCAGCCACACGGTGTTATGGATTTTCTCGCGTTTGATGAAGGACAACAGGTCGGCGATTTCGAGTTCGCGGCCCAGCGGTTTGCCTTGATCGAGCTGGGAAACGCCTTCGGAGCCCTTTTTTGTGTCGCCGTCGTAAACGACGAAAATGCTGATCGGCATGTCCGCGGCGATAATTTTCCAGGTCGCCTTCGATGCTTTCAATTCCCGCTTCAACCAGGAGATCTGTTCGGGACCCATGAAATACGCGTTGGGCCCGTATTCCGATTCCATGTTGCCGCCGTTCGGGCCGCGATAGCTCCGCTGATCCAGCATGAACACATCGACGTTCGGGCCGTGGTTGATTTTGCGATAGATGCGCGCGGGCTCGTACGGATCGCGTGCAATCGGCATGTATTCGTGGAACGCGCGGTGCGAGCGGGCGACCATCGGCAGCGCGAATTTCTCGCTGTATTTTTTCCGGCCGTGCTCGGCGCGGTTCAGCGGTTCGTCCGGCCACCAATTGTTGGTGACTTCGTGATCGTCCCATTGCACGAGCATCGGGACATGGGCGTTGAAGGCGCGGACGTTTTTGTCGAGCAGGTTGTAGGCGTAGTTGCCGCGGAAATCGGCGAGAGTTTCCGCGACTTTCGATTTCGACTCCGTCACCAGATTTTTCCAGACGGTGCCGTCTTTCAGTTTGACCTCGGCGGGGATGACGCCGTCGGCGTAAATCGTGTCGCCGGAGTGGATGAAAAAGTCCGGGTTATGCTTTAGCATGGTGGCGTAGGCTTTCATGCCGCCCCAATCTTCGTTGATACCCCAGCCCTGGCCCGCGGTGTCGCCCGACCAGACGAAGCTCACGGTGCGGTTGTCGGCCGGCGCGGTGCGGAAATGGCCGATTGCCGTTTCCCCGAACACCGAGGGATCGGCGTGGTTCTGGGGAATGGCGCGGTAGAAAATATCCTGTCCGGGCGGGAGGCCGGTCACGCCCGCCTTGGCGGTAAAGTCGCTTTCCGGCAGCGCATCGGCCCAGACGGCGCCAACCAGCGATTTGAACGACTCGGTCGTTGAAAATTCGAACCGGACGCGGGAGGCCTGGTTGACTCGCGCCCAGGCGATGGCGGCGTTCTGAGTGACGTCGCCGGATTGGAGGCCGTGGGTGATCAGCGGACGATCGGCGGCGCGGGAGATGGACGGCGCGCACAGCGTCAGCGCGCCACCGGCGCGCAGCAAGCCACGGCGCGAGAGACGGAATGTGGTCATGATTTGATCCCCTTCGGTGGTAGCGGAGGTATATTCGTGGCAGCGGTCACGCGGGTGACCGCTCGATGAAAACTCGATGAACCAACGAGCGCTGTTCCGCGCACAGGCCGCGCGTCGCGCTCGACCTAACGCCCGCGCCGGGGTAAGCGCCGGTCTTGATTTTCGCGGGCGGATTTATACCAGCCGCCCGAAGGATTGACCCATGGCATGCCCTCTCCTCGTCATGGCCCGACTCGATCCACTGCTGTCCGGCACGTCACTTGCATTCGATCAGTGCCAGCAACGGACCTGGCGGTGCCACGGGTCGCGGTGCGCGCGGGACCAACAGTTCCGGAATCGGGCGCCGGACGAACAGGTGCGTCTTGACGATCAACAGCAGGTCCGACGCCGGCGGGATTTTCGCCTGCCCGTCCGCCGGTTGCGCTTCGTGTGCCAGGAGCAGCAACAGATACGCGATGAACGCCACCGCGATCTGGATTCGGATCGCGTTTTCGGACGTCCTCATGAAATGCTCGATTTTCAGGTTCTGTTTGATCCACTTAAAGAACAATTTGATCTGCCAACGCTCCTTGTAAAGCGCCGCGATCTCCTCGGCCGGACTGGTCAGATCGTTGGTGAACAGCCGCAAAACCTTGCCATTGTCGATGCGGACCACGATCTCCCGTCCCTTCCGGCCGAACGGATTGCACCGGGCGTGGGACAGCCGTTCCGGCAAATACCCCTCGCGATCCGACAACACGTTCCCGCCCGGCGGCACCTCCCGCGCCTCGGTGTCGCACAATGGTGTGTTGGATTTCAGCCGTGTCACGAAAATACAGGATTTCGCCGCGAGCTTCTCCCACCAGCCGTAATCGTAATAACCGAGGTCGAAGAGATAGGGGCACCTCTAAAAATTCGCCTGGCCCCCAGCCTCAATCTCCGATTCAATAGGGCAACCACCCCGCCCGATTGGATTCCCGGTGACCCAGCCCGGCTTCTTCGATCTTTCCCATCGTTACGAAACCCTCGACGCCAAACCCGACCCGTTGGTGGCGCCGAACAAACTCATTCCCTGGGAAACCTTCCGCCCCCAACTCCGTGCCGCGCTCGAAACCGCCGGGCAACGCGCCGCGCCGGGCAGCCGGAAAAGCGCGGCCGGGCGCAAGCCATGGGACGAGGTCCTTATGTTCAAGGTCCTG
>CANJJS010000136.1 GCA_947474705.1 Acetobacteraceae bacterium | reverse complement strand
GGTGGCGCCGGCGGCGATGGCTTCGATGGTTTTGGCCAGGCTCTCGGCCTCGCCGGGGGCCTGGGCGCGGGCGGGGTTGGCGGACAGGAGTTTCAGCGCGAGGGCTTTGGCGTCGAGGAGTTCGCGTTGGACTTCGACGCGGGCGGTGTTTTCGCGGAAGAACATCCAGGTGGCGGTGCCGCCGCCCAAAGCCAGGGCGGCGATGACGGCGGCGGCGATTTTGCGGTTGCGGGCCTGGCGGCGCTCGGCCTCGACGCGGCGGCGTTCGCGTTCGGCACGGCGGAACACGTCGTCCGGGGGCACGCCGATCAAGGCGGCGACGATTTTCGATAATGCGAGGTCGCGGCCGTCGCCTTCCTCGCGTTCGTCGGCGGCGAGGAGGGAGGTGGGGACGGAACCGATGGTGCCGGTGGGTTCGATGTCGAAACGGAGCGCGGGCGGGAAGACGAGGTCCGGGGTGGCGGCGGGGGAGGTTTCGGCGATCAGCGGGATGACAAGGCGGCCCGGGTAAAGCCAGCGGAACAGGCGGACTTCCTCGTTGACGTAGTGGCTGGCGGCGGCGTGGGGGGAGGCGAGCAGGATCAGGGCTTCGGACCGGTCCAGTGCCTCGCGGGTTTGATGGGGCAGGGACTTGCCGGGTTCGAACTCGGCGCGGTCGCGGAAGATGGGGCGGAGTGTGTCGGGGACGGGGCCGCGCGGGGTGGGGCGTCCGGCGAGGTCTTTGTCGATATGGAAAGTTTCGAGCCGGTGGTGGACGCGCGCGGCGACGGCGCTGTCGGCGTGGGAGTAGGACAGGAAGGCGCGATATGTGGTCGGCTCCGGCATGGCGGCAGAGTGAACGGGTTTTGGGTTGCGGTCCAGGGGGCGGCTGTGCGCGGCGAACTCCGGCACATGGGTGTGGCGGCCCGGAGTTGGATGGGGTAGATTGCCGGCATGGACACGATCGATCTCAAGACTGGCGATGCGCCGGAGGCGGACCCGGCCGAAGCGCGGCGACTCGCGCGGGAAGCGGAACTGATCGCGGAAGCGCGGGCGGAACTCGACGCGGGCGAATATGTCGATGCCGCTGAAATCGGCGCCTGGATCGACGGTATTGGCACAAGTCTAGAATTACCGATGCCCCCGGTCCGGCGGCGCTGACGCCGTTGCTTCGGTGACTCGCGCGCTGGTCTATGCGCCGCGCGCGCGGAACGACCTCGACGCGGCCCGGCGGTGGTTGACGCAACCGGGTGCCGGTTCGGCGGCCCGGCGGAAGTTGAAGGCGATCTGGGTGGCGATTGAGGGATTGCGGGATCATCCCTGCCGTTATCCCGTTGGCGCGCATCCCGGGGTCAGGGAATTGCCGTGCGATGGCGGTTACCGCGCGATGTACGAGATCATTCCGGATACCGGGCGCGACGCGACGTCCGGCGATGTTCGTATTCTCCGGATTTTCGGGCCAGGGCAGTCGCGGGCACGGCTGTAGCGACGGGCCGCGGCCGTGGGACCGGGCGTTCTTTGCGGGGAGGCGGCGTGCCCGGAGGGGCGGTTTATACGATGCCATCAAGAAACAATTATAAATCGATCCACGACAAATGCCCGCCCTTGCCGGCGCCGGTGTCCAAAAACACCGCCTTCCCCCCTGACTCGCCCCGCCGCACATAAGGCCGCCCATCCGTGCTGCGCCGGTCGTGCCCGCAATACACCGTCAGGCCCGGCGGGATGCGGTCGACCCAGCGCAGGCTGCGTTCGGGGTAGCCGTCGGGCTGGGTGCGGCCCGTGGGCTCGCCGAACAAAGCGCGGGCGAGGCGGCCTTCGGCCCGGTCCAGCCCGTGGTCGGGGGAGGGGCCGGTCAGCATCGCCGGGTGGAACCCGCCATGGACCAGGAAGGAGTCGCCGCGGCGGAGCCAGCCGGGGGCGCGGGCGGCCTCGATCAGGACGCGTTGGCGGAGGGGTTCGTCGAGTTGTTCGATGGTGGCGCGGACGGTGGCTTCCATGCGGGCGTGGCCGGCGAGGACTCGCGCGAGTTTCAGGTCGTGGTTGCCAAGGATGAAGAGTCCCTGACCGCGGTCGATGAGGTCGAACATAATGCGGAGCGCGCCGGCGCTGTCGGGGCCGTAATCCGTGAGGTCGCCGAGTTGCACCACGAAGCGGTCGGTCGCGGCGGCGTAGGCGAAGGCGGTGGCGTCGCCGTGCACGTCGCCCACAACCCGGATGGGGGTGTCGGAGGCCGGGAAGCGTGGCGGCTGGGGGGACGGAAGCTCGGCGGTCATGGGGGTCCGGAGGGGCGGTCTTCGTGGATGTTAAAGCGGGCGGGGGGAATATACGAGTCAAACGGCGGGCTTTGTGTTGGGGGCGCGGGGGGCGGTTGGTGGCTTCGGACGTGTGGCGGTGCCGCGCCCGGTGGCCCGGTCGAGCCGGGCCATGACGGGGGAGGGGTATGGCGGCCACCTTCGGGCGGCTGGTGTGGCGGCGGGCATGCGCGTCATGGGCGGGTTGGCCCCGCGCGTCATGGACGTGTGGCAGTCCCGCGCGTCATGGACGTGTGTTGGTGCCGCGCGTCATGGACGCGGGTTGGTCCCGCGCGTCATGGACGCGGGTTGGTGCCGCGCGTCATGGACGCGTGTTGGTGCCGCGCGTCATCGTCGCGTGTTGGTGCCGCGCGTCATGGACGGGTTGGTGCCGCGCGTCATGGACGCGACGGGTCCTCCGGGGTAGAGCATGCCGCGGCGGGCCCAGGGGGTCTGGCCGGACCGGCGTTCGCCATCGCGGCGCCGCTCGCCACCGGGGAGATAAGTCATGACGGACCGCTTTGCCGCGCGCCGGGGTGTGCTGGCCGCGCTGCCGTTGCTGTTGTTGCCGCTCGGGCCGGCGAAGGCGCATGCGATCCTGGAGGAGAGCGATCCGCCGGATCGGGGGCGGGTGAAGGCGGGGGCAGTGGTGTTTCGGTTGCGGTTTAACAGCCGGATCGATCGGGCGCGCTCGCGGTTGACGTTGACGGGGCCTGGCGGGGCGAAGGCGGTGGTTGCGATCGAGGCGGAGGGGGCGCCGGACATTGTCGCGGCGAAGGCGGTGCTGACGCCGGGGGCCTATGTGCTGCGCTGGCAGGTGCTGGCGGTGGATGGGCATATCACGCGCGGCGATGTCGCGTTCGTGGCGGTGGAGCGCTGATCCCTTGGAACTGTTGATCGACCTTTTCGGGTATTTGTCCATCGTTGTGCATGGGGCGACCATTCTGGCGCAATCGATGGCGTTGGGCGGGGTGTTGTTCCTGGTCTTGCTGGCGCGGCCGTTGCTGCGGGTCGTGGGCACGGGCGTGCCGCGGCGGACGGCGGCGATCGCGGCGTGGAGCGCGTTGGGGCTCGCGGGCGCCGAGGCCGCGACGGTCGCGTTGCAGACGGCGGTTTTGGCGGGGACGCTGGATATTGGCGTGCTCGGGGCGATGGGCGGGTACGCGACGCTGGCGGGGCTGGCGAAGATCGCGGCGAGTCTGGCGTTGGCCTGGCTGTTGTTCCGGCGGGGGCATGACGCGCCGGCATGGGCGCTGCTGGGGTTGTGTCTGGCGGTGCTGGGGGCGGCGACGATGACGACTCACGCGGCGGCGCGGCTGGAGGCGCGGGGGCCGTTGCTGGCGGCGGCGTTCCTGCATCAGGCGGGGGCGGCTCTTTGGATCGGGGGCATTCCGAGCTTCGTCGCGGCGCTGGCGTGGGTGGACGATGGCGGGGCGTTCCGGGCGATTGGGGCGCGGTTTTCGCGGATGTCGATGGTGGGGGTGGTTTGTATTCTCGCCAGCGGGGTGGCGATGGGCGTCGTTTACATCGGCGACTGGGGCGGGCTGTATGGCACCGCCTATGGCGTCATGGTCGGCGCCAAGATCGGGCTGTTTCTGATGTTGCTGGCGCTGGGCGGGCTGAATTTCCTGCTGGTGGAGCGGTTGCGCGGCGATCCCTCGACGCCCGTGAACCGGTTGCGGCGGTGCGCCGAAGCGGAGATCGGGATCGGGGTGGCGCTGTTCTTCGCGGCGGCGTCGCTGACCTCGGTGCCGCCCGCGGTGGACCTGACGCAGGACCGGGCGACATGGGCGGAGATCGTGGCGCGGAACACGCCGGAGTGGCCGCGGCTGAGCAGTCCGGATCACGACCGGCTGGCGATTCCGGCGTTGCAGGCGCGGCTGGACTCGGAGGCGGCGGCGCGGGCGGGCAAGGCCGCGGCGGCGTTCACGCCGGGGGCCGGCGAGATTCCGCCGCGCAATGCCGACGACGTCGCCTGGTCGGAATACAACCATCATTGGGCGGGGTTGTTTGTCGTGGCGATCGGCCTGCTGGCGCTGGCCAACCGGGCGGGTGTGGGGTGGGCGCGGCACTGGCCGCTGCTGTTTATCGGGTTGGGGGCGTTTTTGTTCGTGCGCTCGGATCCGGAGGTCTGGCCGCTGGGCGATATCGGGTTTTTGGAGAGTTTCCGGGATACCGAGGTCGTGCAGCACCGCATGTTCGTGGTGTTGATCGTGGGGTTCGCCTTGTTCGAGTGGCGGGTGCGGACCGGGCGGGCGCGGGGGGCGGCGGCGGCGCTGGTGTTCCCGCTGATGTGCGCGATCGGGGGAACGCTGTTGCTGACTCACAGTCACGCGATCGCCAATGTGAAAGAGCAGTTGCTGATCGAGATCACGCATACGCCGCTGGCTTTGGCCGGGATCGTCGCGGGGTGGTCGCGCTGGCTGGAACTGCGGCTCGACCGGGCGTCCAGTCCGGTGCTGGTGCGTGTCGCGGGCTGGACCTGGCCGGTGTGTTTGTTGCTGTGCGGGCTGGTTCTGTTGGACTACCGCGAGGCCTGATCCGCCGCCGCGCAGGTCAGGCGGGCGACGGTCTGGCCGCCGCCGCCGGTGCCGTAGGACAATGTGGCGCCGATCGCGCGCGCGAGGCGGTGGCTGAGGGCGATTCCCATGACCGACGGCATCAGGCGGCCGAGATCGGGGTCGGTGGCGAGGTTCAGCGCGCCGGGCGGTCTTGTGCCGGTATCCGAGATCTCGGCGGCGACCCGGTCCTGGTTCAGGTCCAGCCGGGCGGCGACGGTGCCGCCGGGCGCGGTGTAGGCGATCGCGTCGCCGACGACGTTTTCCAGGATGCGGCGGACAGCCCAGGGGTTGGCGTGGATTTGGGCGGGGGGGGCGGTGGGGATGTGGAGCGAGAGCTCGATCTGGCGGGCGGCCGCGTCGCGGCGGCGTGCTTCGACCGCCTGGCGCAGCAGCGTGCCGAGGTCGACGGTTTCGGGTGGCAGGTGGCGGCCTTCGAGCTGGGTCAGGTCGACGAGGTTATCGACGGTCGCGGCGAGGCGCCGGCCGGCGCCGCGGACCATGGTCAGGGCGGCCGTGTGTTCCGGCCGTCCGCTGGCGGCGACGAGTTCGAGGATGCCGATCATCGAGTGTAACGGGGTGCGGATTTCCTGACTGAGGTTGGTCAGGACCTCGCCTTTGACGCGTTCCGCGGCTTCGGCGCGGGCGGTTTGATCGGCGAGCCGGTCCTGTGTCCGGCGCGCGTGCCAGACGAAGGCCGCGGTGGCGAGCACCGCGGCGATCGACAGCGCGCGGTTGGTCAGCATGGTCGCGATGTCCGGATAGACGGCCGGGAACAAGGCGCCGATGACGACCAGGGCGGAGGCGAGCGCGGCCAGGACCCAGACCGCGCGTTTGTCCTCGTGATAAATGGCGGTGGCGACCAGCGGGGCGTAGAATACGCCGAAGGCGAGGGGCGTGATCAGCACCATATCGGCGGCGAAGGCGGTCAGGCAGCCGCTGTAGATCGCGGCGATGAGCGCGGTGATCCAATGGCCGTGACGGGCGCCGAAGCGGGTCAGGAGGCGGGTGGGCGCGGCGATCGGCGCGGCGAGGCGTCCGCGCGCCAGCAGGGATTGGGTCACCTTGGTCCTCGCCCGCGTCAGGTTTCGGTCGCGAGATAGGAAGTCAGGACGGCGGTGCCGTCAAGGAAATCCTCCAGCGCCATGGATTCGGTCGCATTGTGACTGCCATTGGTGTTTCTGACGAAGATCAATCCCATGGGCACGCCGCGGGCGGCGAAGGCGGCGGCGTCGTGGGAGGCGGGAGAGCCCAGGTCGATGGTGGGGATGGCGAGGGCGGCGGCGGCATGGGCCAGGCGGGATTTGACGCCGGGATCGACGGGGCCGACGGCGGCGCCGGTGCGCTGGCCCATGTGGAAGGTCACGCCGCGGCGGCGGGCGACGTTGGCGGCGATGTCGGCGACTCGTTTTTCGAGGCTGGCGAGGATCGTTTCGTCGTAGGCGCGGACGTCGAGACTGAAATGAAACGATCCGGGGACGATGGTCAGGCCGTGCTGGGTTGGATCGGTATGGAAACGTCCGATCGTACAGGCCATGGGGATGCCGCGTTGGTCGTATTCCGCCCACATCCGGTCGAGTTCCATGGCGAAGTCGGCGCCGGCCATTGCGGCGTCGCGGCGGAAGCGGCGTTGCAGGCCGACATGGTCGTTCGCGCCCTCTATCCGCGCGTAGGGGTGGCGGAAATTGCCGGGGATGCCGGTGCCGATGCCCGTCGATTTGTTCGCGGTTTCGAGGGAGGGGGCCTGTTCGATGTGCAATTCCAGAAAGGCGTGAATATCCGCGGGAGCGAGATGGGGTTTGCCGTTGACGAGTTTGTCTGGGTCGCCGCCGCAGTCCGAAATATGCTCGGCGAGGGTGCGGCCGGTGTCGATTCGTTTCGCTTCCAGGGCATCTTTAGGGAGATCGCCCAGGGCGCCGCGGGAGCCGATGTAGGAGACCTGGAACCAGACGCTTTCCTCGGCGCGGATGGCCATGACGGTAATGTCGCGTTTCGGTTGGATGCCGAGAGCTTTGAGCGCCTGGATGGCGGTGAGGCCGGCGGCGACACCGGCGGCGCCGTCGAAATTGCCGCCGTGGGGGACGGTGTCGAGATGGGATCCCGTGAGGATCGGTTTCGCGGTGGGATCGGTGCCCGGCAGGGTCATGTAGAGGTTGGCGGCGGCGTCGCGTTCGATGCGCAGGCCCATCGTTTCGGCGATGCCGGCGCAGGTGGCGTGCGCGCGTTGCTCGCCGGGTCCGTAGGTGTCGCGGGAGATGCCGGGGGTGGCGAGTCCGTCGCGGCGCAGGCGGTCGAAGAGGCTGGCGGCGAAGTCGCGTTGCGCCTGGACGGCGGCTTTGAGGCGGGTGGGGGAGGGCTGGGTCATGGGGTCTCCGTCCGGGGCGTGGGAGGAGACGATAGACCGGATAGTGGACGGAGGGCAGGGGTTGGCCTCGGTAGTCCGTGATGGCGGGTTTACGGTTTTTGTCGCGCGGAATGGCGGTGAGGGGAGACGTGGTGGGTTCGGTTTTGGCCTGGTGGGGACGGGCGTGCCGGTTGAGGGGAGAAAGTCTTTACCACGGAGGGCCACGGAGGTTGCACGGAGGGCGCACGGAGGTTCTTCGCGGACCGCCGGGCGCGGCTTTCAGGGGAGGCCGGCGTCGCGGCGGGCGGCGGCGAGGGCGGACTCGGTTTCCGACGTGTCGCGGCCCAGGGCGGCGAAGATGGCGCGGAAGCGGGCGATCGCGTTCTCGCGGCTCGGGTGGGCATGGCCGGTGGCGTGTTCGAAGGCGAGGTAAATGCCCAAGGCGCGGCGGATCATGGGCTCCGCCGCCGTTGCGCGGCCGGTGTTCAGCAGCGTGCCGGCGAGGTTGAGGAGGCTGTTCGCCACGTTCGGATGGTCCGGGCCGAAGCTGGCCTCGTCGATCGCCAGCGCGCGGCGATACAGGACCTCGGCCTCGGCGGTTTGTCCTTGTGCTTCGATCATCGTGGCGAGGTTGTTGAGGCTGGTCGCCACGTCCGGATGGTCCGGGCCGAGGCTGGTCTCGTCGATGGCCAGAGCGCGGCGCATGAGCGGTTCCGCCTCCGCCAGCCGGTTGGTGTCCTGGAGCAATCCCGCGAGATTGTTGAGGTTGATCGCCACGTTCGGATGGTCCGGGCCGAGGCTGGCCTCGTCGATGGCCAAAGCGCGGCGCATGAGCGGTTCCGCCTCCGCCAGCCGGTTGGTGGCCTGGAGCAATTGCGCGAGGTTGTTGAGGCGGATCGCCACTTTCGGATGGTCCGAGCCGAAGCTGGTCTCGTCGATGGCCAGAGCGCGGCGCATGAGAGGTTCCGCCTCCGCCAGCCGTTTGGTGGCCTGGAGCAATTGCGCGAGGTTGTTGAGACTGATCGCCACGTTCGGATGCTCCGGGCCAAAACTGGACTCATGGATCGCCAGAGCACGGCGCATGAGCGGCTCCGCTTCCGCCAGCCGGTTGGTGTCCTGGAGCAATCGCGCGAGGTTGTTGAGGCGGATCGCGATTCTGGAATGGTTAGCCCCCAGCCGCCTTTCATCGATCGTGAGGGCGCGTCGCAGCAAGGGCTCCGAGTCCGCGTACTTCGCCGCTCGAAATAACGCCGTTCCCGCGGCGTCGAGTGCATCCAATAGCTCTTCGCTGTCCGGCCCGCTTATCCGGGCGATCTTGCCGAGATCGAGTTGGATGTCAGTTATATCCAAGGGCGTCGCGAACGCGCCGGTGGCGGTGGCCTGATCGCCCGCGGTGCGAGGCGCCGGCGGGTCGTAGGCCGGATCGACGATTGTCGCTGCGTCCGCCATGCCGGAGGCGATCAGCCGTGCCAGGTTGTCGAAAGCCAGGCCGGGCAGGGCGGGGTCGGTGATGCTGTGAGTTAGGACCGGCAGCGGTTCTCCGAATGAAAAACGCGCGACATGTGGGACACGCACGCGCTCCAGGAATTTTCTGGGCGCGATACCCCTGGGTAGCCAGGGGTCCGTGACCGGGGGAAGCGCGCGATCGAAGCGTTTCATCCATTCTTCCGCGATATCGGTTTCTTCGTCGCCGGCCCATCGCGATAACAGGGGGATGACGGTTAGTTGTCCGCGGTCGTGGCCATAATTCCGTCTCGCCTTTTGCGCGGCGCCGATCACTTTCATGCCACCGCCGAAGGACTGGTCGTTGGCGGCGAAAACCAGGACCAGTGTATCGGGCAACTGTATCGTGCAAATCCCGCCACTGTCCGTCAGGCCGGTGCGGGAGTCGATAAAAACGAAATCGTAATTTTTGATCCATTGCCGGCGTACAGCTTCTAGCCATTCGCCGCCTTTGGCGTCGTGAAAGAAAGACTTCCACGAAAAATCTCCAAGTTCGGCGCTGTAGTCTTCTTGGTCGTGCCCTGCCGCAAGAAGGTCCAACACGCCTTGGGTCGGCACATAGGGCTTGCTCGCGCTGGGCTCCAGCGGTGGCACGCCGATCCGCGCCGTGGCGGATTTCCATTCGTTTTCGTCGAGATCGCCGTCGCCGCGTCGCGATGCCGTGCGTAAGAGCGCCCATAGTCCGCCCGGCGTCTTCGCCGGGGTTATGGTCAGGTGTTCGGCCTCGCGCGGGCCTGGGGGGAGGAAATATTGGTGGAGTCCTGGCGCTTCCAAATCCCAGTCGACCATCAGCACTTTGCGTCCCGCGCGCGCGAGTTGCACGGCGGTGTTCGCGAGCGCGAGGGTGCGGCCGACGCCGCCCTTCCAGGAATAGAAGGTGATGACCGATCCGATTCCGGTGGTCAGGGACATGGTGAAGCCCCCATCACAGCACCAGCCGCGGAACGGTCGCGTGGGGCGGCGAGGCCGGCGGATCGTAGTGATCCGGTTTGATCGAGGTGCCGCGTGTCTTGGCCTCGTAAACGTCGTTGAAGCGTTTCGCGCTGGCGGCGATCCATCCCGGATCGAACGGTGGTGCTGTCCCAATCAGTTTCGCGACATGAGGCGACAGGCCACGGACGGCGCGGGAAAAATCCTCGAAGGTTTGCCCGTGCTCGTTCATGCGGGTCAGGTGGAACTCCTTAAGATCGTAGCTCTGCGCGCGGCCAATTGGGTCAGGTAGGTCGTCGCAGTCGTGAACGATCACCGGAACAAACAGCCCAACGCGTCCGCCCATGCGGGCGATCATGAGGTCCAATTCGTGAACACACCAGGGGCTGTTGAAATAATCGCGCGAGAGTACCGCCACAAGCACCTTCGAGCGCCCGAGATGCTCGCCAAGTCCTTCAACCCAATCGGGTCCGACTTCCAGACGTTCATCGAGGAAAATGTCCGATTTCCGGCCCAGATCCGGTTGCAGATACGATTCCAATTGACGTTTGAAGTAGTCGCGCGTCCACGGTGTCCACTGCAACTCGCGCCGATAGCTGATGAAAACATCGTGGAGATAGCTCATGAGCGCGCGTTAGATACTCCGGCCACGGATTTCGTGGCGAGGCGAATATAGCACGGTAAGGGAGCGCGGCAATCGGCGCCTTGTGGACCGGTCCCACTCGGGCCTGGCGGTGGGCGGAACCCCAAATTTCGATTGTCGTCGCGGTCGAGAGGGGTCGGCCCTAACAGCCAGCCCCTCCCGCCATTTCACGAAATTTCGTTCGCCAGACGCTGCAAATAATACGCGCTGTCGCCGAACAGGCGCTCGATCACCATGCAACGCCGGAAATAATGCCCGACGGCGTATTCCTCGGTCATGCCGATGCCGCCGTGCATTTGCACCGCGCTTTGCGAGACATAACGCCCGGCCTGGTTGACGCCGACTTTCGCGAGCGCGAAATCGTGGCGCCGTTCGACCGGGTCGTCATTGTCCATCGACATCGTCGCCAGCATCGCCATGCTCCGCCCCGTCTCCTGGGTCATGAACATATCCGACATCCGATGCTGCACCACCTGATACGTTCCGATCGGCTGACCGAACTGAACCCGGGTCTTGGAATATTCCAGGGTCATTTCGTTCATCGCCTCCATCGCGCCAACCGTTTCGGCGGCGGTGGCGGCGATGCCGGCCTCGACGATTTTTTCGATGATCGCGAGACCTTTGCCGACCTCGCCCAGCACCGTGCCGGGCGCGTTGGACAAGGAAATATCGGCGGCGCGGGTTTCGTCGCGGGTCGCGTAGCCGCGGCGGGCGACTCCGGCGGCGTTGGTGTCGACGATGAACAGAGTAATTCCGTCTTCGTCGTAACGGTCGCCGGAAGTGCGCGCGCTGACGATCAGTTTATCGGCGGCCTCGCCGTGCTGGACGACGGTTTTGGAGCCGTCCAGGACCCAGCCACCGCCGCT
>CANJJS010000135.1 GCA_947474705.1 Acetobacteraceae bacterium | reverse complement strand
GCTGCTGGCGTTGCGTGCCCGCGGCGACGCGCTGCTTGGCCACCTGGATTCCGCCGTCGCCGACATAGGTCTCGCGTTGGAACGGGCCCAGAGCCTGCGCCATGTCCGTACTCACGCGATCGTGCTCGGGACGGCATGGGACACGTTCGCGATCGCCGAGGAGGACGCCGGCCTGCGGCGGGTCACGGCGGAGTGGAGCGCCATGGCGGCGGAGCAAGGGTTTCAGTTCTATTTGGCCCGCGCCCGCTACTGCACGGGATGGCTGGCCGCCCGCGACGGGGACGCGGCGGCGGGCGCGCGGATGGTCGACGGGGCGGCACGGGAACTCGCGGAGGCCGGGGTCATCCTGGACGCGCCACAGGTGTACTGGATGCTCGCCGATGCCTGGGCGGCGGCAAGCGATACCGCGGCCGCGCTCGCGGCGATCGAGCAAGGCCTGGCGATCGCCGAAGCCAGCAATGGAATCTGGTGGAACAGCGAATTGTATCTGACCCGCGCGCGCCTGCGGATCGACGATCCGGACGCGGCGGAGCGGGATTTTCTGGGCGCGCTGCAGGCCGCGCGGGGCATGTCGGCGCGGGCGCGAGAACTGAAAGCCGCCACCGCGTACGGCGAGTTCCTGGTGGCGCGGGGACGCGAACAGGAAGCCCATGCCCTCGTCGCGCCGATCCACGCCTGGTTCGCGGAAGGCCACGACCGTCCCGCGCACCGCGCCGCCACGGAACTGCTGGCGCGCATCGCCCCCGGCGCCTGAACGGCGCGGGGAGGGCCGGGATCAGCGCACCGGTTTGGGCGGCAGATCGAGTTTCAGCGACAATTCCTTCAGCCGTGCCGCCGGGACCTCGGCGGGGGCGCCCATCAGAAGGTCCTCGCCCTGCTGGTTCAGCGGGAAGAGAATGACCTCGCGGATGTTGGGTTCGTCGGCCAACAGCATCACCATGCGGTCGATGCCGGGGGCCGAGCCGCCGTGCGGGGGGGCGCCGTAGCGGAAGGCGTTGAGCATGCCGCCGAAACGAGCTTCCACGTCCTCGGCCTTATATCCGGCGATGGCGAAGGCTTTCAGCATGATGTCCGGGCGGTGGTTGCGGATGGCGCCGGAGGAGAGTTCGATTCCGTTGCAGACGATATCGTATTGGTAGGCCTTGATGGTCAGCGGGTCCTGGGTTTCCAGCGCTTCCAGCCCGCCTTGCGGCATGCTGAAGGGGTTGTGGCTGAAGTCGATTTGTTTGGTGTCTTCGTTCAGCTCGTACATCGGGAAATCGGTGATCCAGCAGAAGCGGAAGGCGTTCTTTTCGATCAGGTCGAGTTCCTCGGCGATGCGGGTGCGCACGGTGCCGGCGAATTTCTCGGCGACGTCTTTCTTGCCGCCGACGAAGAACACGGCGTCGCCCGCTTTCAGGCCGCAGGCGGCGCGGATGGCTTCGGCGCGATCGGCTTCCAGGTTGCGGGCGATCGGGCCTTTCGGGCCTTCGGCGTCGAACACGATATAGCCCAGTCCGCCCTGGCCCTCGGCGCGGGCCCATTCGTTGAGTTTGTCGAAGAAGCTGCGGGGATTGCCGCCGGCGCCCGGCGCGGGAATCGCGCGGACGATGCCGCCGGAGGCCGCGATGCGCGCGAACAGGCCGAAGCCGGACCCGGCGTATTGCGCGGTGACGTCGGAAATCCGCAGCGGGTTGCGCAGGTCGGGCTTGTCGGAGCCGAATTCCAGCATCGCGGTATCGTAAGGGATTTGCGGGAAGGGCGCCGGTGTGACCGCGCGGCCCTCGCCGAATTCCTCGAACACCCCCGCCATTACCGGTTCGATGGTCTTAAACACGTCTTCCTGCGTGACGTAGCTCATTTCGAAGTCGAGCTGGTAGAACTCGCCGGGCGAACGGTCGGCGCGCGAGGCTTCGTCGCGGAAGCAGGGCGCGATCTGGAAGTAACGGTCGAACCCGGCGACCATGAGAAGTTGTTTGAACTGCTGTGGCGCCTGTGGCAGCGCGTAGAATTTGCCGGGATGGTTGCGCGCGGGGACCAGGAAGTCGCGCGCGCCCTCGGGGCTGGAGGCCGTCAGGATCGGGGTTTGGTATTCCATGAATCCCTGCTCGATCATGCGGCGGCGAATCGAGGTGATGACGTTCGACCGCAGCATCATGTTCTTGTGCAGCTTCTCGCGGCGCAGATCGATGAAGCGGTAGCGGAGGCGAATATCCTCGGGGAATTTTTCCTCGCCCGCGACCTGCATGGGCAGCACTTCGGCGGCCGATTGCAAGGTCAGGTCCGCGACCCGGACCTCGACTTCGCCGGTGGGGAGTTTCGGGTTCAGCGTGGCGGCGTCGCGGGAGACGATGGTGCCGGTGACGGTGATCACGCTTTCGGGCCGCAGCCCCTCGGCGGCCGCGAAGACGGGCGAGCCCGCGGCGAAGACGCACTGGACGATGCCGTAGTGGTCGCGCAGATCGATGAACAGCAGCCCGCCGTGGTCGCGCTTGGCGTGCACCCATCCGGAGAAACGAGCGGTCGTGCCGGCGTCGGCGGCGCGCGGCGCGCCACAGGTATGCGTACGGTAGGGATGCATCGAGACGATATCCTGACAAAACATGACGGCCTGGCGGACCGGAGGCGCGGGAGAAAAGACCTCGCGCGCGCGGAAGGTCAAGCTTCGGGGTGGGGACGGGGAGGATTTCGGGGTTTTGGGGCGAAGCGGGTCTCGCGGGCGGTTGAACGTCTTCGTGCCTTCGCCCATGTTTCGATTCGGCCTGGAGGGGTTTCATGGGGTACGACAAATCCGCGTCTCGGCGTCCGGTGAACATGACGTTGAACGAAGACCTTTTGCGGCGCGCGCGCGGGTTCGCGCCCGATCTGTCTGACACCGTGGAAACACTTTTGGCCGCGTTCGTCGATGCGGCGGAGGCACGCGAAGCCGGGGGCCAGGTCGCGGCCCATATCGCCGCCAGCGACGTGTTTGTCGCGGCGCACGGATCGCTGGCCGACGAGTTTTCCGCCCTTTGACGGCCGACCAACTGAGCGTGCATCGGAATCCAGGCAGGAACAAATCCGCCATTCCCTTCGTTGTCGTGGTCCAGTCCAATCGTTTTTGAAACGCGGCGCGGCGGGTCGTCGTGCCACTTATCGATGCTGGTGCCTTCGGATTGTCAGACAGCGACGTCGGACCGCATTTCATTGTGGAAGGCCGTCCAGTGGTGCTCGATCCGCTGCAAATCGCGAATGTTCCCAGGGATGTCCTCGGTCCGTCCGTCGCGTCGCTCGCGGGCGAGGACTTCCGCGTCGTCAACGCGCTCGATCTGCTGTTGAGCCGGGCCTGGCGCTGACGCCCGCCCGAGGCTGGGGGGCCGCGCGACCGGGCGCGCCATCATCCCCCGCCCAGCACCTCGATCGATGTCGATTTGATCAAAGCGAGGACCGGCTCGCCGGGCGCGAGGCCCAGCCGCGCGACCGCGTCGGGCGTGACTCGCGCCAGCAGCGCGCCCGACGGCAGGCCGATTTCCACGACGACGGTGCGCCGCACCGGATCGGCCGCGATGGCCCGGACCAGGCCGGGGACGACGTTGTGGAGGCTGATCGCCTCAGGCGGGCGTCCCGCCAGGATCACTTCCCGCGCGGGAACGCGGATACGGCAGGCGCGGCCAATGTCCCGGTCGATCAGCGGCACCCAAAACGTCGCGCCGCCGCCGTCGAGCCGGGTCAGTTGGCGGGCCGTGTCGTGCGCGGCGACGATGCATTCCACCAGCGCGCCCGCGTCGTCGCGTTGGGCCAAAGCCAGGCTGGCGCGCGAGGTGACATCGGCCACCGGGCCGTAGGCGGCGACCGCGCCGTTCTCGATCAGGACCAGCGAATCGGCCAGCCGTCCGACCTCGTCCAGATCGTGCGTCACGTACAAAATCGGCAGCCGGAGCGTGGTTTTCAGCCGGATCAGATAGGGCACGATTTCCGCTTTGCGCGGGCTGTCGAGGCTCGCCAGCGGTTCGTCCATCAGCAGCAGCCGCGGTTGTGCCAGCAAAGCGCGGCCGATCGCGACCCGCTGGCGTTCGCCGCCGGACAGCGTGTGCGGACGCCGGGCGAGCAGGCGGTCGAGGCCGAGCAGCGCGACGACGCTGTCGAACCGGATCGGGCCGGGCGGGGCGCGGCGCAGTCCGAAGCGGAGGTTCGTTTCGACCGACATATGCGGAAACAGTTTCGCGTCCTGGAAGACAAGGCCCGCGCGGCGTTGTTCCGGCGGCAGCCATATGCCCGCCGCGGTGTCCGCCAGGATTTGGCCGTCGATCGCGATCCGGCAGTCCGTGGGACGCAGCAGGCCCGCCGCCGCCAGCACGATCGTCGATTTGCCCGCGCCGGAGGGGCCGAACAGCACGGTGACGCCGGGGGAGGGGACCTCGAACGTTACGTCCACCTTCGCGGAGGGGAAGTCGTGGCGCAGGTGGAGCGAGAGGGTCATCTTCCCAGGAGCGCGTTGAGGCGGCGGCTGGCGTATTCGGAGGCGGCGAGGCCGAGGACGGCCAGCGCGACGGAGATCGCGGACAGGGTCGCGGCTTTTTCCTCGCCGCCGGGGATTTGCAGCGCGGCGTAGATGGCGAGCGGCAGGGTCTGGGTTTCGCCTGGGATGCTCGCGGCGAAGGTGACGACCGCGCCGAACTCGCCAAGGGAGGTCACGTAGGCGACGATCGTGCCGGCGAGGATGCCGGGCGCGGCGAGGGGGAGGGTGACGTTGACCAGGCGGTCCCAGCGTCCGGCGCCCAGGGTGCGGGCGGCCATGTCGAGGCCGGGATCGGCGGCTTCGAGGGAGAGGCGGATCGCGCGCACCATGATGGGAAATACCATGACTCCGCAGGCGAGGCTGGCGCCCGCGGTGGTGAACACCAGGCGGATGTCGAACCAGCCGTGTAACAGCGCGCCGATCGGGCCGCGAATGCCGAACAGGACCAGCAGCAGCCAGCCGGTCACGACGGGCGGCAGGACCAGAGGCAAATGCACGAAGGCGTTCAGCGCCGCGTGGCCGGGAAACCGGTGGCGCGCCAAAATCCAGGCGGTCAGGATGGCCAAGGGCAGGCCGCACCCGACCGCGCGCGCCGCGACGGTCAGGGTCAGCCGGACGGCCTCCCATTCTTCCTGGGTCAGGTTCAGGTCACGGCGCCTTGAAGCCGCGGCGCACGAAGATCGCGCGCGCCTGGGGGGCGGACAGGAAATCGAGCAGCGCCCTTGCGTCCGCCGTGTCGCCGGATTTGGTCGCGGCCACGGGGTAGACGATCGGCTCGTGGCTGTCCGGCGGGAAGGTGCCGGCGATCGCGACGGCGATGGAGGCGGCGGCGTCGGTGGCATAGACGATGGCCGCGGGGGCCTCGCCGCGCTCGACCAGCAGCAGCGCCGCGCGGACGTCGGCGGTCCGGGCCAGGCGGGGCGCGACGCGGTCCCAGACGCCGAGGTGGCGCAGGGCCTGCTCGGCGTAGAGGCCCACGGGCACATGGGCCGGGTCGCCTGTCGCGAGGCGGCCGTTCGCGCCCAGAAGGTCCATTGGATCGAATCCCTTTTCCAGCGCCAGGCGGCGTGGCCTGTCCGCCGGTACCACCAGCACCAGCGCGTTGCCAAGCAGCGACTTCCGCGTCTCCGCCACGATCGCGCCCTTTTGGACCAGGTAGTCCATCCATTTCTGGTCGGCGGAGGCGAAGATGTTGGCGGGCGCGCCCTGTTCGATCTGCCGCGCCAGGGTCGAACTGGCGCCGAAGGACAGGCGGAGCGGTTTATGTCCGGCGGCCGCCCACTCCGCCGAGACATCCTTGAAGGCTTCCGTCAGGCTCGCCGCCGCGAACACCGTGACATTTTGGGCGCGGGCCGGCAGAGCGGCGAGGAGAATGAGGAAAAACCAAGGAAAACGCATGGAACCGTTCGACCGGCCGGGGATATGGGATGGTGGCGACGTTATCGTCCGGGGAGAGGGGGCGGCAACCCCGCGTTTTTTGGCGGTCGGCGGAAGCGAGGGGACGCCGGGAGCGGAAGGGGGGGCTTCAGGCCTGGGCCGCCTGCGTCCGGTTGAGGAAGACTTTTGAAATTTCCCGGGAATGCTCGCATACAGTGGCATCGGATGCGGCACCGATGTCCGCGCGAACCTGGGAGAGAACCATGAGTATCAGCATCATCTGGGAGGGCATCGGCGCGCTTTTCGGCCGGCCAGGCCGGTTGCTGCCGCGTTCCTGGTCTGAGGCGAATGAGCGCCGCAATCCGGCGTTCCTCGCGGACTGGTTCACGTCGCATTTTTTTCTCGCCGGGACGGTTGGATTGCTGGCGGCCGCCGCCGCGGCCCGGCTGCAGCACGACTGGGCTTCCGCCGTCCGTATCCTGGGCCTCGGCTTGTTGTTCGCCGGCGCGAGCATGGTCGGCGGGTGGTTTTTCGGATTGTTGTTTGGAATTCCTCGCTCCCTGGCGCGTCCTCGCGCGCCGGCTCAGCCGGAACCGGCCCCAGGGGCGCCGGTTCAGGGGGCGGCGGGTCAAAATGCGCCGGCTCCGGGCGCGCCGGGAGAGGCGGACGGCGCGGCTCAGAGGGCGTCGCGGGCCAGCACGACCAACACGAACCTCGAGGATGTGTCGGATTGGCTCACGAAGACGCTGGTCGGTGTCGGGTTGACGCAGTTGTATCTGCTGCCGCAAACCTTGTGGCGCTATGCGGGTCATATCAACGAAAACGGCTTTCAGTGGTTTGGCGCGGCCACCGTCGCCGGTCCAGGCGGGCCGGGCCAATTGCTGGCCCTTGCGATTTTCATGTTTTTCGCGCCGGGCGGATTTTGGCTGGGGTATATCGGGACGCGGACCTTCCTCACGATGTGGCTGGACGGTATCGACCACGGAACGTCGTCAACGGCCGATCTGAAGTTCGCCGCCGATCCGGAGAATTTGAAATTCGATCCGTCCGGCGATGGTTTCAGCCGGGGCGACGAGAAACTGATGTCCACCGACAACATGCTGCGCGATCTTTCGTTGAATGCGCTGACCTCCGCGCAACAGGCCGCCGCCTGGGCCGCCGCGCAGGCGCGCGACAAGAATTTGGAAGGCGCAACCAAGGGGTTTGAAAAAGCGTTGCGATTGTCCGGTCACGATCCGGCGATCCGGCAACAATTGGCCAAGGTTCTGGTGGCCAGAAAGATGCCGGATCGGGCGGAGCGTCTGATCGGCGACGCCATTTCCGGCACCGCGCTGCTGCGGGCTTTGTATGAGGCGCCGCCGATCGGTTTCACGAAGGCGATTCAGATCGGGGAGGCGTTGATCGAACGGCCCGAGGGCGCGAACGACGCGAATGTCCATGTTTGGCTGGCCGCTGCTTATGGGCAGAAGCTCATGCACGAGAAGCCTCCGGCGGGCGATCCGCGGTTGGCGGAGATCAAGGGGAAGCTGATCGCACAGGTCAAAGCGGCTCTCGCGCTGGAACCACGGACAAAGGGCTGGATGTATTCGCTGTGGAAGCCCGCGCCCGGCAGCGAGGAGAACGACCTTTCGGCCATTCCCCCTGATGACGCGGAGCTGCGGGCGCTTTTGGGTTGAGCGCGGCCGATCAATCCCCGCCTTGCGGCGCCCGGAATCCGCCGACCCCGCGCTCGATTTCCGTCACGTGTTTCGGCAGGAAGCCGCCGGGGTCGGTCAGGCCGCAGGAATGGGCGATGACCTCCACGTCTTCCCGGATCCGCGCGGCGTAGCGGGCCACGCGGGCGGCCTTGTCGGTCGGGTCCAGGCCGGAGATCAGCCGCGGTTCGGACGATGTCACGCCCGTCGGGCATTTCCCGCTGCCGCATTTCATCGCCTGGATGCACCCCAGGGAGAACATGAAGCCTCGCGCCGAGGACACGAAATCCGCGCCCATCGATAAAGCCCATGCGACCTTGTCCGGCGTGATCAGCTTGCCGGAGGCGACGATGCGGATGCGATCGCGCAGCCCATGGCGTTCGCGGGCGCGCGCGACCTCGGGGAGCGCGAGGGTGATCGGCATGCCCACGTAGTCCATCAGCGGGGCGGGGGCCGCGCCGCTGCCGCCCTCGCCGCCGTCGATCTGGATGTAATCGGGGCAGCCTTCCGGGTGGGCCGCGCAATCCGTGAACCAGTCGTCGAGGAAGGTGGGATCGCCCGCGACGAATTTCACGCCGACCGGTTTGCCGGTGATGGTTCGGAGCCGATCGACGAACTGGCCGAGTTCGCGGACATTGCCGATGTCGGTGTGCCGGTTCGGGCTGATGCTGTCCTCGCCCATGGGGATGCCCCGGATCGCGGCGATTTCCGCCGTTACCTTGATCCCCGGCAGGATCCCGCCTTTGCCCGGTTTCGCGCCCTGGGCCAGCTTTACCTCGAACATCCGGACCTGGGGATGGGCCGCCAGTTCGCGCAGCCGGTCTTCCGACAGGTTTCCGTTCTGGTCGCGGGCGCCGTATTTGGCGGTGCCCAGTTGCATGACGACGTCGCAGCCGCCTTCCAGGTGATAGGGCGAGAGGCCGCCTTCGCCGGTCGCCATCCAGATCCCCGCCGCCTTGGCGCCGCGCGACAAGGCGGAGACGGCGGCGTGGCTCAGCGCGCCATAGCTCATGCCGCTGATGTTGAAAAAGCTGGGGGCGAGATAGGGTTCCCGGCAGGCGCCCGGTCCTTCGGCGATCCCGATGCGTTTGCCGGACCAGGTTTTCTTTTCCTCGTCCAGGATCGGGAAGGCGGCGTTGCGGAAGACGAAGGGCGGGACGTTTTCGCTGCCGAAGCTGCGGAGGTTGGAGACGCCTTTGGCGGAGCGGTAAACCCAGGACCGTTCGAGGCGGTTGAACGGGCGTTCGGCCCAGTCCGGCAGGTATTGGTATTGGCGCATGTATTCGCCGAGGGTTTCGGCGAAATAGCGGAAATATCCGACGATCGGATAGTTCCGGAGAATGGTGTGCGCGGTCTGGCGCCGGTCGTGAATGTAGAGGGCGGCCAGCCCCAACAGGATCGCGATGGCGAATGGCACGGCCAGCATACGAAGTCCTCCCTCGATGCGCGTTCTTCCGGTGGGATCCGGAAGTGAATCCGCTGGCGCACACCGTAGACCGGTGTCGCGTCAGGGATCATGGCACGTTTTCGTGAAGATTTGCTTTATCCTGGGTTGCCGGGGCGTATTTTCAGGGTGGCGGTTTTTCGGTGCCCGGTTTGTTCCGGCGGGGCCGGCTTGGATGTGTGGGGCGGGGGCCCAGGGGGCTAGTCCCCGGTGAGTGGTTCGAGCGGGAGGCCCCAGGTCCAGGCCGGGCCGTCGTCGTCTGGGCCGCGATCGGAGGGCTCGAAAGGGTCCGCGAAAGGGTTGTCGCCGGGCGCATCTTCGGGGCGCCATTTCGCCGCCAGCCCGGAAACGACGCCGCCGCTGGTTTCCTCGCAGGTCAGGATGCCGGTTTCCGGATCGTAGGTGGCGCGGAACCGCAGCGCGTAGGGGTTCGCGATGAATCCCACGGGCGGATCGTACCCGTCGGGGACGAAGACGGCGCGTAGGACCAGCGTCAGTGGGCCGGGGGACGCCCCCTGGAAATCGGACAACGGAATGCTCCCATGTTCTCCATTTGTCCGTTGTTCCCGAACCGGCCCGCCGCGCCAAGTGTTTTCAGCCGCCGGCGGCGGCTTTCCGCGCCAGGCCTTCTTCGATCGAGCCGATGCCGCCATGTTTCACCGACCAGGCCACGGGGTCTTCGAGGAACGCCCGGACCTCGGTCAGATTGACGCCGGTGGCCAAGGGCCGGTCTTTGCAAGCTTCCAGCACGTCCCACCAGGTGCAAAGGTGGTGCAACTGGATGTCCATCCGCGCCAGGGTTTCGAAGGCGCCGGGGAACACGCCGTAAAAGAAGACGACGAAGGCGTGGTTGCAGATCGCCCCGGCGTCGCGGAGCGCGTTGGCGAAGCGGATTTTCGAGCCGCCGTCGGTGGTCAGATCCTCGACCAGCAAAGTGCGCTTGCCCTCTGGGACATCGCCCTCGATCAGCGCCTGGCGGCCGAAGCCCTTGGGCTGCTTGCGGACATAGGCCATCGGCGCGCCCATGCGGTCCGCGATCCAGGCGGCGAAGGGAATGCCGGCGGTCTCGCCGCCCGCCACGGCCTCGATGGTTTCGTAGCCGACGTGGCGGTCGATTTTCTCCACCGCCAGATCGCAGATTTTCGAGCGCGCGCGGGGGAAATAGATGATCCGGCGGCAGTCGATATAAACCGGGGACTTCCAGCCGGCGGTGAAGGTGAAGGGTTCCTCGGGGCGGAATTTGATCGCCTCGATCTCCAGCAAAATCCGCGCGGTCGTCAGCGCCGCGTCGCGATCCCACTCCGTCGCGCTTGTCGTTCCCTGGGCTGGCTTGGCCATCTGCGTCCGGTCCTTTATCTCTGCGTGATCGGCGTTCCCAATAACACGGCGCCCCTCGATCACAAGATGAAGGAGACAGTCCAAATGGCCCGCACGCACCGCATCGCGGTCCTTCCCGGCGACGGGATCGGCAAGGAAACCGTGCCCGAAAGCCTGAAGGTGCTGGACGCGGCATCCCGCAGGTTCGGCTTTGGGCTGGAACTGAAGCATTACGACTGGTCCTGCGAGACGTACAAGGAGACCGGTCAGATGATGCCGGCCGATGGGCTGGACCAGTTGGCCCAGTCCGACTCGGTGCTGCTGGGCGCGGTCGGCTGGCCCGGCGTGCCGGATCACGTGTCGCTGTGGGGCCTCCTTATCCCCATCCGCCGCGGCTTCGATCAGTATGCCAATGTCCGTCCCTGCAAGCTGATGCCGGGCGTGAAGACCCCGCTGGCGGACCGCACCGAGGCGGACATCGACTTCTACGTCGTGCGCGAAAACACCGAAGGCGAATATTCCTCTGTCGGCGGGCGGATGTTCGAGGGCACGGAGCGCGAATTCGTCGCCCAGCAGAGCGTGTTTTCCCGGGTCGGCACCGACCGTATTCTGAAATACGCCTTCGAACTGGCGATGACGCGGCCGAAGAAGCACGTGACCTCGGCGACCAAATCGAACGGGATCATCCACACGATGCCGTACTGGGACGAGCGGTTCGCCGAGATGGGCAAGGCCTATCCGGACGTGCGCACCGATCAGTACCACATCGACATTTTGTGCGCCCATTTCGTGCAGCATCCCGATTGGTTCGACGTCGTGGTCGGCTCCAACCT
>CANJJS010000134.1 GCA_947474705.1 Acetobacteraceae bacterium | reverse complement strand
GCGTGCGCCTGGCGGCACCGCGGTTCCCGAATCTGGATCTGGAGGCGGTGCGGAGTCTGCTCGGATCGGGGTGGCTGTCGAACGGGCCCCATGTCCGGGCGTTCGAGGACGCGTTCGCGGCCTGGCAAGGCGTGCCGCACGCGGTCGCCGTGTCGTCCTGTTCGGCGGCCCTGCATCTGGCTTTGCTGGGCCATGGCATCGGTCCGGGCGACGAGGTGATCGCGACGGCGATGACATTCGCCGCGACGGTCAACGCGATCGTTCATGCGGGCGCGACACCGGTGCTGGCGGATGTCGACGCGGACACGCTCAATATCGATCCGGCGTCGATCGCGCGGGCGATCACGCCGCGCACGAAGGCGATCCTTCCCGTGCATTTCGCGGGACTTCCGGCGGACATCGCGCCGATCCAGGACCTCGCGCGACGGCACGGTCTGGCGGTGATCCACGATGCGGCCCATGCGGCCGAGGCGCGGTATCGCGGCCAGCCGATCGGATGGCATGGCGAGACGGCCTGCTTCAGCTTTTACGCCACCAAAAATCTCCCGATTGGCGAAGGGGGGATGCTGACCACGCGCGATCCGGCGGTCGCCGATGCCGCGCGGGCCCTGCGGTCGCATGGGATGACGGCGGATGCCTTTCAACGCCATGGCGGCCAGACGGAACGCTGGCGCCACTGGGACCTGCGCCGCCCCGGCTTTAATTACAAAATGATGGATCTCGCCGCGCTACTGGGCTTGAGCCAATTGCCGAATCTGGAGGCCTGGCGGACACGGCGCGCCGAACTGGTGGCGCTGTACGAGGCGGGTCTGGGCGGAATGAATGGGGTCCGCTTGTTGGGGGGGCTGCCGGATACGGTGCACGCGCATCATATTTTCGTTATCCGGCTGGAACACGAGGATTTCGACCGGGACGCGATCGCGCCGCGGCTGAAGGCGGCGGGTGTGGAAGTGAGCGTCAATTACCGGGCCTTGCCGGACCTGACCTGGTATCGCGAAACATACGGCTGGCGGCCGGAGGATGTTCCGGTGGCGACACGCGCGGGCCGTTGCTGCATCACGCTGCCGCTGCACCCGGAGATGACCGGCGAGGATGTCGCGTTTGTCGTGGAAACGCTGCGGCTTGAGTTGGCCGGGGAAATCCACGGGGGAGGATGAAGGATGTTCTGGTGGCGCGACGCGAGTGAGGTGGTCCCCGAAAATCGGACAGGTGCTTAAGCTCGGTTTGCCCTGAGTAAGGACGAACCCAATGACAGGAAAACGGCTACGTTACGGCGCGGATTTCAAAGCGAAAGTTGCTCTTGAAGCGGTGCGTGGGGAACTGACGGCGGATCAACTGGGGACGAAATACAGCATTCACCCAACCATGGTGGGTGAATGGAAACGTCAGGCGATGGACGGGCTGGCGGCGGTCTTCGCGGAGCGGTCCGACACCCGGGAGAAGGCCAAGGTCACCGAGGCCGAGGTGGAAAAGCCGCACGCGAAGATCGGCCAGTAGCTTGTGGAACGGGATTTTTTGGCGAAAGCCTCCGGTCGATGAGCGCTGACCGGAGGAAGGCGTTGATCGATCCGGCCCACCCGCGGCTATCGGACGTCTGGCGTCACCGGGGTCGAACGGCTCAGGTACGAGGGCGCCGAGCCATCGCTCACCCCCGAACAACTTAAAGCTTTGGGGGCGGAATTAGATGTACGGCTTTATATGACAGCCAAAGCGGTGTGTGGTTTCGTGGAGCGAACGTTTGCGGCAAGCTACACGCCGCAAGCCATGACCAAGGTACTGAAGCGGCTGGGTTTCGTCTACAAGATGCCGAAAAAAGTTCCCGCCAAGGCAAACGAAGACGTTCAGCGGAAGTTCGTCGAAGAAACCCTGGGCCCCCCGATGCGGACGGCCAACGACGATACGCCTTTGTACTTCGCTGACGGGACCCATCCCTCGGATACCGCGCACGCCGCGCTCGGCTGGATCCGTAAGGGCGAGACCCGTGAACTGAAAAGCAATCACGGCCGGCAGAACATAAATATCAACGGCGCGCTGAGCTGGCCTGGCCGCGAATTCGTCCATCGCCAGACCGGGCGGATCACCAGTGCCGAGATGATTCTGTTGTTCGAGGACCTGCAAGCCAGGCACCCCATGGCGAGCGCGATTCGGGTGGTGTTGGACAACGCTCGGTACAACCGCTCGAAAGAGCTCACGGCCTGGTTCGCGCGAGACTATTGCCATATCGCATTGACCCACCTGCCAGCTTATGCGCCGAACCTGAACCTGATCGAACGGTTCTGGTGGCTGTTCAAGAAAAACACGATCTACAACGAATACTTTCCCACCTGCGCCGACTTCAAGGCGGCGGTGGAAAGGTTTTTCGCCAGGATCGAAGATTATCGGAACGAAATTGAGAGTCTGATCGCGGACAAATTCCACTTCATCGGAAAATTCAATCCTCAGCCCCCCTGAAACATCGGGGACGGCCGGAACGCCAGTTCCATTCCGGTGTCAGATAGAAACCCCGGATTCCCTTGGCGAGCGGGTATATAAACCGTGCCGCCCGGTTCGAAGCCGAACATCCCAGACAATTCGAAGGCGTTACGGCGCACCAGACGCTCCACCGAGTCGACGATCCAGCCAATGGACCGGACGCAGCAAATTACTCTGGCATTCGGAAACAAACGGGTAAGCGCGGGGAGCCTGGTACACCAGGCCCGGTTGGTGTCGAAAACCGTTTTGTTTTGGTGAACGTTGTCGTAATAGTTTGAGAACAATCCCTTCAAAACGTTCTGTCTCTGCGCGTCGTCGATGAACACCGCTGTCTCATTGCGGCGGCTCATCGCCGTTTCCAATGCCATGTACATACTGCCGACCGGGCTCGTCATGCCCGCGTGAAACCGGGGGTTCTGGCGCAGGATCCCCGCGAGCAACGTGCTGCCGGATCGCGGCAGGCCGGAAATGAAATGTATGCCCTGGTCCATGTGCCGCCCGCCCCCGCTGCCGCGTGGCACCCGCCATCGCATGGGCGGCGTACCCGAGGCAAGCCGGATGGGCGGAACCTGTCGCATACGCCCGGTACTCCGGCGGCACGGCCCGCCAAAACCGCGAAAGAAACCCGGCACCCGCCTGGGCAAGGGAAAAAATCCCGCGGGCCGGCATTTTTTCGTGGCATTTCAAATTTAACACGCCCGGCCCGGGCAAGGCCGGTTTGTATAATTGTTGTCAATTACAACAAGGGTCGCCTCAATGATATGACATCGCTCTAAATACCCGGCGGTTCCGGCCGTCCGCCCATACATAACGATGTCGCCGCCGCGTGGTTGCGATGATTCCCACAGTTACAAAAGATAATTTTTGGAAAAAACAAACGCCCTCGGCTGTTCCCGTCTCGACACCGCCAGGTGGCCCTTTCCCGAGGACCCCTTTCAGCCAATCCGGTTGAATCTTTCTGAAACGCGCCTCGGCGGGCGCATCGCGGGAGAAATCGATATGGCTGACATCGCCAACACCGGAACCCTTGGCATCGCCGGTATCGACAGCTTCGACCCCACGATCGCCGGCACGGCGGGCGGTGCCGGCGCCAATGCCTCGGCTTTGACGTCGGCGAACATGAAGATCGAATTGCAAGGCACGGTGCGCTGGCGAACAACAACTTCGTCCATCTCAGATGGGCGGAGGGCGCCGGTTCCGTTCGCGGAGCCGGCGTGCCGGTGTATTGAGAGTTTCGAGGCCCGGCCAGACCGGGCTCGCCGCTAAAACCCGAACATATGGTCGAGAGAAAAGCCGCCGCGCCCGTCCATTAAGCCGTGATATCCGAACAGCCGGCAGGTTGTGTCCCGCACCAGAACATACCCATTGGCACCGGCGGCGGCGATCGCGGCGGCCCCGAAGATTTCATCTGGCCAGACGGTCTTCGAACCGCGGCAGGCGATCTGGATTGTTTCCACCGCGATCCGGTTTCCGGCGCTTCCATAAAGCTGGAGTTCCGTCGTGGACACCGGATGCCAGGCGGCGGAGGCCGGATAGACGAGAACCGAAAAGCTCCGCCGTCCCGTATCGCCGAGTTTCAGGAACAGCCGCGTCGTCAGGCCCGGCGGCGGACCGGTATAGGATTGCGGCTCGTCGCGATACGTCATCGCCGTGTTGAAGATATGGGCGCCGAAACTGCATTCCGCCTCGTGCCCGGAGGCGCGGTCTTCGTAGCGGAACAGCGCGTGCAGCCAGCCATCGGCCTCTCCGCCATCGCGAAAATCGTAGACCAGTTCGGCGTGGCCTTCGGCGACATCGTCGACCTCGACGGCCGTGGCGTGGTTGCGCGGCAGGCGGCCCAATACGCGTTGCGCGACGAGGGCGCCCATGGTGTCGAAAATGTCGAGGCGGACGGGGAGCGAGGTTTGGGTCGTGGCCATCGGCGTCGGCTGCACGATCGAACGGAAGCGGGCGCGATCCAGGATCGGGAAGGGCAACAGGTAGCCTCGGCCAAGAAGCGGCGAAAGGGCGGGAATGCCGGGATCGGCGCGCAGATTGTCGCGCTCCACATTGACATGGGCGATGCGGGTGCGGCCGGCGCGGGCGATCTCGTAGCGGGGGCGGACGACGTGGCGGCCGGCGCGGATTTCGATTTGATCGGGCCAGGCCACGTCCGGCAGCGTGGCGCCGGCGTCGAGGGCGACGGTCGCGAAGGGTCCGACCTCGCGGTCCAGGGACACGGGCTGTTCGGCGCCCATGCGGTCCAGCGCGATCGCGCCGGCGGGAATCGGGACGGCGTGGCTGTTTTGCAGCCAGAGCGTGACGGTTTCGCCGGGCCGTGGCGCGGGCAGACCGGCGAAGCGATCCGAGGGCCAGGCGTTGGCGTCATGCGTGCAGGACAGGCTCGGCCCGCCGCCCGCCGCGAACGTATCCAGCGCGTATTTGACGACGTCGTGGCCCCTGACGCCGATGGCGTGGAGGAACAATTGGCCGGTGAAGGGGCCGAGACCGAAGCGCGCGCGGACCTCCCGGCTGTCGATGGCGAAACCGCCGCCATTGTCTGGTAAGGCCTGCTCCCAGGTGGCGAGGATCGCGCCGTCCGCGCCGAACAGGCGCAGCCACAGGCGTACCCGGCCGGCGCCGTGGTTCGACCAGTAATTCGCGGAGACGAGGCGCGTGGACAGGGCGTCGTCGTCGCGGAAAAAGGCGAAGTTCGTGGCGAAGTTCAGCTTGTCCAGATAACGGCCGGTTTGGGTTAACATCGCCGGCGGCAGGCGGGCGGCGTCGAGGGTCTCCAGCACCGCGCCCATGGGCAGCAAAGGGCGGATGCGGTCCGCGGCCTTGCTCGCGTCGAAGGCCGCGATCAGCACGGAGCGGGCGCCACTGCCGGGCAGGTCCGTCAACGCGCGCATCGCCAGGCCCGCGCGAGCTTTGCCGATCAGGGCGGTGTCGTGGACGAAGATCGCGGCGGGCGCGTGGGGGTACATCGCCAGCAAGGCCTCGGCGATACCTTCTGGATCGTAGATCGCCAAAGGCGGCGGCAGGCTGGCGTGGAGACGCGCGATCGCCTCGCCCATGAGAGGATGCGCCAGGGCTTTATAAAGCGCGTTGCCGCCGGCATGGGCGTCGAAGGTCTGGATGTTCAGCATCGGCGGAAACTCTAAAAGCCCAGGCGGCGACGCATGATGGCGGCGGCCTCGGGCGTGTCGTTCAGGGGAGTCGCGGAAAACGGGGCGTAACGGCCATCGAACATGCGGACCCGGCCTTCGTCCAGCATCATGCGCAGGAACAGGCCCTGGCGGCGGGACCGGCCGGGCAGGCCTGCGATCAGGACCGGCGCGGCGGTCGCGGCGGCCTCCGAAATCATTGAGACACTGTCCTGCGTTACCACGATCAGGTCGGCCAGCGCGAGCATGCCGAAATACGGGTTCTCGCCCGTGAAATCCCAGACCCGGCCACCGAGCGGCCCGATGGCGGCGGCGACGGCGGCGGTGACGGCGGGATCGGTGCGGCGGGATGGCGTGACCATGACGCCCACCTTCTCGCGGGCCATCATCGTCGCGAGTTGCCCCGCGAGCGCGGCGCCTTGCGGCTCGCCCAGCCGGTAGCGGCCGTTGTTTCCGCCCAAAAGCACCGCCACCAGGGGCCGTGGCAGGTCCGCGAACCGGTCGCGCCAGCGCGCGGCTTCCGCCGCCAGGCGTTCCGGGGTGACACGGTGCAAGGCCGTTCGCGTGACGATGACATTGGCGCCGGTCAGTTCGTCGTGCTGGTTGGCGACGATCAGGTCGAAGCGGCCGATGTTCATGCGGGGGTTTTGCACCTGGACAACCCGCCGCGACCGGTCCCGCAAGGATGCCAGCACCGCCGCCGCCATCCCGCCGCAGCCGATAAGCAAATCCGGCACGGGCGGGGTCAGCGCCGCCGCGGCCACGCGCCTGGGCATGGGCCAAAATCGCGCGGGGATCGATGACCAGGGCGCGCGCGGTCGCAATACGCGCATTTCGGGCCGCAAACCCGCCGCCTCCGCGAGGCCGAGTGCCTGCGCCTGGAGGCCAGCGAGACCTTCGCTCAGAATCCAGGGCGTCACGGTATCCGACATGGCCGCGTTGTGGGCGTGGGGCGTTGGCGCGTCAATGATCCCCGTGTGGGATCCCCGTTGGGATCCCCATGGGGGGACCCCCACGTGACCCGGCCGGCGTCGCGTTTCGGATCTCGGTGTCCGGCGCGATCCGTGTCCCTGGCACGCGCGCGAGGCCGCCGGGGCGGCATGGGGAGGTCGCGGGGCTCCGGCGCCTTTTCGGGTCCGAATCGTCCGAACACGATCGTCGCACGCCGTCTGAATTTAAAAAGCGCGGTGTCCAATTTCGAAAATTCGCGAAATAACGCGATTCCGCCAAATAATTTGCGTATATATGTCGTTCGACGGATCGTCCGGGAACGATACAATACAAATATCCTTTTATCGACTTCGGTTTTTGTAATGCATGGATCGCTCATAACAAGCGGTTTCCGAACCGCGCCCTTTTTGGGAATTGACGCATCGCGACGCATGTGGTTTCTTGCGCCGATCTTAAAACGGTGCCACGACTTTCGACATAATCGGGCGCCTCGCGCCTCATGGGGGAAACGGACGATGACGTTGGTGATACCCGGTGTTGAAGTGAAGGTCGTCAAAGAGGTGGTGGCGCCTCAATTGTCGCCCACGGGCATACTGGGTTTGACCGGCCTCACCGAAAAAATCCCGGCCGTATTGACGCCGGTGGGGAGTTGGACCGCGTTTATCGCCGCTTTTGGGGCGGCCAGCGCTTACAGTCTGCCGGAGGCGTATCAAGCTATCGCCAACGGTGTGGCGGAACTGGTTGTCTCGCCGGTCGCCGCGGGCGACGCCCAGGCGGCGGCGGCGGCGGCGGACGTTTCGGCTGAAACGGGCATGGCACCGGCCGTGCATGTAACGGCCAGGGCGCGGGGTTTGTGGGGTAATGCGCTGAGTGTCGCGGTGTCCGTTCGGACGCTGCTCGATGCCACCAAAGTGGCCGATATTCAGGTGACCGGCGCGGGTGGCGCGGTTCTGGAAGTCATGAAAAACCTTCCGGTCGGGCCGGGAGCGCCGCCGCTGGATGCCGCGATCAATGAGCGATCGATTCTGCTGCGGGCGTCCGCCGCCGTGAAGGACGGTATCCCGAAAGCCGGCGCTTATCCGTTGACGGGTGGCGCGGACGCATCGCCGGCGGGATATCGCGATGCGCTCGCGGTGCTCGAAAACGATCCCGATATCGACATGGTGATCGCCGGAATTCAGGATTTTGGCAAACCGGCTCAGGTGGCGGCGATCTACAGCGACGTGATCGGCCACTGCAACAGAATGAGCACCGGTTCGCATGGCCGCCTCGGCTTCGGACAGGTCGACACGGCCGGAACAATTCCGTCCTGGATCACGCTCGCGGACAATTTGCGGTCGGAACGGTTCGTGCTGCTCGCGCCCAATGGCGTGGCCGGGGCGGTCGCCGGTATGATCGGCGGACTGGACTATTTTCAGTCGCCGACATTCAAGACCGCCACCGGATTGACCCAGCTCAGCCGTGTCCTGACGGTCGAGGAGCAAAAGCAGTTGTTGCAGGCGTCCATCGTTCCGGTTGCCAATCAACGCGGGCGGGGCACGATCGTGTTGCGCGGGTTGACGACGGATGGCGATCAGATCAGCGTCCGCCGCGTGGCGGACCACGCGGTGCGCGGCGTGAAAATGATAGGCGATTTGTTCATCGGCAGGCTGAACAACGCCGACGGACGCGGCGCCCTTCAGGAAAAGCTACGGGAATTTCTGGTGCAGATGGAGCGCGAGGGCGCAATCGTTCCGTCCACCGACGGAAAGGAACCCGCCTATATGGTCGCCGTCCATTCCAGTCAGGACGATTTTTCAAAAGGGATCGTCCGGGTGGACATGGCGGTGCGGCCGGTTCGCGCCATCGACTTCATCTACGCCACCGTCCTGGTTCAGGCCTGATAGGAAGCATTGGTCATGGCAACCACGGTTTTTTCAAGCAACCGCAGCAATGTGCAGGTCGAAGGCGAGACGATCGACGGTCTGCAGGCGCTGGCGTTCCGCGTGGTGACGGAACAAGACAATGTCCGGGCCATCGGCGTCGCGGAACGTGTTGGCGTCGTCTTCGGTTTGCGCGTCGTGCAGGGCGAGCTGACAATCCGGTCCGCGAACTTCAAATTGGACGGGTTGTTGAAGGATCAAACGAGTTTCCAGCTCGTCGCGAACCTGAAACAGGACGACAAAACGCAACGGAAATTGTCGTTCGACGAATGCTATGTTCTCGACAAGGACTTCAACATCGGCGCCGGCGGCAGCAGCCTGACGACCTACAGGTTCACCGCGACGCGCCTTGTCGAGGCATGATCGATGCCGTCCGCCATCGTCGCTGTGGATGGCACGGTTTTCACGGGCCAGTTCCACGGGTTCGGGCACAGGCTCGGTATCGATACCGGAGACTCTGACGTTTGGCTCGATCCCTGGTTGTACCGGGATCATATGGCGGCCCTGAAAGATTGCGCGTTCGCGTCGGGGGGCGGTCTGGAACTGGATCGTCAGCGCTTCGCCGATCGTATCATGGATCGCGGCCAGGTGCCGGCACACCGCCGGGACGCGGTGGCACCGCTGGCGCTTTGGTGGGCGGCGGGCGGCGAGCCCATTGCGGCCGGCGTGGCTGGCACGGACGATACGATCGATCTTGGCAGCACCCGCGCCCGTCTCCGTCCGTGGACGGAACGGGAAAGGCTGGCGGCACTGCTCGCGGCGCGGGTTGACGACGAAAGCGGGCAAACCTGGCTGGATGCGACCGGCTATCTGGATGCCATGACCCGCGCCAGCGCGGCCGGGCTTGGCACCGCCCTCGATACACTCGACTCCTGGGCGACAGCGATTTTGCTCGATGCCGTTGTCGCCCTTAACATCCCCGATCCCGCGAACGATCCGGTTCTGGGCTCGGGCCCCGCGGCCCGCGCCATGGCCGAGCGCACCTTGCGGCGCTATGCCGCGCGCTTGGCTGGACACCCACGCAGGTTTGGTCGGCCCCGGCGGCGGATATCGACAGACTCCTCCATTTGCTCGCGTTGACCGGCGGCGCGGCAGCGGCCCCGGCGGCGCCCCGGCACCGAGGCCTCGCCGACGAGCCCGGCACGACCGTCTTCCGTTTCGTGGACGACGACTCGTGAGCGGCGCCCGCGTCCTCACCAGTCAGGACCTGGTGGCGCGGTTGCTCGCGCCGTTGTCCCGCGTCGCGGCCGCGGCGGCGGCGAGTTTGGACATGGCCATCGACGAAGATCGCGACGAGATCGTGTTGGACACCGCCCTGCCTGACGACGCGACGGCGCCCTGGCCAATGGTGGAACAACGCGATGCCGTCACACGCACGGTCGGGCCGTCGCAATCGCCGCGCGAGGCAGGGAACGCTCTCTCCGAAACGCGGCCCCTTCTCAACGGCCCGATGCGGGTCGATCCGCGTCCGGGCGCCGCCGCGTTCAAAGAGAGAGAGACGCCGCACCGCGCGCCGCCCGCGAGGCAAGGGCGATCGGCGATGGGCGCCGCCCAAGACAATTCCATCGCTCCGGCGAACGCGCGCCCGGTCCCTGAACCGCCCGATCCGCGCGCGTGGGAAAGGCTCCCGGCATCCGGACGTCATGGCGGCGGCGCGCCATCCCAGCCGGGCATGCCGCTTACAACACGCAACGGTTCTCCGGCGATCATGTGGGACGAACCGGACCACTCCGGCACCGGCCTGTCCGCGGCGCACCCACCAAACGCGGCGCCGGCGCTCTCGGCACCCGACATACCCTTGGACCCGCGCGACCCGCTGGCCGCGGCGCCGATCGCCGGCGCGACGTCGCCGCCGGATGCCACGGCCCGCCCACCGCGACCGCGACCGCGCGACGACGCCGCGGAACCGGGATCGGTCCATAACGGACACGCGGGGCCGTACGGTACCGCGAACCCGCCACCGGACGAACCGTTCGCCGGGTTGATCCCACTGCGGCCCGTACCGCCGGCCGATAGGGCATTCAAGGCCAACCTTAATAGCCCCTCCGACTTGCCGCGCCCGGACCGGCCGACACCCAGCCCCGCAATGCCGCAATCGGATCTGAGGCGACAAAGCGCACGGCTCGCGACCGCGATGCGGCCGATTTTCGATCGTGCCGCGGATCTGACCGGCGCGGCGGAAGACGATTGGCCGGAAGATGGCACCGATCCCGGGGACGGCGGCGAGGGAACCCCGGACCTGAATTTCGACGTCCCGGCGGAGCGGAGGACGCCCGCGGTCAACAACACATTCAATGTGACCGTCGCAATGGGCGATCCCACCGCGCCGGCGGCGGATCGCGAAATGTTGCGCGATGCCATCGCGGAAATTCTGCGCGATGGCGCACGCCGTCAGGGCCTGGAGTTCTGATGGCCAGAAGCACCACGAAATACAAAGTGTCCGCGGGCCGCTACACCGCCGCCAGCGATGCCCGGCAGGGCGACCGGCAACTCCTGTCGCTGGTGGTGGAACGCGGCATGGGGACCAGCGGCGGGCGCTGTGTCGTCGTGTTGGGCGGCACCGGTCATGCGCCCGTGGCGGCGGGCGACGACGTGAAAGTCCAATTGGACGCGGGACGCGGCATGCTGACCGTCTTCACCGGAAAAGCTTACGGTGTCAATCAGCGTTGAATAGTTTCCAGGTCACAGCGCCCAAAAGTTTCCAGTTGGTCAGCCCGATTTCGTTTGTTTTTTGCGCTGCTTGAAGCGGAAGGAATCGTTCCCGGTTTCCAGGATGTCGC
>CANJJS010000133.1 GCA_947474705.1 Acetobacteraceae bacterium | reverse complement strand
GACGTTGTCGTCGGCGAGATTGTACAGCGCCTGAAGCACCAGGACCTTGAACATAAGGACCTCGTCCCATGGCTTGCGCCCGGCCGCGCTTTTCCGGCTGCCCGGCGCGGCGCGTTGCCCGGCGGTTTCAAGCGCGGCGCGCAGTTGGGGCCGGAACGTTTCCCAGGAGATAAGGTTGTTCAGCGCCACCAGCGGGTCGGGTTTGGCGTCGAGGGTTTCGTAACGATGGGAAAGATCGAAGAAGCCGGGCTGGGTCATCGGGAATCCAATCGGGCGGGGTGGTTGCCCTATTGAATCGGAGATTGAGGCTGGGGGCCAGGCGAATTTTTAGAGGTGCGCTATCGTCTATCCGTACGTGGTCAATCGCCAATCAATCGCGCCGAACCAAGCTCCCCCCCCCCGCCTGGCACCCCAATTGCATTCCGTCCCCCCATGACCCCCACCCCCAAATCCCCGCTCGCCGCCGCCCAAGCGGCCCTGACCGCGGACCAAACCACCAACGATCCCGCCATCTGGATCGCCAAAGTCCCGCCCGAAACCCTCCTCCAACACGCCCAAACCCTCGAAGCAGAGGGCCCGAAAGCCCGCCCCCTCTGGGGCCTCACCGTCGCCATCAAGGACAACATCGACACCGCCGGCCTCCCCACCACCGCCGCCTGCCCGGACTTCGCCTACACCCCCACGGCATCCGCTCCCGCCGTCCAACGCCTCATCGATGCCGGTGCCCTGATCTTGGGCAAAACCAACCTCGACCAGTTCGCCACCGGCCTCGTCGGCGTCCGAAGCCCCTACGGCGCACCCAAAAACATCTTCGACGCCGGCAGAGTCCCCGGCGGCTCCTCCTCCGGCTCCGCCATCGCCGTCGCCGCGGGGATCGCCGACCTGGCGTTGGGCACCGACACCGCTGGCTCCGGCCGCGTCCCCGCCGCGTTTGGAAATATCGTCGGCCTGAAACCCACCTTGGGCGCCATCTCCACCACCGGAGTCGTCCCCGCCTGCCGCTCCCTCGACACCGTCTCCATCTTCGCCCGCACCGTCGATGCCGCCCTGGCCGCGCAACGAGTCCTCGCCGCCTTCGACCCCACGGACCCATATTCCCGCCACGCCCCGCCCGGTTACCTCCGCCGCGCCGCCCTCCCGGCCGCCACCCGCCTCGCCATCGCGGACATCGACGCTCTGTGCGAGCCCGAGACCGCCCGCCTCTACCGCCGCGCCGCCGCCCTGTTCGACACAAACACTGTCGACCTCGCCCCCTTCCTCGCCATCGCCCGCCTCCTCTACGACGGCCCCTGGGTTGCCGAGCGCACCGCCGCCCTCCGCGCCATCGTCACCGGCCGCCCAAGCATCATGCACCCCGTGACACGCGCGATCGTCGAGGGTGGACTGACCCGCAAAACCGTGGACGCCTTCGACGCCTTCCACGACCTCGCCAAAACCCGCCGCCTGGCCGAAACCCTGTTCGCCACCCACGACGCCCTGTTGGTCCCAACAGCCCCTTTCTGCCCCACCCTCGCCGAGCTCGACGCCGACCCCATCGGTCCCAATTCCCGGTTGGGCACCTTCACCAACTTCGTGAATCTCTGCGACATGGCCGCCATCGCCGTCCCCGCCGGGTTCGGCGCCGACGGCCTGCCCGTTGGCGTCACCGTCCTGGGCCCCGCCTGGTCCGAAGGCCGCCTCGCCGCCATCGCCGACCGCATCTACCGCGCCTTTACCCCGGACCTGCCCCCCGCCGCGGCCCCATGCCCCCTGGCGGCGGACGAGACCGCCCTGTTCTGCATCGGCGCCCACATGGCCGGCCTGCCCCTCAACACCCAGGTCACCTCCCTCGGCGGCCGCTTCCTCCGGCCCGCCCAAACCCAACCGATCTATCGCCTCCACGCACTGGGAAACCGCCCAGGGATGGCGCAAGGCGGGAGCGCGGCCATCGTGGGGGAGGTCTGGGCCCTGCCCACGGCCGCCATCGGCGCCCTGTTGGCGCAAGTGCCGCCGCCATTGGGCTTCGGCACCGTGGCCCTGGAAGACGGCCCCTGTTTGGGCTTTCTCGCCGAATCCCACGCTCTGCACAGCACCGAGGACATTTCCCAATACGGTGGCTGGCGCGCCTGGATCGCCGCCCGCGACGCGAAACAAGGAACCAGCGCATGACCGACGCGGACCTCGACGCCTACATCGACGCCTCAGCCAAACTGCTGGGCCTGACCATCGACCCCGTCTGGAAGGACGCCGTGCGCGCCAACCTGGCCGTCACGGTCCGCATGGGCGCGATCGTCGCCGCCTTCCCCCTGCCGGACGAGGCCGAGCCCGCCCCCGTCTTCACGGCCTGACCGGTGACAGACCTCGCCTGGCAAAGCGCCACCGAAACCGCCGCCGCGATCGCCGCTGGCACGCTGACCGCACAGGCCGCGACCGAGGCCGCGCTGACCCGCATCGCGGCCCATGACGGAATCCTGAACGCCTTCACCGATATCGTGGGCGCCCGCGCGCTGGCGAAGGCCGCCGCCATCGACGCCGATCGCGCCGCCGGCCGGCCCCTTGGCGCCCTCGCCGGTGTCCCCTTCGCGGTGAAAAACCTGTTCGACGTCGCCGGCCTCCCGACACGCGCGGGCAGCGCCATCAATCGCGAACGGCCCGCCGCCCGCCGCGACGCGGTCCTGATCGCGCGCCTGGAAGCCGCCGGCGCCATCCTGATCGGCGCCCTGAACATGGGCGAATACGCCTACGACTTCACCGGCGAGAACAGCCACGACGGCCCCTCCCGCAACCCGCACGACACGACGCGCATGACCGGCGGGTCGTCCGGCGGATCCGGCGGCGCCGTCGCGGGCGGGCTGGTGCCGCTGGCACTGGGCTCCGACACCAACGGCTCCATCCGCGTGCCGGCCTCGCTGTGCGGCCTGTTCGGCCTGAAACCAACCTTCGGGCGCCTGCCGCGCACCCGGACCTTCCCCTTCGTCTCCAGCCTCGACCACCTGGGTCCCTTGGCCCGCTGCACCGCCGACCTCGCCGCGGCCTACGACGCCATGCAGGGCCACGACCCAGACGACCCATTCTGCGCCGACCGCCCCATCGAGCCAGTTTCCGCCAGCCTGAACGCCGGTATCGCCGGCCTGCGGATCGCGCGTGCCGGTGGCTATTTTCGCGCCAATCTGATGCCAGAGTCGGCAAATGCCACCGATCGCGTTTGCCAGGCATTAACCATCGATCGCGAAGTAGACATTCCAGAGGCCGCGCGCGCCCGCGCCGCCGCCTACCTCATCACGACAGCCGAGGGCGCCGCCCTCCATTTCGACCGCCTCCGCGCGCGGCCCGCCGACTTCGACCCGGACACCCGGGACCGCCTGCTGGCCGGCGCCATGGTGCCCGCCGCGATGGTCGTCCAGGCCCAGAAATTCCGCCGCTGGTACCGGGAGGCCGTACTCCGCCTGTTCGAATCCGTCGATGCCATTATCGCCCCCGCCACGCCCTGTTCCGCGCCGCTATTGGGTCAGAAAACCTTCGTTCTTGACGGCACCGAGATGCCGCTGCGCGCGAACATGGGCATTTTCACCCAGCCGATCTCCTTCATCGGCCTGCCCGTCGCCGCCGTCCCCGTCGCCGGTCCCATGCCCGTCGCCGTCCAGGTGATCGCGCCGCCCTGGCGCGAAGATATCGCTCTGCGAATCGCCAGATATCTCGAAGTAACCGGCGCCTGCGTGGCCCAAATACCCGGAGAATGACCATGGAAATCAACGCCCCCGACGTCGTCGCGGAAGTCTCCGCCGCCTTTGCCCGTTACGAGGCCGCGCTGATAAGCAACGACGTCGCGGTTCTGGACGAATTGTTCTGGGCTGGCCCGCATACGATCCGTTACGGCATCGCCGAGAACCTGTACGGACCGAAAGAAATCGCCGCCTTCCGCGCGGGCCGCCCGTCCGTCGGCCTGGACCGCGTCCTGTCGAGAACTCAGATCACCGCATATGGCCCCGACATGGCCATCGCCGCGACATTGTTCCACCGCCCGAACGCCCCTGGAAAAACCGGCCGCCAAATGCAGACCTGGACGCGCATGCCCGAGGGATGGCGAGTCGTCGCCGCGCATGTCAGCCTGATAGATTCATAACTCGTCGTGGCCCGACTCGATCGGGCCACCGGAAACAACACGGTATCGCGGCAAACCTCGACGGCCGGCCCATCCGTTTCCAACCCGTCATGGCCCGCCGGGCGCGACACGGCAGCGCGGGACAAAGCCCCCTATGCGACCGCGTATTTTCGGCGCCGCCTTACAATTTCGCCAGCCAGGCCGCCAGCACCTTTCGCTCGTCCCCCGTCATCCCCGTCACATTGCTCGGCGGCATCGCCCGCGTCATCACCGCCTGCACCCGGATCGCCTCCGCGTGACGCGCGATATGCAATGGAGAATCCAGTAAAACGCCTTTCGGCGGCGTCGCGATCCCCGCCCAAACCGGCGCCGCGGCATGACACATCGCGCAACGGCTGGTGAGAATATCGTCCACCGCCTCCGGCACATGCCGGCCCGTCGCGACCTGAATCGGTTGCATTTCCTTCAAGCCCAGCTTTTCGCGCCCCTGCGCGTTCGACAACAGACTGATCCCGGCAACCGCGGCCATGCAAAGAGCGGCGACCGCCCAGGCCCACCATTTGTCGCCGCGCCCGGTGTGCCGCTCGTTGTAAAAATACCGGACAGAGGCGCCCGCCACCAACACGAACCCCACCATGATCCACGCGTACGGCGAGGTGAAGACCAGCGGATAGTGCCCTGAAATCATCAAAAACACCACTGGCAGCGTCAAATAATTATTGTGCCGCGACCTTGTCTTGGCCTGTTTGCCGAAATCCGGATTGGGGTCCTTGCCCGCGATCAGATCGGCGATCACTTTTTTCTGGTTCGGAATGATGTTCATGAACACGTTGCCGCTCATGATCGTTCCCATCAGCGCGCCGGTATGGATCAGCGCGCCGCGGCCCGTGAACATCTTTTGAAAGAACCACGCCATCGCCATGACGAACACGAAACCCACCGCGGCCAGCATCACTTCGTTGTCCGCCAGCCGGGAACTCACCAGCGCGTTGTAAACGATCCAGCCCAGAGCGAGAGCTCCGATCCCGATCGCCGCCGCGGCCAGCGGCGACAATTCGCGGACTTCAGGATCGATCAGATAGAGATCGGAGCCGAGGTAATAGACACAGACGAGCAATGAGAATCCTGAGAGCCAGGTCGTGTAGGCCTCCCATTTATGCCACATCAGCTCGGTGGGAAGACTGTCCGGCGCGATTAGATATTTCCGGACCTGGTAGAATCCGCCGCCGTGAACCTCCCAGGCCTCGCCGCCTTTTCCCGCGGGGATGGCCGGGATCGGTTTGATCGAGGCGTCGAGATGCATGAAATAAAACGACGATCCGATCCAGGCGATTCCGGCGATGACATGCAGCCATCGGATCAGCAGTCCACCCCATTCCGCGGCGATCGCGTCCATGGTGTCATTTTCCTTCTGTCCTGTGGTGGCCGATCGTTGTTTATTCAGTGCCGTGCGCGGTTCGCCGCGCCGCTGCCGCGGCGTCGTCCCGGCTTTCAATTCCGTTGAAGAACAGGTTCAGCAACACCGCCACCAGCGCGGTCAGGAGAATGCCGGACTCGAGGACCGGCTTCAGCATGGGCGCGAGTTTCACGACTTTCGAAAAGAATTCTGGCGCGACCAACGGGATCAATCCGAAGCCGATGGACAGGGCGACCACGAACAGGTTGAACCGGTTCGTCCGGAAGTCGACATCCGTCAGAATGCGCGCGCCGGTCGCGGCCACCATGCCGAACATCACGATCCCCGCGCCGCCAAGCACGTAAAGCGGAATGGCTTCCGCCAGCGCGCCGAATTTCGGCACCAGGCCCATGACGATCATAATGCCGCCTCCGGTGACCGTGACCCAGCGCGAGCGGACTCCGGTCACGCCCACGAGTCCGACGTTCTGGGAAAATGACGTATACGGGAATGTGTTCATCAGTCCGCCAATCAGCGTGCCGAGGCCATCCGTGCGCAATCCGCGGGTCATGTCGTCCCGATCGAGTTTTTTCCCGGTCATGTCGCCCAATGCCAGGAACATGCCGGCGGATTCGATCATGACGACGATCATCACGATGCACATCGTCAGGATATGTCCGGGGTGGAAGATCGGCATGCCGAATTGCAGCGGCAGGACCAGCGCGAACCATGGCGCAGCGGCGGCTTTCGTCAGGTTCATCGTCCCGAACACGATATAACAAACCAGGCATCCCAAGACGATTCCCAGGAGAACCGCGATATTGCCGAGGAAGCCACGCAGATACCGCGTGAACAGAAGGATGGATATCATCACGAACGCGGCCATTCCGAGGTTGAATGGATCGCCGTAGGTGGGGAGGCTCGCCACGGGCGCGCCGGCGGCCCAGTTGACGCCGACTCGCATCAGGGAGACGCCGATGATCAAGATGATCGATCCGGTCACGACCGGTGGAAACAGTGGCAGCAGGAAGCTGAGAACGGGTGCGACGATCGCGGCGAAAACTCCCGCCGCGATGGCGGATCCGAAGATTGTCAGCAATCGCGCCGTGGGTTCGCCGAGCGAAGCGTCGTTGGCGATCGCGAGCATCGGTCCGACGGCGGCGAAGGTCACGCCCATCATGACGGGGAGTTTGATCCCGAACCATTTTGTAAGGCCCAGAGATTGGATGATTGTGACGATGCCGCAGGCGAGAAGGTCGGCGTTGATCAAAACGGCGGTTTGTTCGGGCGAGAGTTTCAGCGCGCGTCCGACGATCAGTGGCACCGCGATGGCGCCGGCGTACATGACCAGGACGTGTTGCAGGCCCAGCGCGAGAAGTGTCGGCGGGGGAGGGATTTCGTCGACGGGATGAACGCTGGTTTCGGCCGCCGTGACTGACATCGCGATTCTCCTTACGCCCGCGAATGCTTTTTCGCGGCGCGTGCTGGTCCGACGCCCTCCGGTTTTTATAACTGTATGAAACCTCTTCCCGCGCGATCGCGCAAGGCGCGATCTTCGTCTTTTTCTTGTTTCCTTCGGGAGCGAAGCCGTGGGAAAACACGAAGCCGGCCGGTGGCGCGCCGGAAGGAGAATCCAAATCGTGAAGGGGCTGTCGACACATGATCCGGACACCGTCGCGGGCCGGCTCGCGACGGCGGAATTGCATCGTCTCGCGCCGGACGGGTCTGTCGGTCGATGCGGCACACCGTCGCCAACGCGGATGGGCGCACCGGCGAACCGATGTTGAGCGGCGAGGATGATCGGCCCGGAACTTATATGCGCGGTTTCCATGCCGGCGTTTACTTCGCCGCCACTGGCGCGCATGTGTCCGCGCCGCCATTTCTCGATATTGTTCCGATCCGCTTCGCCGTCGCGGAAGCCGAGGAGCATTATCATGTGCCGCTGCTGGTTTCGCTCGGAAATTATTCGACCTACAGAGGGAGTTGACCGCCATGACCTCGGATTCGTATCCGCGCGATCTCGTGGGGTATGGCCGCACCCCTCCACATGCCCGCTGGCCCGGCGGCGCGCGGATCGCCGTGCAGTTCGTGATCAATTACGAAGAAGGCGGCGAGAACAATATTTTGCATGGCGACGCCGCCTCGGAAGCGTTTCTGTCCGAAATCGTCGGCGCGGCGGCATGGCCGGGACAGCGCCACTGGAACATGGAAAGTATCTACGAGTATGGCGCACGGGCCGGTTACTGGCGGCTCTGGCGCATGTTCGGCGAACGCGGCCTGCCCGTCACGGTCTTCGGCGTCGCCACCGCGATGGCGCGCTGCCCCGATATCGTTGCTTCCATGAATGAGTTGGGATGGGAGATCGCCTCTCACGGCCTGAAATGGATCGAATACAAAGATTTCTCGAAGAACGACGAAGCCGCCCATATCCACGAAGCCATCCGTCTTCACACCCAAGTCGCCGGCACCCGTCCTTTGGGCTTTTACCAGGGACGCTGTTCCGCCAACACGCTCGACATTACCATGGAGGAACAAGGCTTCCTTTACTCCGCCGACAGCTACGCCGACGAACTGCCCTACTGGGTCGAAGGCCCCCACGGACCGCAACTGATGGTCCCCTACACGCTCGACGCCAACGACATGCGCTTCGCCACGGCGCAAGGTTTCAATTCCGGCGATCAGTTCTTCTCCTATTTGAAAGACTCCTTCGACGTGCTCTACGCCGAGGGCGCGGACCGTCCCCGCATGCTCTCCGTTGGGCTCCATTGCCGCCTCGCCGGACGTCCCGGACGCGCCGCCGCTTTGGCCCGCTTTCTGGATTATATCGGGAATCATGAAAAGGTCTGGGTCGCGACACGCCTGGATATCGCCCGCCATTGGATCCGCGAACACCCGCCCATGGGCGGCTACCAGCCCTCCCGTATGCCGCGCGCGCTGTTCGTGCAACGGTTCGGCGACATATTCGAGCACACGCCAGGGATCGCCGAAACCACCCATCGCGCGGGCCTGACCGCGGTCCATGACACCGCCGCCGGCCTGCACGGCGCCATGGTGGCGGCGATGCGCGCCATGACCCCAGAGGAAAAACACAGATTAATCTCGGCGCACCCCGACCTCGCCGCCGCGAAGGAACTGACCGCCGATTCCTCGACGGAACAAGGCTCAGCCGGCCTGGACCGCCTGACCCCGGACCAGCTACAGCGGTTCACAGCGCTGAACGACGCCTACAAAGCGAAATTCGGTTTCCCGTTCATTCTCGCGGTGAACGGTAAATCCCATACGGAAATCGTCACCGCATTCGAAGCGCGGTTCGCGACCAACGCGTTGGAGGAATTCGAGGAAGCCTTACGGCAAATCGAGAAAATCGCGCTGTTCCGGCTGCGGCGCCGATTGCCTACGGGATAAGCGACTGAGACAATACGGAAAACCGAAAATCAACAGATTCGCTGTCACGACGAACACGGTTGTGTAGACACGGCGAGCATGTGAAATCCGCCTTTCCGATATTGGCTTATTGTCGCCGCTCACCCGCCGTGCGCCTGGACCCTGGGCTTTTACACGACAATCGGCTGCTATTGGGAATGGACGCGAGCACGGAGGCCGATCTGACCGGCCGATCCTCGGTCGCGGGAACCGTCCAGCCGGGCAGGGTGGCGAACGAAACGCGGCGCGACTTCGCGCGGCCTATGGCGCCGGAGATGCGCGCAGCGGCCATCGGGGATCTGTCGCGGTGGCGAGGCGGTCCGCCCAGAAAAATCCTGTTCGATGAAGTATTGACCCTCGACGGCGGGACGTTGGGGGCGATTCCATCGCGCGTCTCGCCGCGCTGAAAGCCGATCTGGGCATCGGGCCCGAGCAGACCACCGCATTGGATGCCGCCGCGCAACGGCGAACGGCCCATGAGCCGGTGAACCGGGATGCCAGCCCAGAAACGGCAGGCGTTCCTGACCAGGATGCACGAACTCCGTGAGCAAACCCGGGCCACGGTCGGGACGGCGGCTCGGGCCTTATTGTGCGGTCCCTGGACGATGGGCGGAAATTGAAAGCGGGCAACGAACCGCCATGTCTCCGGGCCCGTCATGGGCACGGCGGCTTCCGGGCGGTTTGACCGGTCAGGATGCTGACCCGGAGGCTCATCATCTTTCGGACCGCCGGGGTTGCATCGGGTCGACCGGTGGGCAGCCGCGGCGATCCGTGAAAAATTAATGATTCAATGTGGGGGAAATCGGTGCCGGTCCCCCATATGGACGGTTCGGCCTCAATTCCGGCTCCTCAGGGACGATGACCATTCGCCCGTGACGCAGCGCAGTTCAGGTCCAAGGGGGTAAATGCCGTGACGCGCGCTTTTCCGTTGCTCAGTCTTCTGGTTTTCACGGGTTTCGTGACCGCCGCCAGCCCGGTGTCCGCGGGGGCGGCCGGCGTTATCGGCGACGATCCGGCCGTGGCGCGGACCCAAACCGCGGTGGGCCGCCTGGTCGCGGTCACCGAGGCACAGGCGTTGCGCGCACGGTCCAATATGGGACCAACCGGGCATGAAATCGCCGCTGAGCCGCCGCCAATGGGACGGGTGCCAGCCCTTGCCGCCGGGGTGCGGCGCGTGAGCCAGATCGCGGGGCAATATGGAGACCGGCTTTTCCTGGTCGTCGATAAGATTCACGGCAAAATCGCTTTGTTCGAAAACGGCGAGCCGATCTACATCGCCGAAGCGTTAACCGGCGCGAACCGGGACGATTTCCTTCCTGCGGATGCCAAGACGAAAACCTATGCGCAACAGACGGGACTGAAGTATAAAGTGACCCCGGCTGGACGTTACACGGTTTCACCCTCCCACGATCCAAAATATGGCAACCTGTTCGAAATAAACGAATTGCAGGCGAAAGACTGGGTAATAGCGATTCATCGGGTCGCGCTGGGGAATTCTCAGCAGCGGGATGTGAGATTGCGGTCGCCCAACATTGAGGACAAGCATATCACGGAAGGCTGTATCGACGTGGATCAGGGCACCATTCAGGAATTGTTCCGGCGGATCGGCAAGAAAACCCGGGTGCCGATTTACATTCTGCCAATGGACGATAGCCTGATCGCCAGATTTTTCCCATCGCGGGAGACAGCCAGCAACCAGCCGGCCCGCCTGGCGCGGGCCCAGGTCGCGGATGACAGTTGATATATCTGGCGATCCCGCCGCGACGGCGCGGTCAGGTCCACGAACGATCCGGCCTTCAAGCGGTGTTTCACGCTTGTTCCACGAGAGCGGGACGCCGCTTCTGGCGCGGCCGTTCCTCGATCCGGCGTCCCACCATTAACCCCAACATTCCTGGGCTTACTTTCTTCGATTTTTCGAATGAAACCTGAAAGGTCGTCATGATGGCGCGCGATACACGGATATTGGTGGCATCAACCTTCATGGCGCTGATCGTATCCTGCTGCGGTCCGGGTTCGGCGAAAAGCGCGCCCCCTTTGGGCGACGTATCCCGTAACGCGGGTGGTCAACGTGCTTCGGAGATCGGTCCCCAGCCGGTCGCGAGGACGGGCGAGCGTGACGTATCGACGCCCCCAATCGCCATTGAACTTTCGCCTCAGGCCCGGCAGGTCAGCCAGATAGCCGTTGGCAACGGGGACCGGGATTTCCTGATGGTCGATAAACTCCCGGGCGAAATTTATTTTTTCAAAAACGGCCAACCCATATTCCGGGACGCGGCTCTGACAGGGGCAGGTACCGGCGACCGGCTGACACCGGAATTGTTGGCATTTTCCTTTTCCCACCCATCGACCGAGGCGGAGAAAATCACGCCAGCCGGAAGGTTCACGGTCGCCAAACAATTCGACAAGTCGTATGGAACAATCTTTGAGATTCAGGAAATTAAGGGAAAGGACTGGGTTCTCGCGATCCACCCGGTGTTCCTGGGCGTCCCCTTCGAGAAGCGGCTTCTGAGATTGTCGACCTCAAGCCCCAAGGACAATTATACCACCTGACACATCCCTTGACTCGTAGGGGGCTAGGAATCGCCCCTGTTCTTCGATTCGATGCCTCATGCCGCGATATCGCGGCATGGGAGGGGTGAATGGTTGCGGCGATCGAAATCACGCGGACAGATCACACGGCAGCGG
>CANJJS010000132.1 GCA_947474705.1 Acetobacteraceae bacterium | reverse complement strand
TCCACACCCGACCGCGCCAGGGCGCGCGCCAGATGATTGCCAATGAAACCAGACCCTCCGGTCACGAGTACTCGCAAGATTTTCTCCTCGTGCCCGCTCGCGCGCTCCAGCGGATTTTCCGCCTCCGGCCGCGCACCGCGACGGTAATTGGTTGCCGCGGCAGGGTCAATGCGATAGTGTCATAAAGAGTTAACGAGTGGTTAAAATACGCGATTTTCGAGGCACGGCGCGAAATTCCGCTGGACCGGCGGGGAACGCCGCCGCCATGAAACGCCGGCGCGGCCACCTGACCCCGAGGACCAAATGAACGAGGCGCCCAATCCGGACTTCCTGTTGTGCGACGCCATGGAACAAACCATCGTCAACCCAACCGACAGCCAACGCTGGCACGCGCTGGTCGCCCGTTACGAACAATCCCGCGATCCCGGCGCGCGAGACCACGTGCGCCGCGAACTGACCCACCGCGTGCCGGCCGATGGCATCGAGGGCTTCCTGCGCGCGACCTTCCTCGCCTTCGTCGGCGGAGACCCCGCCCATACCGCCGAAGCCGCGCGAATCGTACAAAAAATCGCGCCCATCGACGTCGAGCGCTTGATGGCCTTCGCGGCCTTCGAATGGGGCCGGGCGCTCGGCCACACCGGCGGCCGGGCACGCTTCGCCGGCGCATTACGAAACGCGCGGCTGCCAGAGGTCGTCAGCCTCGCCGGCAGCCAACTGCGCGCGACCGCGCCCGTCCGGCCCGCCGCCCGCCCCATCGGCCCGCCGCGCAAAGCCGCCATGATCGTCCCCTTCCTGGGCCCGCCCGGCCACTCGCCAACCGAACTGGCCTTCCGCAACGCCCGCATCGCGCGCGAAACCGGCCTGGAAACCCAAATCTTCTGCTGCCAGGACCTGTCGATGCCGCACATGCCGAACTACCTTGGCAGCATGGGACGCGTCTCGAACGCCATCCCGGATCGAGAGACCTTGATCGCCATGGTGCCGCCGGGCATGGCGATCACCCTCGCCGACGAGCGGTTTTCGCTCCTCGCCCGCTGGCACGACATGCTACGCGCGGTAACGGACTTCGACCCGGACCTGATCTTCTTCGCGGGCTTTTACGCCCCGCTCGCGCACGCGTTGTACGAAACACGGCCGGTCCTGGCGTTAAGCATCCATTCCGTTTCGCCGATGGTGCCGGCCGATGTCTGGCTCACCGCCGATCGCGAACGGTCCGGACTGTGCGGCACGGACTGGGGCCCCGCCCTGCCGCCGGCCTGGGGACATTATCATCCATTCCGCATCCTGCTCCGGCCAGAGGGCCCTCCCGTAACCCGCGCGGACCTGGGCGTCGAGGACGGCGACACCCTCGCCATCACCGTCGGCACCCGCCTCGACACCGAAATCGCCGGCCCCTGGGCTTTGCGAATCACCGCACTTTTGAAAGATCGCCCCAAACTTGTCTGGGTCCTCGCCGGCGGCAATGGCGTCCGGCCGGAGGCGCTCCGCGGCGTGCCGGACCGCCAGTTAAGGATCGTCCCCTTCACCAGCAACATCCGCGCGCTGACCCGCCGCTGCGATATCTTTTTGAACCCCGAGCGTCTCGGCGGCGGCTTCAGCGTGGCGGAAGCCATGGCGGAAGGACTGCCCGTCCTGGCGCTGGCGAACTCCGATGGCGGAATCAAGCTTGGCGCCCACGCGGTCGAGACACTGGACGAATACTTCGCGCGCCTGAACACACTGCTGGACAGCCCGGCGGAACGGCACCGGATGGGGGTGGCCCTGCGCTCGCTGTTCGCCGCGACCCTGGATCTGGACCGCTCAGGCCCATCGCTGCTGACCGCCTGCGAACTGACCGTCGAGCGGTATAACGCGCGGTCCGGCGCGCGGGATCAGGCGTCCGCCGCCTGAAGCCGCGGGTCCCGCGTCTTCATCCCGACCACCACCTCGCCCGCCGCGACATCCTTGGTGACAACCGCCCCGGCACCGATAAAGGCGCCATCGCCAATAACCAGGCGCTCGATCACCGTCGCCCCGATCCCGACGGTGACACCCCGGCCGAAGCGCGACAGCCCCCCGACATTGCTGCCGGGCTGCACGCGGCAGAACGGCCCGAACCACGTGTCGTGGCCGATCGTCGCCCCCCGGTTGACGAACACATGCCGCGCCAGCCGCGCCCCCGGCCCCACCGCGCTGTTCGCCCCCACGAATACCCCTGGCCTCAGCACCGCCAGAGGGGACACATAGGCCGTGGGATGCACCAGCGTGGCGAACGGCAATCCGAACCGCGCCTCGACCGCGTCGGCCAGGACGGACCGGGTGGGTGTTGTCGGACCAAGCAGATAAATCTCCCCGGGGCCCGGCTGGAAATCGTCGAATGGCTCGACCGCCGGATCGTGGCCAAGCGGCCTGAGGGCGTCGAGGCGGCTCGAGAGCGACAGATCCCGTTCGCCGGTTTGCTCCGGCAGATGGATCACGATTTTGGCGATCGAGTGGCCCAGTGCATGGGCGCAATCGAACAGATCGGACAGAATGTTGCTGGTGCCGAAGATGACCAGACGCTGACCGCCGGGGCCGTGGGACATGGGACCGGTTCTCCCGCCACCCGGACGATCGGGCGGCCTGTGCGGCCGGACCGGACAACGGGGAGGATCGCCCCTCCCCGCTGCCCGCCGGTCCGCGTTTGGAAAAGAGTCAGCGCAACGTGATGGTGTTGGTCCCCGCGCCAAGGGCCGTGCTGAGATCGACGAGCCCGGACAGCTTCACCATGAAGTCCTTGCCATTGACGAAGTTCGTGGCTAACCCCGACGCGTCGTGCCGGCTTTCCGCCAGGTACGTATCTCCGCCGAACTGGAACCAGCCGAAGTGACCGTTGACGGAGGCGTTGCCCCCGGCGGTGATGACCGCGTCCAGATATTGTTGCAACGTCGATCCCGGCACCTGTGTGACCGCCGTGGAGGTGAACGTTTCGGTTCCAAGATCGATGAACGCGATCGAATCGCCCGCGATCGGGTCCAGCACTGTGGAGTAAGCGCCCGTGTTCGCCGGTGCCGCGGTCAGGTTCAGCACGTTCGTGCCTCCCCCCAAAGTGATCGAGTTGACGCCCCCGCCAATCGTGACCGTGTCGTTGCCGGCCCCGCCGATATAGGTGTTATTGCCGCTGGTCGCCGTGAACGCGTTCGTGCCGGCGCCCAGATTCACCGTGTTGTTGCCGGTGGTGACAACGACCGTGTCGTTGCCGGCACCGCCCGTGATGGTCTGGTTGCCCGACGACCCGGTGAACGCGTTGGTGCCGCCCCCCAAAGTCACCACGTTGTTCTTGCCGTTATTGATCGTCACGGTGTCGTTGCCGGACCCGCCGGTATAGGTCACCGCGCCGCCCGACGCCGCCGAGAGATCGACGGTGTTCGTGCCCGCCGCGCTCCCCGTGACCGCCGACGCGCCCGCCAGGGCGCCCGACGTCCAGGTGAACCCGCCCAAGGTAATGCCGCTCGCATCCACCGACGTCAGACCCGTCGAGGACGCGGTCAGCGTCAGACCGGCATTGCCGCTTACCGTGATGGATTTCGACGAATTCCCCAGAAGCGAGACCGAGTCATTGAACGTGCCGGTCGGGCTCGCCTGGGTGTCCGTCACCGAGATCGCGATGGTCTCGACGCCGGACATGGTGATGCCGGTCGACGCGAAGGATACGGCACTGCCGCTCCCATCGATGAGCTGCACGTTGATCGTATCGTTGGCGCCGGAGGAAAAGGCCGAATTGCCGATCGTGTAGGCCGTCCCGGCGCCGGTCAGAGCCAGCGTTCCGCCGCCGATCAGGTTGCTGAGTGTCAGACCGTTTCCGCCCGACGTCGAAACCTTGGCGCCGATGCCCAGCACGGCGAGATCGACGGTCTGGTTGGTGGAACCGGTGAGGGTCAGCGCCTCGAACCCCGTGACAATCCCGGCGAAGGCCGGGCTGGCGGACGAGGTCGCGGCGAGCGCGGCCCCCATGCGCAACGTATCGGTGCCGGCACCGCCATCGATCGCCGCCGTGGGCAAGGCGGTAACGCCGCCAATGTCCAGCGAATCGTCTCCGTTGCCAAGCGAGATCGCCTTCGACGACGTCGTCGAACTCACCGCCGCCGCATCGGCACCCGCGCCGCCGGTATAGGTGGTCTTCGTGGCATCGAACCTGATCGTGGAGCTTCCCGTCGTTCTGGATGTATCGACCGAGGAAATGGGCGCGTTGGACAGGTCCGCCGTCAATCCGGCGGAACCGGTGACAGTGACGGTCTTCAGCGCGCTCATCCCCGTCGCCGATGTCAGCGTCAGCCGTTTGGTGCCGCCGATGGTCAGGTCTTTCAGCGCGCCAAGCGTGATGTTGGCGAGTGTGGCGTTTGTCCCCGCCGTCGTCACGTTCAACGTTGTGTAGATGTCGGCGTCGTCCAGCGTGCCACCGGTCTGGCCATTGATGGTCAGCGCGAGGGTCTTGTTAGTGGGCGTGGTCAGATTGCTGTTGTCGATGATGACGTTTCCGGTAACGCCGGTTAGACTGAGGGTGGTCAGCGCGGTATCGGAGATGAACACGGATGTCGCGTTCGCGACGGAGATCGTCGCGATCGTGCCGGCCAAGGTCGAACTGGCGGAATTGACGTCGGAGATATTGACGCTCTGGAGATTGACCCCCGCTTTCGTCCCGGACGCGGTCGCGGCCGCGGCGTTGGAGATGGTGACGGAGGTCGTCGCCACGCCGCCGAGCACATTGACGGCGCCGTTGGTCACCGTCGTGTTGACCGGGTTGGTCTGCGTTTGGGAGATATTGACGACCGTTCCGCCCTGGACGGCGATCGTGCCCAGAGACCCGCTGGTGGCGCCGCCGGTATTGGACACCGTCACCGTGCCGGTCGGGGCCGTCGTGGTGCCAACCGAGATCGAGCCACTCTTGCCGCCCGTGTTCGTCACCGACACGTTGACGCCACCTTGCACACTCGTGTCGAACGTGCCGGCGTTCGCGAGCTGCGTGGCGACGTTGGCGGTGCCGGGCGCGGTCACGGTCATCGCGGCGCCAAAACCGGACACATTCAGCGTTTGCAGCCCGGTCCAGGCGCCGGCATCGATGGCCGCCGCGCCGCCGGAGGTGAGATTCGCGATCTCAATGTTTTTGACGACGACAAGCTGGTTCGCCGACAGGGACACCGGGTCGCTGACCGTCAGCGTATCGGTTCCCCCGGCGCCATCGAGTGAATCCAACGAGCCAAACGCGCCGGTGACCACCCCTTCGAACGTATCGTTCTTCGCCGTGCCGGTCAGGAGATCGACGCTGGTCTTCAATGTATAGGTGATGCCAACCGCGACGCGCGCCGCGACCAGGCGGTCGGCCAGCGCGATCGCTTCCGTCAGCGTCGCCTGCGACGTGACCATGGACACGACCTGCGTGGCGTCCGGCCCGTCAGTTCCCAGAGTCCAGGGATCGTTATATCGTTGGACAGCGGCGGCATAGGCGTTCGCGGCATCCTTTTTCAGGTTCAGTATCGTCACGTCGCCGCCCTGCGCGCCCAGAATCACGTCCAGAATGAACTGCCCCGGCACTTCGCCGCCCCGAAGCCGTCCGACCCAATACGCGAGGCCCTCCGGTTCCGCGTCGCGATTGAAGAGCGTCTGGTAGACCCGATTGACGAAGCTCGCCGGATCGAGGCCGACGGTCGGCGTGTTGAGGTAGGCGTAGCGGTTCATGGCCTCCGTCTGGGTGGAGAGGCTCATGGCGAAATCCGCCATCGTCTGATTGTTTCGCAGAATATTATTGTACGCCGTCGCGAGACCGGCCGGTTCCGCGGCGCGGCCGAAATACCCAATATAGATTTTGGCGATCAACTCCTGTTGCGACAGCAGCAGGCCCGAGCTTCCCATGGTCAGCTCGGCCGGCACCGTTCCCGGCGCCATCGAGAGGTTGGCGGTCAGCGTGGCGACATCGCCGCCCGTGGCACCGCGCAGGATGTCGAAGATAGCGCCGCTCGCGGACAATCCGGACTGCATCCGGCCGGTCCAGTAATTCATGCCCGCCGTATCGGGCAGCCGATGAAACAGCGCACCGTAAACCCGGGTAATAAAGCCCGCGATATCCGCGACGCCTGGGCTGGACGCCGTCAGGATGGAATTGAACGCGATGGCGTCCGGCTGGATTGAGAATTGATAGGCGATATCGTCCAGAGTGACCTGGCCGGCCGCCAGTTTCGCGCCCCAGCTCGCCAGAACGGCCGGGTCTCCCGCCCGGCCGAAATACCCAAGATAGAGATTGGCGATAGTGCCAGCTTGAGCGTTGGTCAGAGCCATGAAAGTACCTTTCCCGCGGTGTCGCCGAACTGTATACCCAAGATAGAGATTGGCGATAGTGCCAGCCTGAGCGTTGGTCAGAGCCATGAAAGTACCTTTCCCGCGGTGTCGCCGAACCGTCACCCGCGTCGTCCCGGCCGCATGCCGTCGCATGATCCCGGCGGGGACAAGCGAAGGGAGCCACTCCGAACACGGTCGTTCGCGGCCCAAATGCCCACCAAGAAGTAAACATTGTGTAACTTCTCAGGTGAAAATCGGCGCCCGGGGGATGAATTTCAGCGGCTTTAACGGGCACGGACGGACCTTCACGCGGAATTCACGGCAATCGCCCGGCAAGCACGCGATCGCGTTGACGCTCAGCCACCGCCCCCGCGCGCAATGTCGCGGCCATATGAAAAACGAATCCGCCTCGGCCGTTGCTCGCGATCTGTTCCCCGGCCGTGGAGGCACAACCGGGAAAGCACCGCGATCGGATCGCGATTTGCGACGGGCACGGCCCATGACACGAGCCAGATGTTGATGGACGGCGCATTCCCGCCGGCGGACTCCGCTGGATCGGAGGACCCATCTGGGGGCGGCGCGCTCCGCCGGACCGAGATCTGTTACGATGCGACCCTGATCTTGCGGCACGGCATGCGAACGCCGGTCGGTCTCGTCCGCGTGGAACATTACGTCGCGGAATTCCTCGCCAGCGATCCCACGCTCGATGTCGAATTCCTGGTCTTCGATATCGCGCGGACGAATTACCGGCGCATGACCAACACGGAACGGGCGGAGATCCGCCACATCCTGTTCGACCGCTATAAAACCGGGGCGAATGACGAGTGCCCGGACACGCGGACGGACGTTGGCGGGAGCCCGTCCCGGACATCGCCGAAACGCGGTGCGTTTGGATCTCCGGCCGGCGAAGGGCGCGCGCGGCCCTGGCTACGGGCGTTCAGTGCCCCGGTCCGGCTCCAGCCGGAGCAATTTCATGAGATTCTGACCGCCAAAGCCCGGCGCCTGTTGCCGGTCGCCGCGGCGGCACCGCCTTACCGGCGCGCGATCTCCCGGATCGCCCGCCGGATGCTGCTGGCGGCCGCGCGAGGCTATTATTCCGCTGTCCGCGCCGCGTACGCGGCGGCCATGTCGCTGCGGGAGAAAGCCGCGTTCCTGTCGCGGCCCGATCGCGATCCCATGGCGGACCCGTTCGAAGACGGCGCGCGGCGCTGGAATCCGATATCGCGGCCGGCTCTGGCGAAGCGTTTCAAACGCGGGGACGTGCTGATTTCGATCGGCAATCTGTGGGATTACATGGATTACGGCTATCTCAACCGAATCTCTGGCGCGGACGGGGTCCGGCTTGTCGCGGTGATCCACGACGTCATCGCGATGGAATTCCCGTATGTCACGCCGGGCCCGCCGCAACTCTATCATCGCCATTGGGTCGAACTCGGGCATGCCGCCGCGCATCTGATCGCGACGACCCAGCACACGCTGGAGGCATACCGGCGCTTCATCGCCGCCCCAAACGATCTGTCTCCGCCGATGAGCCAGTGCTTTCTTCCGAACATTCTGAAGGCCCGCGCGGCGGACATCGGCGAAGTCCCGGTTGCCGGTCTGGGCCGCCATCCGTTCGTCGTGTATTGCTCCACAATCGAGCCGCGCAAAAACCACGCGTTGCTGCTGACCCTGTGGGACCGGCTGCTCCGGGAACTGGGCCACGAACGCCTGCCGGATTTGGTTTTCGCGGGCAAATGGGGCTGGGGGACCGAAAATGTCCGCCTCATGCACCAGCGCGACTGGCGCCTCCGGTCCCGGGTCAGAATTCTGGACGACGTGTCGGACGCCGAACTGATTTGGCTGTACCGCAACGCGCGTTTCACGGTTTTCCCATCGATTTCGGAAGGCTTCGGACTCGCCGCGGCTGAAAGTCTCTCGTTCGGCACACCGGCCGTCGTGTCCAACTGCCCGGCGTTGATCGAGGCGGTGGAGGGACGGATGCCCGCGCTGGACCCGATCGACGGTCTCGGCTGGTACGCCGAACTGCGCGAGCTGATTCTGAACGACACCTATCTCGCCGAGCTGCGCGATCGGGCCGCCGGCTACCTTGGTCCAGGACATGATTCATTTGGGTCGGCGGTCCGCGACGCGGCGCTGGCGGTCACGCCCCCACCCCAGCCGCCCGCGCCTCGCCCGGAACCCACGCGGGCGCGTCTTCGGGCAGCCAAGGAGGCCGCGTCGTCCTGATGCCGGTCAGCTTGCTATTGACGCCCTTTCCGATCGCGAAGCCCCGGCAGGGCGGCCAGGTGCGGGCGGCCAGTGTGGCGCGGGGGCTGACGGCCGCGCATTGGACCGTGCATCCGGTCGGACTTTACCATGGGTCGTTTTTCCGGCGGTCCGAACGCGGCGCCGCCGATATCGTGCTGGACCGTCCAGAGGTGGCGGCGCGGGCCTCGGACGACGTCTTATTTGGGGATCTGCATGTCGCCAAGGCGGCCAGCCGGGACCCGCGCAGCCTCGCGGCACTGCGCGACGCTTTGACCCGCCTCCGTCCCGACGCGATCCACCTGGAACATCCTTGGGCCTGGCTGGCTTTGCGCGAAGTGCTGCCGTCCGGCCCTCGGCCGAAGATCGTCTACGACAGCCATAATATCGAATGGGCCGCGCGGGAGGCGCTGTTCCCGCTCGGCTTAAATCGGCCGGACGCCGAGGCGATGCTCGAACAAACCCGCGTGCTCGAGACCGAACTCGCGCGCGAGGCCGATCTCGTGTTCGCGATCTCCGACCTGGAAGCCGCCCGGATCGCGCGCGCGGCGGGCCGCCCCGTGGTGTATTTGCCGCCCGCCTCCGACCTCGCGCTCCTTGCCCCGGGAGACGGCATGGGCGCGCGAGGGGAACGTTACGCCGCGCTGATGGGAAGCGCGTACTGGCCAAACGTGGAGGGGTTCTTCGATCTGTTTCCGGAAGGGTTGGGATTTCTGGCGCGGGATGAGCATCTGTGGATCGCGGGTGAGTTGGGTGCGGCGATCCGGGCGGACACGCGGTTCGCGGATTTCGCCGGGGTGAACGAGGCGCGCGTGCGAACCCCGGGATTTATGGAGGATCGGGCGAAGCCGGATTTTTTCGGCGGCGCCGTTTGCGCCTTGGCGCCAGTGCGGATCGGCGGCGGCGCGAAACTGAAGACCGTCGACGCGATCGCCAGCGGCCGCCCCGCTATTGTCACAACTCACGCATTAGAAGGCCTGGGCTCCGTCGTCGAGGACGTCCTGAACCAAGGTGTCTACGTCGCGGACACGCCAACGGATTTTCGCGCCCTGATCCGGCGCGCGTTCCGGGAGGGGCTGACCGGGTGCCCGCCAGCCGCGCGAGCCCGGCTGAGTTTGGACCGGTTATCCATGACAGTGGACAAATGGTCGCGGAAAGCGCTGGGAGAAAACCCATGTCCGTAACGAGTCCGCGTTCGGGTGCTGGCATATTCGTTAAATATACAAAGCACGATGCGCTTTCACCCCCGGCATCCCAACCGCGGGGCATCGAAGCGCCGACAGCCTGGAACGAACCCCGGCCGGAACCCAAATCATTCGTTTCAATCGATATGTACGGCATCGTTCCCAAGGCTATCTTTTCGTGATAAAGATAACGCTGGCGAGGCCCGACTTACTGGCATTTACCCGCCAACGCATCGAGGTCAGGCGAAGCGCTTTTAATATCGTCAAGGAACAACAAGGCGCCGGAGCGGCTCTGGCCGCCATCGCGTCCGATCTCACCACCACGGCGGCGAACGCCGCGGCGCGATCGGGACGGCGATTGAAACGTCTGGGCGATCTCGCGATACGCTCGCTGGCGCCCGATCGTCCAATGCGGGACGAGGTTCTGTTCATCGGATACATCGAAGCCTGCCTCGGCCTGGGAGAATCCCTCCGCGGCCAGGTGCGGTCCTTCGCGGAAACGGGCATGCCGTTCGCGCTGTATCCGTTCAAATCGGGTGTGGAACAACGCCTTATCGGCGCGTTCATGGAGGAACATTACGACCTGAAACATCGGCATGAAATCAACATCATCGAAATGGCGGCGGATCAGGTGCCAAACATGTTCCGCGAACTCGGACGCCGGCAAATGGCGCGAAGCTACAACATCCTCCGCACATACTGGGAACTTCCCGAAGCCCCCGCCTCCTGGGCCTCCATGCTCCGCGGCATTCACGAGATCTGGGCCCCCAACGATTTCGTCGCGCGAGCCTTTCGCGGCATATTCCGCGGACCGATCGCCATCGTGCCACCCTGCGTGGAAATCTCCGCGCGGACACATTACGATCGACAGCATTTTGGCCTGCGCGACGGCATTTTCTGGTTCATGTTCTCGTTCGACTATTTTTCCTCCCCGCACCGGAAAAATCCACTCGGTGTCGTACAAGCCTTTCAGACCGCGTTTCCCGGCGGATCCGAGAAAGTCGGGCTTATCCTGAAATCCACGAGCACCGCCAGCCAGCACCCAGAGTTCAAGTCGGCGATCATGGACGCGGCACGCGAAGACCCGCGGATCGCGACGATGGATCGCACGTTAACGCGCGACGAAATGCTTTCGTTAATTAATCGCATAGACTGTTACGTGTCGCTACACCGCGCCGAAGGATTCGGGTTGGGAATGGCCGAAGCGATGGCAATGGGAAAACCCGTGATCGGCACGAACTTTTCTGGCAGCACCACGTTCCTGTCGGAAAAAACGGGCTTCCCGGTTCGATACGGGCTGCGCGCGGTACAGCCCTCCGAATACCACTTTTCGGCCGGACAGTTTTGGGCCGAACCCGATACCGCCGAGGCGGCTGAGTCGATGCGGTGCGTGGTACGGGATCGATCGGAACGAGATCGCCGCGCGGCGGCCGGCAAGACATTCGTGGAAACGAATTTCGGCCGTGAAAATGTTGGCCGGATCATGGCTGAACGGCTGCGAGACGTCCGGCTGTCAATCGGCGTTAGATAGTTTCCATATAACAACGTACAAAAATTTCCAGTTGGTCAGCCAGATTTCGCCTGCTTTTTGTGCTGCCTGAAGCGGAAGGTATCGTTCCCGGTTTTCAGGATGTCGCGGAGATGGATTATGCGGTCGAGCAGGCGGCGGGTGCCGCGACGTTGCGGGCGGTCGCGGATGCAATGAAGGCGCGGGGTATCCCGACACCGGGCGGACTCGGTGGGTGGCATCCGGCAACGGGTGCGCGGGTGTTGAAGGCGGCATAAGGGGCAGCACGCGGCATTCCGTCCGCCGCCGCTATTTCGGCTTCCACGCCCGCGACAATAGTCGCGTTTCGGCGATCTGATCGCGTGTCATGCGCGCCGCAAGCAGGTCGCGGTTCTTTGCACTGAGGTGGTCCCCATTTGTCGGACAGTTTCGGAGACTCGTTAAGCTCGGTTCCGGTTCATCTCATA
>CANJJS010000131.1 GCA_947474705.1 Acetobacteraceae bacterium | reverse complement strand
GCCTCAGGTACTCGCCGCGTTCCGAAATACCGTGCTCACACTCATACGGCGCCTGGGTTACACGGACGTCGAAGGGTTCGAACACTTCGCGGAACATCGCCTCGCGGCTATCGACGCGGTTCGAGGCCAGAGAACCGAATGACCCAGGCAGCCTACGGTCGTTCCGAAGAAATCCGGTCTTCCTGGCCAGGGTTTTGGCTGTGGCTTTGTGGGAGTGGATAGAAGTGCGGCAACCATTCGCAATCGCCGTACCGCGTTACTCGTCGATGCGGTTGAGCGTCAAAGCCTTGTCGGCGCATGCCAAAGCCGCGACGATGACGTCGGTTATTTCGCGCGCACGGACGCGGCCAGCGCGTCCATTGTGGCCTCATGCTGCTCGCGGGTCGTGATCTTGCCGCGCGCGACATCTTCAAGGGCTTCGTCGACAAGTGGGCGAGCCCAGACCATGTCGTCGTGCTCTTCGATCGCGCGTTCGGCGATACGTTCGTCGAGCAGTTGGCGAACCGCTTCCTCCGGGGAAGCGAATTCGCCCCGGGCGACATGATCCGCGATCCAGGCGGATTGCTCAGGGGAGAGTGCCATGGGCACGACCCGAACCGTATCATGGGCGGCGGCCGCGGTTCAAAGCGTTTCGGTGGCCAATCCCGTCAGCACAGCCCGCAACTCCGGGATCCCCGCGCCGGTTTCCGAACTGGTCGTCGCCATCTCCGGAAACGCCGCCGGATGTTTCGCGATGACGGCAAGCATCTCCGCCTGCTTTTTCGCGAGGCCCGCGGGCTTGATCCCGTCCGCCTTGGTCAGCACGATCTGATACGTCACGGCGGCGCGGTCCAGCAGCTTCATGACCTCGTGGTCGGACTCTTTCAGTTCGATGCGCGAGTCCATGAGAAGCATGACCCGGACCAGGGTGGGACGCCCGCGCAGATAGTCGAACATCATACCCTGCCAGTCCGCCTTGATGTCCTTCGACGCGCGCGCGTAGCCGTAGCCCGGCATGTCCACCAGCGTCAGCCGTTCCCCGAGATTGAAAAAATTCAACTGGCGGGTGCGGCCTGGTTCGGAGGAGGTCCGGGCCAGCGAGTTCCGCCCGGTCAGCGCGTTCAACAGCGAGGACTTGCCGACATTCGACCGTCCGGCGAAGGCGATCTCGGTGCCCGCCAAAGGCGGCAATTGGTCGAGCTTCTGCGCGCCGAAGAAGAAGCGGCATTCGGCGGCGAACAGTTTCCGGCCGGCCTCGATCTCCTCCGGGGTAGGAGGGGTCGGGCCGGCACTCAGGATCAGACCCGGGCCAGGCCCGGCTTCTCCAGCCGCGTGCGGCGCATCATCAGCCATTGTTGTCCGATCGACAGCAGGTTGTTCCAGCTCCAGTAGATGATCAGCCCCGCGGGGAAGCCGGCCATCATGAAGGTGAACAGGATGGGCATGTATTGAAACATCTTCGCCTGCACCGGGTCGGGCGGCGGCGGGTTCAGTTTCTGTTGCAGATACATGGTGACGCCCATGGCCAGCGGCCAGGCCCCCATGTGCAAATAGGGCGTCAGCACGGCGGGATCGTAGGGGATCAGCCCGAACAGGTTAAAGATGTTCGTGGGATCGACGACGGAAAGGTCCTTGATCCAGCCGAAGAACGGCGCCTGGCGCATCTCGATGGTGACGAAGATCACCTTATACAGCGAGAAGAACACGGGGATCTGGATCAGGATCGGCAGGCAGCCCGACGCCGGGTTGACCTTCTCCGCCTTGTAAAGGGCCATCATCTCCGGTTGCAGCTTGCCGGGATCGTCCTTGTAGCGCTCCCGCAGCTCCGTCATTTTCGGCGCCAGCAGCTTCATCTTGGACATGGAGCGGTAGGAGTAGTCCGCCAGCGGGAAGAACAGCGCCTTCACGATCACGGTGAACACCATGATGGCGACGCCGAAATTGCCCAGCAGCCCGTAAAAGAAATCGATGGCGTAAAAGATCGGCTTGGTCAGGAAGTAGAAGTAGCCGAAGTCCACCGCCTTATCGAAGTGCGGCAGCTTCAGTTGCGCCTCGTACCGGTCGAGCAGACGGACCACCTTCGCGCCGACGAAGAGGTTGGAGTTGAAGACGGACTCGCCGCCGGGGGCCGCGACCGTGGGTTCCTGCGTGACATAGTCGACCTGGTAGCGGTCTTTGTTGACGGCGGCCTTGTCCTCGATATGGCGGAAATAAACATGCATTGGCACGGCCTGATCGGGGATCATCGCCGTCAGCCAGTATTTGTCGGTGATGCCGGCCCAGCCGTTGGGGGTGTTCGAGTCGAGGGCGATGCCGCGCTTTTTCTCGCCGGCCGATTTGGCGTCGTCGTAGGTGGTTTCTTTCAGGCTGCCGTCGATGACGCCGAGCATGCCCTCGTGAAGGACGTAATACCCGGAGGTCTCAGGCTTGTAGTCGCGGCGGATGCGCGACCAGGGCAGCAGTTTCACGGGCGCCCCGGTGGTGTTTTTCACGCTCTGGCGGACGGTGAACAGGTAGTCCTCGTCGACCGAGAAGGCGATCGCGAAGGTCAGGCCGGCGCCGTTGTCCCAGCTCAGTTCGACTTTGCCGCCGGAGACGAGGGGGCCGCCGGTCGCGGTCCAGACGGTGTCGTCGGCGGGGAGTTTCACCGTTTCGCCGGCGGGCGCCGTCCAGCCGTATTGCACGTAATAGGGATGTTCGTCGGAGCGCGGTTCCAGCAGCCGGACATGGGGGGAGGCCGGTTCGATGGTGTCGCGGTAGTCCGTCATCACGACGTCGTCGAGTCGCGCGCCCAGCAGGCTGATGGACCCCGAGAGCTTCTTCGCTGCGATGGCGACGCGCGGGACGTTTTTTGGCACCTGGTTGGCGGCGGGTTCCGCCGCGGGCATGCCCGGCGTGGCGGTGACGCCTGGAGTCGCGGGCCCGCCGGCGGCCACCTGCGCGGGGGGCGCGGCCGGTTTCGGCAGATAAGGCGTCACGAAATATTGAAAGCCCAGCATGATCGCGAGGGAGATCGCGATCGCCATGACCAGCCGTTTTTGATCCATCAATGCCCCATTGGGCGAGTGGGCTCCGGTACCGGGTCCCAGCCGCCTTCATGCCAAGGATTGCAACGCAGGATACGCCGCGCCGCGAGAGTGCCGCCGCGCAGTGCCCCATGATGGCGCAATGCGTCAATCGCGTAGTCGCTACAACTGGGCCAAAAACGGCAATGCGCGCCAATCAGCGGCCGGATGGTCCACTGATAGACGCGAACGGCGCCGACCGCCACGTGCGCGGCGGGTGTCACAGGACCGCGGTTTTTCGCAAGGCGCGGCGGAAGTCGTCGCGCAACTGGGCGAAATCGCGGCCGCGCGTGGTGTCGCGCCCGATCAGAACCAGATCGACGCCGGAGACCGGGTATTCGGCCAGTTCCAGCCGCGCGGCCTCTTTCAGACGCCGCCGGGTGCGATTGCGCACCACGGCGTTGCCGACTTTTTTGGTGACCGTGAACCCGATCCTCGCGAGACCGGGTGTGTCCTGTCGCAGTGCCTGCAACACCAGACCATGGGTCGCGGCTTTGCGTCCCTTCGCGGCGACGCGCAAGAATTCCGCGCGCCGTTTCAGGCGAGCGGGCGCCGGCGCCTGGGGCGGGAGGGATGCGGACACGCGGGGGGCGCGGCCAATGCCTGGCCGCCCGTCCTCAGGCCGAAAGGCGCTTGCGGCCCTTGGCGCGGCGATTCGCCAGCACCCGGCGTCCGCCAACGGTTTCCATCCGGAGCCGGAAGCCATGGCGGCGCTTGCGGACGAGCTTCGACGGTTGATAGGTGCGTTTCACGGTTACTCTCCAGGCCTGTCGGTCCCACGCCAACGCGGGACAGGGCGCCCTTTCGGAACGCCCGTCATGAGCGGCGGCTTATACGGATGGCGGCCGGGGCCGTCAATCTTCCGCTCGCCGCCGCGCCGCGCTGTTTCAAACCACCAGCCCCCCCGCGCGGGCCGCCAGCGACGAGAGATCGGCGCCGGTCCCCGAGGCGGCCGCCGCCGAGGCCTCGGTCTTCGCCGCGTCTGACGCCGCCAGAAGATATCTCTGGGTGAACTGTTGCACGAACCCAGGGTCTTTGAACTTTGTCAGATCCAGGCGTTTCGAGATGGCGGTTTCCTGTGCGTTCAGGGTCTGGAACGCGATTTGTTTGGGCAGGCCCAGGGCGGTGGTGACGACCGCGCGGAAGGTGGGATCGCCCAATACCTGAACGGCGGAGGTGATCGTCCCGGCGCGCTTCATGAAGTCCATGGCGTTGGACAGGCCCGGGGTTGTCCGATCCAGGCTCTCGCGCCAATGGACCTCCGCGTATCCGTTGGCGACCGCCGCCTGGATCGTGGGATCGCGCAGGACGGTCAGGCCCTTGTTGGCGAAATCGTAGGTCTTGTTGATCGTTTTCCATCGCGAGTCGGACAAACGATTGACCAGGGCGTCGGATTTCGCCGGATCGGACAACAACGCCTGCTTCGCCAGCGCCGGCGCGCCGGACTGATCGCCGAGGCCGTTCGCGGTCAACAGCACTTTCAGCGCGGCGGGATCGTTCAGAAGATCGGCCGGGGTTTTCGCCTTCGCCAGCGCCTGCGCGAACCGCGCGAGGTCGCGCTTCACCTCGGGCTCCGCCGCCACCCGCTCGACCTGCTTCTTCTCCCCACTTCGCGCCTGGGCCAGAGCGGCGATCGGATTGGTGTTTCCCGCCACCGGCTTGGTCCGGCCATACAAAGTATCCAACAGGCTGTTGCCCGCCGGTCCGCCGCCGAAGAGCGTCGGCATATAGCTGGGGGAGTTCAGATTCACGAAACTACTCATTTTGCTCTCCTTTCACCCTTTTGGTGAAGGAAAGCTAAACGCCAAAGGTTAACGAAGTCTGAATCCGAACGCGATTATATGCGCGCCACGAAAAAAAATCGCTTGAACGGCAAGAGCGTCGTCCCGTCGGGCCGCCGGGGATAATGCGGTCTCAGCGCCTCGGAATACGCGGCGCGATAGCTCGCGGCCAAATCCGGCGGCAGTTTGTCCAGGAACGGGCGCAAACTGCTGCCCGCCGCCCATTCCGTGACCGCGTCCGGGCCGGTGAGCACATGTAAATAAGTGGTTTCCCACATATCCAGCGCCGCCGCCCGCGGACGGATCGTGTCGTAGTAGGCCTCGACCGGCATCAGCCCGCGCGCGTAGCCGGCGTCGCCGAGACTATGCGACCAGGGTTCGAGTCGCGCGATGTCGTTTTGCAGGCGCCGCAGCGGCGCGTCGTGCATCGCGGGCATCTGCACGGCGAGGATGCCGCCAGGCGCGAGCAGCGATAACAGCCGGGGGAACAGCACGTCGTGGTCGGTGACCCAATGCAGCGCGGCGTTGGAGAAGATCAGATCGGGCGGGGTTTCGGGCGTCCAGGTGTTGAAATCGCCAAGCGCGAATCGGCAATCCGGGGCGGCGGCGCGAGCTTTCTCCAGCATCGACCCGGCGCCATCGACCCCCATGACATCGGCCGCCGGAAAGCGCTGCTTCAGGATCGCGGTCATATTGCCCGTGCCGCAGCCGAGATCGACGACATGTTTCGCCGCGATTTGCGGGATCTGGGCCAGCAGATCGAGTGCCGGGCGAATGCGTTCGTTGGAGAATTTCAGATATTGCGCCGGATCCCAGGTGGACGAGGTGATGGACATGACGGAACTCCGGCGTTGCGGCGGGTCATGCGCGAGTCGGCGGGCGCGGCATGGGCCCGTGGTGTGAAGGGCGGCCCGAGGCTAATTCCGTGGCGCCGCCGCCGCAACGCCCGCCGCTCAGGGGAAGCGTTGCAGAAACCGCACCAACGCCCGGGTGCGCGCGGCGAAGAGTTTTGGCGCGAACCAGGCGCCAATCGCCCGCTTCCCGGCCTCGGCCCGGGTGGGGTAGGCTACGATCTGCCCGGCCAGGGCCGAGACTGGCGTTTTACGCGCGATCGCCTGGGTCCACTGGCCAACGATCTCGCCCGCGTTGGTGCCCAACATCCCCGCGCCAATCACGCGATTGCCGCTGACGACCAGCTTGACCATCCCATCTTCGTCCCGTTCGGCGATGGCCCTGTCGTTTTCGGACAGGTTCCAGCGGAGCACGTTCACCTTGTGGCCGGCCGCGATCGCCTCGGCTTCGGTGAGCCCGGTCTGGGCCAGTTCGGGGTGCGTGTAGGTGACCCGGGGGAAGGCGCTGTAGTCGAGTCGCGCGGGCAGCCGGAACAGCATCCGCCGGACGATCAGCGAGGCGTGATACGAACCGGCATGCGTGAAGGCGTATGGGCCGATGCCGATTGGGTCGGCGATGTCGCCCATGGCCCAGACGCGGCGGTTGCCCGGCGCGCGCAGACCCTTGTCCGTGACGATCCCCGCTTTGGTCGTCGCGACGCCGGCGGCCTCCAGGTTCAACGACTCGGTGTTCGGTTGGCGTCCCACGGCGACAAGGAGATGGGAGCCCGCGACGCGCCGCCCATCGGCCAGGACCAGAACCGGCCCGGCTTCGGCGGCGGCGGCGGGCGTGCCTTCCAGGAGAACGATCCCTCGCCGGATCAGCGCGTCCCGCAACCCGGCGGCGAGTTCCGGGTCGTCGCGCGCGGCGATCGGCCCGGACGAAACAACCGTGACCCGGCAGCCCAACCCGGCGAATGCGTCCGCCATCTCCAGTCCGATCGGCCCGCCGCCCAAAATCAGCAGATGGTCCGGCTTTTCCGCGAGGTCGAACAAAGACGTGTTCGTCCAGTACGGGATGTCCGAAAGGCCGGGTAAAGGCGGGATCGCCGCGCGTCCGCCCGCCGCGACGGCGAAGCGTTTGGCGGTCAGGCGGCGGCCGTCGACCTGGATGGACTCGCGATCGACGAACCTGGCCTCGCCGCGGATGACGGTGACGCCGAGAGCGGCGAAGCGGGCTTCGGAGTCATTTGGCGCGATGGCGGCGATAACGCCATGGACATGGGCGCGGACCGCGTCCCAGTCGATCCGCGGCTCTCCGGCATGCACGCCGAAACGGGCGGCGTCGCGGATGGCATTGGCGGCATGTCCGGCGGCGAGCAGCGCCTTACTGGGCACGCAGCCGAAATTGAGGCAGTCGCCGCCCATGCGGTCGCGTTCGATGAGCGCGGTTTTGACCCCGAGTTGCGCCGCGCCCGCCGCGAGCGACAGGCCGGCGGCGCCCGCTCCGATGACGATCAGGCCGAAATCAGCCATGCCGTGCTCGCCATTTCCGCCATGCGGGGCCCAGAGCTGAGAGCGCGGCGAGAGCCAGGAGGGGGCCGAGGACCTGTGGGGAGAGCAGGATTCGCGGGTCCGGGGTCTGATCCGAGGCGAGAACCTGGCCTAAGCTGGCGCCGATGGAAGCGACGATGAAGGTCGCGGGCATGATGCCGATCAGGGTGGCCGCCACGAAATCGCGCAGCCGCATGCCGCACAGCGCCGCCGCGAGGTTGACCAGAAAGAAGGGGATGACCGGGATCAGCCGCAGCGCCAGCAGATAGGAAAACCCGTCGCGCCGCAGTTCGTCGCGCAAGACGCCAAGCCGGGTCCCGCCGCGCCGCGCCAAGGGATCGCCGAAGGCGGAGCGCGCGACCAGGAACAGCAGGATGGCGCCGATCGTCGCGCCGGTGGCCGCCAGCAACGCCCCCGCCACCGTGCCGAACAGCAGGCCGCCGGTCACGGTCAACAGGATCGCCTGCGGCAAGGAGAAGGCCACCGCGGCGATATACGCCGCGACGTAAAGACCGCCCGCCGCGAGCGGATGCGCCGAAACCCACGCCCGCAAGGCCGCCTGTTCGCGCGCGAGGGTCGACCAGGACAACTGGCTCGCGAGACCGAACCACCAGATCGCGGCCGCGGCGGCGAGCAGGATGGCGGGCGCGATGAGGCGAAGGGAGAGGCGCATTCGAAGAGGATGGCGCCGCGGCGGTGCCATTGTAAGCCGGGGCGCGAAAATAAGCGGGGGGACGTCCCGCCGCCTGGCGTCATGGTGGGCACGGGTGTTTCAGCGGGCGCCGGACCGGGCGAAGGCGTGAATGGTCCGCCCGCGCGAAACATCGCGAATGTCGTCGGACCGTGACGGGAGCGCGGCGGTGCGCCAAACCGATCAGAAAAGCTTGTCCTTCGGGCCGTACTGCAAAACAATCTCGTTCGGGTCGGCGAGGTTCAGCAACTCGCGCGCCCGTTGATCCAGCGCGTCGCGGTCGAGATGCGCGGCGGTGAGCCCGGCGACCTTGCGTTCCCATTTGTCGCGTTCCGCCTTCGCGGCGGCGAGGTTGGCCTCGGCCTGTTTCATTTGGGTCTGGCGTTGCGAGCGCATGATCAGGCCGTGGTCGCCTTGCGTCGCCTGCCAGGCGAATATGCCGGTGAAAGCGAGGAGGATCGCGGGCGTCGCGGCGGATTTCGCCTGCCGCTTGATGTCCTGTCCCAGGGTTTTCAGGGTTTCGCTCCGCATGGAATCCTCGCCGGCCGGTGGCGAATGTTACCGCGAATCGGACGGAAAGAGAAAGAAAAAGCCATGCTCTGGCCCAGAAGCCGCCACGATCGAAGGGCAGAGTCGCTTTCAGGCCGGGGATTGGTCCACCGGCGGGAGGTTACCATGAACCATCGTTCCGTTATCGCCGCGGTGCTGGGTGTTGGTTTTGTGCTGGCGGCGGCCGCGCCCGCCGCCGCCGATCCCTGGGGGCGGGGCGGCCACCACGGCGGCTACGGCCATCCCGGATACGGCTACAATCACCGCGGCCACGACCGCTGGGCGCATGAACGCTGGGAGCACCGTCATCACCGGCCGCACTATCGTCCCCATTACGGCTACGCCCCCAGCGCCTACTACGCGCCACCGGCGGTTTACCTGGGCCTGCCCGGCATCGGCCTGCGCATTCAATAGCCGCGCGAAGCGTTTGGGCGGCGGACGAACCGCCGCCCCATCGCGTCAGCGCCGCAAAATTGTCCGGCCCGCGTAACGGGCCGCGCGGCCGAGTTCGGCCTCGATCCGGATGAGTTGGTTATACTTCGCGGTCCGGTCGCTACGCGCCAGGCTGCCGGTCTTGATCTGCCCGCAATTCGTGGCCACCGCGAGGTCGGCGATGGTCGCATCCTCGGTCTCGCCGGAGCGGTGGCTCATGACCGCGTTCCAGCCCGCGCGATGGGCGAGTTCGACGGCTTCCAGGGTTTCCGACAGCGTGCCGATCTGGTTGACCTTGATCAGGATGGCGTTGGCGGAGCCGCGTTCGATGCCCAAACGCAGACGTTCCGGGTTGGTCACGAACAAATCGTCGCCGACGAGCTGGACTTTGCCGCCGATGCGGTCGTTGAGAAGCTTCCAGGTGTCCCAGTCGTCCTCGGCGCACCCGTCCTCGATGGAGACGATGGGGTAACGGGCGCAGAGGTCTTCGTAGTAGCGAACGATGCCCTCGGAATCGAGGATCTTGCCTTCGCCTTCCAGGTGGTATTTGCCGTCCTTGAAGAACTCGGTGGAGGCGGGGTCGAGCGCGAAGGTGATGTCCTCGCCCATGCGGTAGCCGGCTTTTTCGACGGCCTTGGCGATGAAGCTCAGGGCTTCGTCGGCGGAGTTCAGGTTGGGGGCGAAGCCGCCTTCGTCGCCGACATTGGTGTTGTGCCCGGCGTCGTGGAGTTCTTTCTTCAGCGTCGAGAAGATTTCCGAGCCCATCCGGACGGCGTCGGCGATGGTGGGGGCGGAGATCGGCTGGATCATGAACTCCTGAATATCGATCGGGTTGTCGGCGTGTTTGCCGCCGTTCAGGATGTTCATCATGGGGACGGGCAGGGTGCGCGCGTAAACGCCGCCCACGTACTTATATAAGGGCAAGCCAAGGTGGTCGGCGGCGGCTTTGGCGACGGCGAGGGAGACGGCCAGGGTGGCGTTCGCGCCAAGTCGCGCCTTGTTGGGGGTGCCGTCCAGGTCGATCATGATGTTGTCGATCTGAACCTGATCGGTCGCGTCCATGCCGCCGATGGCTTCCAGGATCTCGCCTTCGATATTGCGGATCGCCGTCAGAACGCCTTTGCCGCCATAGCGGGATTTGTCGCCGTCGCGCAGTTCCACGGCTTCGTGCGCGCCGGTGGAGGCGCCGGACGGAACCGCGGCGCGGCCGAAGCCGCCGCTTTCCAGCGTGACGTCGCATTCGACGGTGGGATTGCCCCGGCTGTCGAGAACCTGGCGGGCGGTGAGATCGACGATCGTGGGCAAGGGGGCGCTCCCGTGGATGATGCGGGCGCTGTCTATCATCGGGTTGGGGCGGGGAAAAGCGCCTGGCGGCGTCAACGGACGATTAACCATTGCCCGTCATAAGGAAATGGCCGGTGGGGTGGTCCCACCGGCCAATCGCTGGAGAAGAGAGATGCTACAACGTCTACTCCTCTTGCTTCTGATCGTGGCGATCCTTGGCCGAAAAGTCAAGTTTCGCTTCGAATTGAAGTAGGGAAACGGGGGCCGGTCCGCGCGCGGACCGGTCCTCTCCCCGCGATCACAGACCGGCGTATTTCTCGATCGTGTCTTTCCAGGACAGCACGCCTTCGACGCCCTTGGCCGTGCGTTTCAGACCGGCGACGCTGGTCACGGGGACCAGCACCCGGGAGATGCCGCGCGCGGCCATCGCGGGGAGTTCCGCCGGGTCCTCGGGCATGCTGGCGGTGATTTCCACCGCCGCCGGGTCCCGTCCCGCCGCTTCGGCCGCGCCGCGCACAACGGCCAGCAGTTCGGGCGAGGCGCCGCGGGCCGGGAAGAATCCGTCCGCCATGCGTCCGGCGCGGGCCGCGGCCGCCTTGGAGTGGCCGCCGATGACGATCGGGACCGTGCCGTTCGCGGGTTTCGGCCGCATATAGGCGTCTTTGAAGTGGACGAACCGTCCGTCGTAGCTGGGGCGGTCCATGGTCCACAGGGCGCGGAGCGCATGCATGTATTCTTCGGTGCGGGCGCCGCGCTCGGCGAAGGGAACGCCCAGGGCTTCGAATTCCTCGCGAAGCCAGCCGACGCCGATGCCCAGGATGATCCGGCCGCCGGACATGAAATCGAGCGTGGCGACCTGTTTGGCGCAGATGACGGGGTTGTGCTGGGGCAGGATCAGAATGCCGGTGGCGAGCTTGATTTTCGAGGTGTGGGCGGCGACATAGGCCATCCAGATCTGCGGATCGGGCAGGACGAAGTCGCCCTCGCCGCCGGGCAGGCGGCCGTCGGAGGTGTAGGGGTAGGCGGATTGGTAGCCGTGCGGGATGACCGTGTGTTCGACCGTCCAGGCGGACTCGAAACCGGCCGACTCGGCGGCCTGGACGAGTTCGACGGCGTTGGTAGGGTGTACGTAACGGCCGGTGTTGCAATAACGGATGCCGAATTTCATGGCGTTTGCTCCCAGTTCGCGGAAACACTATCAGGCCCGTGGCGGTGTTGGCAGAGCCACCCCGCCGCGTGGACAATCCGGTGGCGCGGCATAACCAGAACACAGGTACGGTAGCATGACGAGTTCCGGCGTTTCGGTCAGGGGTTTGTGTCTCGCGCTGGCGGTGTTGCTGACCGCGATTGGCGTTTCCGCGTCGCGCGCCGGCGCGCAGACCGCGCCGCCGCCCGGGAAGCCGCCGGCCTCGGGACAAACGCCTCCCGCGCGCGCCAACCCGTCCCCTTTCGTGTAAAACAGCGTGCAAACCTTTCCAGATTCCGGGGGTAAACAGCGTCCAATAGTTTCCACCCCGGTCCGTGCGATCCTCCGGCGTTTATGCTGGAGAGTCTGGGGTGTTGTACATGGATACGATTGCCGAAATCCGCCGCCGTCAT
>CANJJS010000130.1 GCA_947474705.1 Acetobacteraceae bacterium | reverse complement strand
GGAAGGCCGTCACCGCCTCCTCCAGCCGCGCCGTCCCGCTTTCGCGCGAGCCCAGGGTCGCGAGCGCGTTGCCGAGGTTCATCTGCGTCAAGGCCCAATCGAGCGGCACGCGGTCCCGCGTCCTTTCCTCCAGGGACGCGCGGTAGGCCGTCACCGCCTCCTCCAGCCGCGCCGTCCCGCTTTCGCGCGAACCCAGGGTCCAGAGCGCGAGGCCGAGAGTTGTCCGGTCGTGGCCGATTTCGTCCGGGGTGGCGGCCAGGGTCAGCGTCGCCCTTCGGACGGCGATGCAGGCGAGCAGATGCACGTTGCTGCCGCGGTCGCGGCCGTGTTCGAGAAGCGCGTCTCCCTCGGCGATCAACAGGTCCCGGCGCGCGTCGCGCTGGTCCGCGTGCAGCGCCTCGGCCAGGGCCTCGATCGCCGCCGCCGCCGCCGCGCCGTCGTAGGACGCCAGGGCGATGTCGCGTTCCTGGGCGAACAGCGCCGTCATTTGCTCGGTGTAGGTGGCGCGGCGTTCGGTTTCCTCCCGCCGCAGCTCCGCCGCGGTCTTTCGCAGCCCCGCGCGCGCCAGTCCGGATTTCCCCGCCGCGGCCTGGGCTTTCGCATGGGCCAGCGCCTTGTCGACGATCTCGCCGAAATTCGTCCGGGTCGGCCCGCCGGCGATTTCCTTCTCGAAAATCTCGATGGCGTTGCGGACCGCCTGTTTCATGCCCTCCAGGTCCAGCCCCGGATCGGCCGCCACTCGCCCCGCCATCTCCCGGATGAACCCCTGGGCCACATCGCGTTCCCGCCCCGCCTCGGCCGCGTAGTCCTGGACCAGCAGGTCCATGATCCCGGTGTAGGCGATGTGGCGGGCGAGATCGGCGGGGTTTTCGAACTTGCAATCCGGGAACCGCCGCACCGCCTCCAGCCGCCCCAGATGCGCCGCCTGCGCCGCGCGGGAGGCGTCGGTGGGCGCCCAGGCGGGACCGCGCGCGGCGGCGGGCTCGGCTTTGGCGGTGAGGAGGAGTTTGCCGTGATACAACGCCAGCCACGCCTCCCACTGGGTGTATGAGACGGCGTGGCCCGCGGCGATGGCGTCGCGCAGCGGCGGGAACCGGTCCGGAAGGTCAGGGTATTTGACCAGCAGCGCCTGGACCTCCGGCGCGCCGGGCGAGGACCCCGTCATATCGCCGACCAGATGCACGACGGCGTGGCAATGGCGGATATAGACGTCCAGCTTGTCCAGCGTGTCGCCGCCAAGGCCCTTGAAGTCCTCCTGGACTTTGACCTCGACGTTGTGGCGCTTCAGGTCGCGCGCGAGTTCGTCGCGGTAGAAGCGAAATTCGTCCGTGACGGTGGACAGGAAGACGGCGATCGACATGCGCGGGGGGCCGTTGGGAACGCGTCAGTCTCGCACGTTTCGCGGAGAGGCGCGATCCCGGCGCGGCGGACGAGGCCTTAGGCGCCGGCCCGCCAGGTCCGCGCCGCCCGCGCGACCGCGGCCCTCGCCCGTTCCAGGTCCGGGCCCCGCAGCACCAGCGGCGCCGCCCCCATTGTTTCCCACAGCGCCGCCGTCCGCCCCGCGCCGAACATCGGGAACAGCCGCATCGCGCCAGAGCCTTCGAAATCCGATCGGTCGCCGGTGTCGAGGTAGCTTTCCACCGGCAGGCCCTCCGCGAGAATCACCGCATGCTCCGGCACCTCCGCATGGAAATAAGTCACCTTGTCCCTGGGCTCCTGGACGATCGCGGCGCCGTCGATCAGCAGGCGGATTGGCACCAGCATACCCTCGACGAACACCGCGTGGTCTGGGGACAGGATCAGGTCGCACGCGGGCGCGCCCGGCCCGAACGCGCCCGCGCGCACGCGCACCGGCCACACGCGCATGGGGTCTGGATGCCGCGCGCAGTCCACCGTCCGCCGCCCGATCCAGACAGCGGGGGCGCTGCCGCCTTCCGCCAGCGCGATCCGGTCGCCGATGCGCAGGTCCTCGACCGCCACCGGGCCTTGGTCCGTGCCGATCCGGGTTCCCGCCGCGAAGCACGCGACCGACAGCAGCGCTCCGCCGGCACCGTCAGAGACCGCCCGGACGTTCGTCCCGCCCAACAGCGACAGCGCGAAACTGTAACCGGACCCGAAATGAATGGAACCGCCGAAGAAATCCACGGTCTCCGGCGCGACCCCGGCCAGATCGATGGTGTCGTCGAGGCCGAATTTGGTCACCGCCCCGGACATCGCGGTGGGCGTGGACAGGAACAGTCCGGCGGACGCGCCGTCGAGCCCGATGGTTTCCCCCGCCGCGACGCTGCCGCCGACCGTCAGCCGGCCGCCGTCTCCCAGGGTCGCCTTGCCTTTGCCCAGAAGCACATCGGTGACGATCGTCGTGTCCGTCAGAATCAAGGACCCGTTGTTGATCAAGGTTTGCCCGGCGGTCAGCGCATTGCTCCCGGTCAGGGTCCAGAGCGCGCCCAGGCCGACCTCGACGGTCTGGAAATTGACGAAGTTCGACCCGAGACCGCTCAGCGTGCCGTCAAGGCCATAGGCCGTGAGCTGGAGCGTGCTGGCCGCCGTGCCGCCCACCGCGTTGCCGCCATCGACAAGGCCGGAGAACACCGCCCCGCCCGCGACCCGCACCAGGTTCTCGTAGCCGGCGGCCATGGACACCGCCGTGCCGCCCGACCCGGCCACTGTCCCCAGATTGGTGACGGTCCCGCCGCTGTTATAAAAGCTGATGCCGGTTTCGCCCTCGATCCGGCCATAGGCCTGGTTGTAGACCGCCCCGCCGCCAAACAGATCCACCCCGCGCCCGCCCGCGGTGGCGCCGGAAATCGTGCCGAAGTTGATCACCGTCGTGGGGGAAGCGCCGCCACGCACGCCCGTGGCGCCCGAGACGGTCGCGGCAAACTGGTTGTTGACCTTCCCGCCCGCGGACAGCGACACGCCGACACTGTTTACCCCATAGCCCGCGACGACGCCGCTGTTCGCCACCGTCAGCGCGCCGGTCAAGGCACCGATGGCCGTTCGTCCCGTGACGGTGCCGCCGGACTGGTTGGTGACCAGGCCGCCGGACCGCAACGAAACGCCAAAGCCGCCGGTGGTTGTCGCGCCCTGGATCGCGCCGCGGTTCGCCACGGAAATCCCGGCCGCCGTGCCACCCATCGCGATCTTGCCCGCGATGGTGCCGCCGGACTGGTTGGTGACGAAGCCGTTGGCGCCCGCGCTGAGTCCTTGCTGAATGGTGCCCGCGTTGACGACCGATCCCAACGCGACCAGCGACCCGCCGGATGTCAGAGAGGCCGCGGCGGCGAGACTCAACGTCGTGCCGCTCGCGATCGTGTTGGCCCCGGTAAAAGCCCAGGCCGCGCCCGCGTCGATCTGGATCCGGCCGAAACCGAGGAACTGGGACCCCAGACCCGACAGGGTCCCGGCGGGCGCGGCGGAGATCAGTTCCAGCGTGCTGACCGCGGTGGCTCCGGCGGTGTTGCCGCCCTGCACGATGCCCGTGAAGGCGCCGCCGGGCGCGGCCACCACGCGATGGGAGAAGCCCGATGCCAAGGAAACCGCGGTTCCGCCCGATCCGGAGATGCTGCCGGCGTTGAAGACCGTCCCCGCGCCGCCGGAGACCGCGACGCCGATCGTGCCGCCAATGTTGCCCGCTGCCTGGTTGGCGATATAGCCGCCGGCCGCGAACGCCAGACCGTTCTGAACCAGACCGGCATTCGCGAGCGTTCCGAACAGCGACCCGTAACTGGCGAACGTGACCCCGGTGCCGATCGTGTTCCCGCCCGCGAAGGCCCAGAGCGCGCTTGTGTCCACCACGATCCGGCTGAAATTCGTGAAGGCGGAGGCGAGGTTGGTCAGCGTCCCGATGCCGGCGCCGGTGGCCAGTTCCAGCGTGCTCGCGACGGTGGCGCCGATCGTGTTGCCGCCATCGACCAGGCCCGAGAACACCGCGCCGGGCGACACGATCGCCCGTTGGGCGTAACCGGCGGCCATGGCAACGGCGGTGCCGCCGGTGCCGCCGATGGTGCCGGCATTGGCGACGGTGGCCGCCCCCTGAAGAACCCGGACGCCCGTTTCGCCCGAAATCGCGCCCCCCGCCTGGTTGGTCAGCGTGCCGCCGCCCTTCAGAACAACACCGGCATTGCCGGTGCCGCCGCCGGAGATCCCGCCGGCGTTCAGGACCGATGTCTCGCTGTTCTGACTGTAAACGCCATACAGCCCGGAGATTGTCCCGCCGGTCTTATTGGTGACCAAACCGCCCACCGCCAGCGCGATCCCGCGCCCGCCCGCCGTGGTGCCGCCCGCGACGATCCCCTGGTTGACGATTGTCGCGCCGGCGCCTTTGCCCGCGATGGCGATAGGCCCGGAGATGGTGCCGGTGGACAGGTTCGTCGCCACCGCGCCCGTGGCCAAACCCACCCCGCCGCCGATGACCCCGCCATTTATCAGCGTCCCGGAGGCGATCAGCGTGCCGCTGTTGGCGACGGTGACCCCGCTCGCGACGGTGTTCTGCCCCGACAACGTCCAGGTGGCGCCGCTGTCCACCGCGATCTGGCCGAAATTGACGAACGACGTGTTCAGGTTGGTCAGAGTCCCGGCGCTCGCCCCGGACGCCAGTTCCAAGGTGCTGACCGCGGTGGCGCCGATCGTGTTGCCGCCATCGACGGCGCCCAGAAAACTCGCGCCCGTCCCGACGATCGCCCGGTTCGCGAAACCGGCGGCGAACGAGACCGCCGCGCCAGCGAATCCCGCGATCCGCCCATCGTTGGCCACCGTCCCCGCGCCCCCCTGGACGCGAACGCCGACTCCCGCCTGAATCGTGCCGCCGGACTGGTTCGAGACCAGCCCCCCGGCGGTGAGCGAGACACCGCCGCCGCTCAAGGTCTGGCCGTCGATCCGCCCGGCGTTGACCACGGAAAAGGGCGCGGACCCGGCGATCAGGGCGGTCAGGCCAATCACCGTGCCGCTCGCCAAATTTGTCAGCGTGCCTCCCGCCTGGACCTTGACCGCGAGGGCCGTCGTGGCGTTCAGGCCGATCCGCCCGGCGTTGACGATCGCGACCGACGCGCCGCCGGCGTCGATGCCGTAGCCGCCGAAGATCGTACCGCCAGTCGCGTTGGAAACAGATCCCCCTTTGTTCAGGCGCAGACCCGCGTCCCCGGTGGCGGTCCCCGCGGCGATGCTTCCCGCGTTCGACACCGACACCGCGGCGTTCGCCAACAATCCGATATGGCCCAGAATGGCGCCGCCCGCCTGGTTACCAAGCGATCCGCCATTGTTCAGGACGATCCCGAACCCCGCCGCCGTATCCCCCAGGATCCGGCCGTCGTTCGTCACCGTCGCCGCGCCGGTGCCGGCATAAACCCCCAGAAACCCGGAAATCTCGCCGCCCGCCAGGTTACCGACCGTGCCGCTGGCCTTGAGCGACACACCCGCGCCACCGTTCGACCCCAGACCGGCGAGGCTGCCGGCGTTCGAGACAGTAGCGCCGTCGCCTCCGTAGACCGCGAATTTCCCCGCGACGGTCCCCCCGGATTGGTTGACCAGACCCGCGCCCCCGAACAACTCGACGCCTTTGCCCGCCGCCGTGTCGCCCAGGATTCGTCCGGCGTTGGTCGCGCCCGAACCGCCGCCAAACAGAAAGACGCCCTTGAACCCGGCGATGGTGCCGCCGGACAGGTTGTTCACGGACAAGATGTTGGACACGCCCATCAGCACGCCCGTGCCCCCGGCCGTGTCGCCGGAGATCCGGCCCGCGTTCGTCAGCGCCGACGTCCCGGTCTTGGCATAGACGCCCGTCGTTCCGGCGATCGTCCCGCTCGCCTGGTTGGCGATGGTGCCCAGGTCGCCCAGGAAAAGGCCTTGCGCCGCCAGACCCGCGTTCGCGAATGTGCCAAGCGCGGCGAAGGCCGTGCCATTGGACGTCAGTGTCGCGCCGCTCGCGAGCGTGTTACCGCCGGTGAACGCCCAGACCGCTCCGCTGGCGATGGAGACCTGAGCGAAATTCGTGAATTTTGTACCAAGACCCGACAGCAGGTTGTTGCCGGTTCCGGACTCCAGGACCAGCGTGCTGAGCTGCCCTCCGCCGATCGTGTTCCCGCCGTCCACCAGACCCTCGAACGCCGCGCCCGGCGTCGCGGTGACCGTGTTTTGAAAGCCGGCCGCGAGCGAGATCGCCGTGCCGCCCTCGCCACGGATGGTACCGGCGTTGGAGATGGTCGCGCCACCGCCACGGACGACGATGCCCTTGGCGCCGAGAATCCGGCCCGTCGCCTGGTTGCCGATCGTCCCGCCCGCCGCGAGATAGGCGCCCAGGCCGTTGGCGGAGGTGGCGCCGGTAACGGTGCCGGCGTTGACGACCTGAACTCCGGCGCCCGCCCCGGCGATCGCCTTATAGCCGCCGATAAAGGCGCCCGGCTGATTGGAGACCGCGCCGCCATTGGCGAAAAACACACCCGTCGCGGAGGATGTGCCCGCGTCGATCCGCCCGGCGTTCGCCACGGTATCGTTTTGGAATGTGCTCGAAACGGTTCCCGCGATCGTACCGTTATTGACCAGGGTGTCGCCCGTGGCGGCGAATGCGAAACCGTTTAAAGTGCCTGTAACGATGGTACTGGTCATGACCTGGATCCAATGCGCGTCTCATCGTCGGCCACGCCCCCGAAGCGGTGGCCAGGCTGGCGATGTACCCCTCTGGGACAATCCATTTTCGGGACAATTTTCCGATTTTCATACAAGACGGCGGCGAGGCGGGAAAGCAAAAAAGCTTCGTGGCTCCGCCCAGGAGATCGCGAGGCGCCCGGCCTTTCGAACGCCGCCAGGGCGGGCGCCGAAGGGGGGGAGCGCCATGGGCGCGAACTTGCGGGGAAGACCTGTCCACATACCGTCGCAGCCCGGCCTACCGGAAGCGGGACGTCCGTGGCGTCCGGGCAGGCTCGGCGTCAATGCGTGCCTGAAAAGCGATGATACGACGCTCCCGGCGGCCCGGTCGAGCCGGGCCATGACGGATATGCAACGACTCTCCGCCGCGAGAAGTCATCCTTACCATCATGTGCGTGCCGATGGGGGCTGCCTTGCCTCTGGCCGCTCGCCCAGGAGGTTGATCCGAACCGGCACCGAGACTAAATCCCGGCGCATGTCCTCCATCGCCCCCACGATCCCCATCCTGATCGCGCCCAACCCGATCCTGAAAGCCAAGGCCCGGCCTATTGGCAAGGAAGACGACGGCCTCGTCCGCGATCTGACCGCGAAGATGTTCGCTTCCATGTATGCCGCGCCGGGCATCGGCCTCGCCGCGCCTCAGGTCGGGCAGTTGCTGCGCCTGATCGTCATCGACCTGATGCGAGAGGAGAAATCCAATCCGCTGGTGCTGATCAATCCCGAAATCCTGGACCTTTCGAAGGAACAGGCGACGCGGGAGGAAGGGTGTTTGTCGCTGCCCGGCCAATACGCCGACGTGACCCGCGCGGCGCGCTGCAAGGTCCGTTACCTCGATCTGGCGGGCGAAGCCCAGGAGGTCGAGGCCGAGGGACTGCTGAATGCCTGCCTCCAGCATGAGATCGATCATCTGGACGGGGTGTTGTTCGTCGACCACCTCTCCGCGTTGAAGCGGAGCATGATCATGCGCCGCCTGGCCAAGGAACAGCGCCTGAAGCGCGATGATCCGAAGCGGCGGTAGCGGCGCCGAAGCAGCGGTAAGATGCCCCCTTCCCCCGCGTCTTCCGCGGTGACAGGCTGACACATGCGCCTCGCTTTCATGGGAAGTCCCGATTTCGCCGTTCCGGCCCTGCGCGCGCTGCACGCCGCGGGGCATGAGATCGCGGCGGTCTACAGCCAGCCCGCCCGCCCCGCCGGCCGGGGCCAGTCGGTCCGCCCCTGTCCTGTCCACGCCACCGCCGAGGCGCTTGGCTTACCCGTGCGCACCCCGCCCAGATTGCGCATGGTCGCGGAAGAATGGGCGGCCTTCGAAGCCCTGAACCTCGACGCCGCCGTGGTCGCCGCCTATGGCCTGATCCTGCCGCCGCCGATGCTCGCCGCCCCCAAACGCGGCTGCCTGAACATCCATGCGAGCCTCCTGCCCCGCTGGCGCGGCGCCGCGCCGATCCACGCCGCCGTCCTCGCGGGCGACGGCGAGACCGGGATCACGATCATGCAAATGGACGCGGGCCTCGACACTGGCGCGATGCTGCGGCGCGGCACGATCCCGATCGGTCCCCACACCACGACCGCGCTGCTGCACGACGCGCTCGCCGAGATGGGCGCGCGGCTGATCCTGGAGGAACTCGCGTCTCCCTCCCAGCCCATGGCCCAGCCGGACGAAGGCATGACATACGCCCCCAAACTGTCGCGCGACGACGGCCGGATCGACTGGACCCAGGACGCCGCGGCGATCGAACGCCGGGTTAGGGCGTTCGACGCCTGGCCCGGCACGTTTTCCACCTTGAACGGCGCGGTGCTGAAAATCCTTGGCGCCGAAACGGCCAACGGAGACGGCGCGCCCGGCACGATCCTCGACAACAGCCTGACCGTCGCCTGCGGCACCGGCGCCCTGCGTCTGACCCGGGTGCAACTGGCGGGCCGGGCCGCGATGGACGCCGCGGCCTTTCTCCGCGGCCAAAAACTCCCGCCGGGCACGTGTCTTGGCGCCTGACCCGCGGCCCATGGCCCCCGCTTCTCCCAGTCCTGCCTCCCAGCCTTTTTCCCCTTGGGCCCTCCTCCTCGAATACAACGGCGGGCCCTTCGTCGGCTGGCAACGCCAGGACGCCGGAATTTCCGTTCAGGACGTGCTGGAAAACGCCGCCGCCCGCCTGAACCACGGTGCGCCCGTGGCCGCCACCGTCGCCGGGCGCACCGACTCCGGAGTCCACGCCGCCGGCCAGGTTGCGTCATTGTCGCTCCCCACCGGCTTCACCGCGCGCCAGGTCCGCGATGCCCTGAATTTCCACATGAAGCCCCATCCGGTGGCCGTCGTCCTGGCGGCACCCGCGCCCGAGGGCTGGAACCCTCGCTTCTCCGCCATCCACCGCGCCTACCGCTACCAAATCCTCAACCGCCGCGCCCGCCCCGCGCTGCTGGAGGGTCAGGTCTGGCACGTCGCCGCGCCGCTGGACGCGGGAAAGATGCACGAAGCCGCGCAAACATTGCTTGGAAGACACGATTTTTCCAGCTTCCGCGCCGCCGCCTGCCAGGCGAAAAGCCCGATCCGCACGCTCGACCGCCTCGACGTCAGCCGCCTGGGCGACCTGATCACCGTGGCCGTGGAAGCCCGCAGCTTCCTGCACCACCAGGTCCGCAACCTCGTGGGCACGCTGCGGCTGGTCGGCGACGGGAAATGGCCAGTGGAGAAAATCGCCCAGGTGCTCGCGGCGAAGGACAGGAGCGCGGCGGGACCGACGGCGTCGGCGGACGGGCTGTGCCTGATACGCGTGACGTACCCGGTCGAGCCCTTCGCGGACTCCAGCCCATGACCTCCGCCGCCTGTCCTTTCGGAGGCACCCGGCCATGACCAGCGCCGCCATCCTCGGCGGGGGCCCCGCCGGATTGATGGCCGCCGAAATCCTCGCCGCACACGGCGTCGCGGTCGCAATTTACGACCGCATGCCCTCTCTGGGCCGAAAACTCCTCATGGCCGGTCGCGGCGGCCTGAACCTGACCCATTCCGAACCGCTCAACTCATTTCTCGACCGCTACGGCCCCGCCCGCCCGTGGCTCGAACCCGCGATCCGCGCCTTCCCGCCCGCCGCCCTGATCGCCTGGTGCGAGGCGCTGGGCCAACCCACCTTCGTGGGCAGCAGCGGCCGCGTGTTCCCCCGCGCCATGAAAGCCTCCCCTCTCCTCCGCGCCTGGCTCTCCCGCCTTGGCGCACTGGGCGTTACCACCCGCCTCCGTCACCGATGGACCGGCTGGGCAGAGGACGGCGCCCTGTCCTTCGACACGCCCGAGGGACGCGCCATAGCCCGCCCGGACATCGTTATTCTGGCGTTGGGTGGCGCCTCCTGGCCCCGCCTGGGCTCCGACGGCCACTGGTCCGCTCTCCTCCCCACCGCGCCGTTTCAGCCCAGTAATTGCGGCTTCGACGTGGAATGGTCCGCCCATCTCCGCGACAAACACGCCGGCCGCCCGCTGAAACGCATCGCGCTGACGTTCCGCGGCCGCACTGTCAAAGGCGAGGCCACGATCGCCGCCACCGGCCTGGAAGGCGGCGCCGTCTACGCCCTTTCTCCCGCGATCCGCGACGCGATCGCCCAGGAGGGAGCGGTGAGCGGAACGATCGACCTACGGCCGGATTTGACGCGAGAGGTGCTGGAACAACGCCTGTCGATCCCGCGCCGCGGCCAGTCCTTGTCCGGCTTTCTGCGCAAACACGGCGGCCTTTCGAACGAGGCCGTCGCCCTTGTGCAAGAAGCCCTGCACACGGGCACCAGTCAGGACGGCCTCGCCAGCCTGATCAAAGCCCTGCCGCTGCTGTTCCGCGCGCCACGGCCAATCGCGCGCGCCATCTCCTCCGCCGGCGGCGTGCGAGCGGATACAATCGACGCGCGCTTCATGCTGACGGACCGGCCCGGCGTGTTCGTCGCGGGCGAAATGCTGGACTGGGAGGCACCGACCGGCGGATATTTGTTACAGGCGTGTCTCGCCACGGGCGCCGCGGCCGCGCGCGGGGCGCTGGCATGGGTTGGAGAACACCGGGAACCGTAACGTTGCGGTGGCCATTTCGTTTCGGGCATTTTCGCCTTGACGGGGACCTCGAGAATATGATCTCCTGAAAAAACGATCCAGAAAGACGGAATCATGCCGCATTTCGCAACGAAAAACCAAATGAGCCTGACTGGAATGGGCGGACAGCGTATCCAGCCGATCGCTTCGATCGGCGCCCATGAAACGTTTGTCGCCAAACATAAATCCCACCAGCATAATGTCGCGGCGCATCCGAAACCGCATGCGCACCTACCGAAACATCTTTGGTACGAAGAACGTGTACTTTGGGCAACCTGGCATGGCGGTACCGTGTCGATCCCTCTCGCTTTCGACAACGAGATGGCGGTTGGAGAATTCGCTGGCGCCAATCTCGGCGCCAGCGGCGGATACTTCATGGGGATGCCCGGTCTCGCGGGTCCGTACGCGAACGAGTTCGCGGTCGCCGACGGCGTTCGCATCCTGGACAAAAGCCGTTGCTTCATAGCTGTCAAGAAAGGTTGCGCGAAGCACGCGCGCGCCTTTCTACACCATAACAAAAGCAGAATTCGGGCGGAGCATTTCCAGGAAGTCCTGGTACATCCGATTTACCCAGAGCATTTGTTCGACTCGGTCATGGCCGATTCAGTCAATGGACATGTCATGGTCCATCCGCAATTCATAACATTGGCCTGGTTCGATATCGCGGACTCGCAGAACATTTTTATCTGCACGTTCGGTTCGGACTCGTAGAACAGAGTCGCGCGCCGGCCGGAGAAACGATTGACTCCCCCGCTTCGTCATCTCCAGGCTCGTCCCGCGGAGCGAGAGCGACATGAAACCGTCCTCCCGGCCCGTCGGGCGAAAGGGACGAACCGGGCCATGACATCGGGACACAGGTCAAATGTTCGGGCGGTTCATATCCGGCCGGCGTTCAGAGTTGAGCGAACACATTGGCGCCGGGCCCCATCACGGGTCCCATCGCCAGCCCTTGATCGGTCCCGGTCACCTTGGACAACCGGCCCAAGAACCACCTTGCCTCGTTACAGGCGAACTCCCAGGCACCATCCGAAAACGCGCCGGTTTCCTTCCAGAACACCTGCCTGTCAATCAGCGTTGAATAGTTTCCAGGTCACAGCGCCCAAAAGTTTCCAGTTGGTCAGCCCGATTTCGTTTGTTTTTTGCGCTGCTTGAAGCGGAAGGAATCGTTCCCGGTTTCCAGGATGTCGCAGTGGTGGGTAATGCGGTCG
>CANJJS010000129.1 GCA_947474705.1 Acetobacteraceae bacterium | reverse complement strand
GTCAGGGTTGCATGCTATACGATCTCATCCCAACCATGCCCGAGAAGCGCCTGCTGCCACTGGCCGAACGGTTCGCCGCGATGCTCGCCGAAGTGCCGGTTTTCGCCAATACTTTCGGGGCGATCTGAAAATGAGGGGAGTCGTGAGGGGTCGCACCCCTCTCTGGTGGCCCCAGCCTGACCTACACGATCTTCCAAAGACTCTCAGGTCAGACAAGCTGGAACATCGCGGCAAGTGGTGTTTCCGCCACCAGCAGTCAGATCTCCGGTCTCGCATCCGACACGTCATACGACTTCCAGGTTGTCTCAGCCGATGCCTCCGGGACAAGTGCGCCATCGTCCGCTCTAACCGGGAGGACCGCGGCGCCGCCTGGACAGGTGACGAGCATCGCCTGGAATCTCGCCCCGTCCGGTTCCTATTCTCACGGCGCGGGCGCTATTGGGGTCAATGCCCACGTGACGCCGGCCGGCGCGCAGGTCCGCTTTGGCTTTTCCACATCGGCCACAGCCGCCCCATCGAGTTGGACGGCGGCCGTCAATGTCAACACGGACCTTTGGGGCGCATATGTTCCGACGCCTACAACCATTGGGACTTGGTATGCCTGGGCCGAGGGTGTGGATGGCAGCTCGCCCACCGTTTACCCGTCTCCCTTTGTCGTCACCTGACGCCACCCTGGACGTGGCGAAACTCACAGCCGAGGGAACTAATCCATAGCTGCTGGCGCGTCGACGCTTTCGTATTTTTTGCAATCTGACATATGAACCGTTGAAATAACCGGCCGTAGCCGGTCAAATCGTCTGCTTTAGCGACACAACCTCTCGCGTACGCACGACGCGCCCTTGCCATTTTGCATCGAACTCGGCGATCAAATCGCGGATGCCCGTCCCGCTCATCACCTCAGTCAGCTCCTCCATCGAGCCGAACCGATAATATGCGTAATGCACCCCTGGGTCGGTCTCACTCCACCCTCGCCAGGCGGCGAGGGCGGAGAAAACCTTTTTCGCGTCCGGCAAATGCTCCTCTCGGTACCAGCGGTCAAACACATCCCTATCCGCGGGATCCGCGACAACCGCACGTACAACGAGGAGACCGCCAAACAATGTCATCCGCCTTTGGCGTGTTTGCCGGTCAACTGCGGCGTCGGCCCTTCCTGGCCTTTCACCTGCCGATCCAGGCGGGTTTCTCTAAGCCACGTGCGCTTCAGGTCATCTTTGACGCCAAAGCGAAGGCGCCCGAGTCCCTCAGTTTCCAACTCAATCGTGTCACCATCCATAAAGCTCGACAAGCCGCGATGGTTGGTGCCCGTGGCGAGAATATCGCCCGGCTCCAAAGTGTGAATCGAACTGGCCCACTCGATACAACGCGCGATATTGTGCGCCATGTCATCGGTATTGAAGTCTTGCTTCAACTCGCCGTTCACCCACAACTTGATCGGGAGCTTTTGCGGGTCGGCGATTTCATCCTTCGTGACCAGGAACGGCCCGATCGGCGCGAAGGTATCGCGGGATTTCATTTGGAAGAACACATTGCCGGGCGGCGGCAGACCGCGCGCCGAGCCATCGATGAAGTTAATATATCCGAAGATGTACTCCATCGCCTGAGCCGCCGGAACGTTCGTCGCGCGCTTGCCAATGACGACCGCCATCTCAGCCTCGCCCTCGAAGATCGTCGCGGGCACATCGGGAAGAAGCATGTTGTCGCCCGGCCCGATAATCGCGGTCGGCGCCTTATGAAACGCATTGATCGGGGCCGCCTTCGCCAACGTCCCATTTTCCATGTAATTCACCGCCATGCAGACGATGTTACCGGGTTTGGGTAACGGGGCACGTAAACGCACACCAGAAAGCGCAACGCCAGCACCCGCCGACGCAGCTTCCAGCTTCCCACGATATGCATCGAAACGCGCGATCACTCCGCTGATCAGGTCGCCTGGGCCAGAGTGCGGAATGTCCTGAACAACCGCCGTGACATCGACGATTGAATCCCCTTTGACAACGCCCAGCCTAAAGTCGTCGAAAAATGCCAGCTTCATCGCGTTCCTCCGAGATCGGTTTCTGTTCCCCTCAGTCTAGCGCGCTCTGAGGTCCGTCAGCAACGGCAGGGCTTCGGATGCAAACCATTCGATCTGGCTCCGCCTCTCTTCATATGGCCCCAGCAAATCGAGGACGATGTGCCTCACACCGGCCGCATGAAATTCACGAATCCGGTCAGCGACCTGTTGCGGTGTTCCCAGGGCGCAATACCGGGCCGCCGCCTTACGGAAGTCCATCGCGTAGCGAACGCTCAAAGTTTCCGTCGCATGGTCCAACGCGGCTTCGTAGGTCTTATCCAAACGGGTAAACAACAAATGACCGGTACCAAAAGGCCGGGGTGTCCGTCCCGCCTCTCGCGCCGCCGCCGCGATCGTCGCCAGCGAAGCGCCATACATCTCGGGAGTGATCACGTACGCGAGGTAACCGTCGCCAAGCCGCCCAATACGCCGCAAAGCGGCGGCGCGACGCCCGGCAAACCATATTGGCGGCCCACCCTGCTGACGCGGCGGAGGCTGCATGGGGACGTCTTCGAACGGACCGTAAAAGCGGCCATGGTGCGTCACCGCCTCGCCACTGAAAAACTTTCGCAGCACGGTAACACCTTCCGCCAATCGCGCGCCCCGCTCGCCATGCGGAACGTCGCATGCCGCGTACTCTTTTGGGAATTCTCCACCCACGCCGACGCCGAGAATAAAACGGCCTTCCGTCAGATGGTCCAACGTTAAAACCTGTTTCGCCACTGGCGTGGGATGCCGCAACGGCAGCAGCAACACCGAGGTGCCGAGCGTCAACCGCCTGCTGACCACCGCCGCCTGCGCCAACTGCAACATCGGATCGAAGATGGGGATTGGGAATGAGATATGATCCCCGACCCACAGCGAGTCGTAGCCGGACCGATCGACAAGCTCGACGAACGATACCAGGTCGTCGATTTTCGGTAACCATGGCCCGATCGCCGGTTCGGTGCGCCGCGAAATGGTCTGGATCCCAACACACAGCCGGTCATTCAAAATCAGATCCACGCCGCGTCCTTCCGTTCGATATGCGTCCAGTGTTGCAGGCAACAGCCAGGATCGCCAAGGTCCTCCGATCGTAACCATTGGAGGACTCCATGCCAGACCTGATCGAAACCGTCGAAAACGGCATTGCCACACTGACGTTGAACCGCCCTGAACGCCTGAACGCCTTGTCCATGGAGATCAGGACCGGGTTACTCGAGGCCCTTGAACGACTGGGCCACGACAAGAATATCGGCTGCATCGTCCTGACAGGGTCCGGAAGAGGATTCTCCGCGGGCGGCGATGTCAAATCCATGGGAGAGCGGTCGGCCGCGGGCTTCGAACCGAGGGCCGCGGGGATCCAGTTCTCGAACAAGATTCCCAAATTGATGCGCTCGATTCCCAAGACCGTGATCGCGATGGTGAACGGGGTGGCCGTGGGCGCGGGCCTCAGCATGGCAATGGCCGCCGACCTGCGCATCGCCGGGCGTTCGGCGCGTTTCGGAACCGGATTCCTGAAAATCGGACTGTCCGGCGACTGGGGTGGCACCTGGACGATGACCCGCCTGGTCGGAACCGCCAAAGCGCGAGAACTCTATCTGCTTGGCGACATGATCTCCGCCGACGAAGCCCTCGCCGCCGGCCTGGTGAACCGCGTCGCCGACGACGCGCAACTCCTGGAGACAACGATGGCGATCGCCCGCCGCATCGCCGATATGCCCCAAATCGCCGTCGGTTATGTCAAGAAAAACCTTCATGCCGCGGAGACGGGCGATTTCCAGACCGTTCTCGACATGGAGGCGTTTAATCAGGCGCGCTGTTCGCAAACAGAGGACCATCGAGAAGCGGTGACAGCCTTCGCCGAAAAACGGAAGCCCGTGTTCCAAGGCCGGTAAACATCCCGCGCGGTGGCGCCGTCGTCACGGCGGCGCCACCAGCCGTTTCAGGCCGGACGCTTCCAATCGAGCCATTTGATGACGCCCAGACCCATGACTTTCTCCAGGTCCGCGCCCTTCAGCCACGGAAGCTCTTCGGTGAACATCGTCACGCACTGACGATAGCTACACGTCATCCGCGTGATGTCCGTCCCCCAGAAGAACCGATCCGGGCCGAACGCATCGTAAATCCGATGCAAACCGTCGTGGATGTTCTTGAACGGGTACGCGGCACTGGAATGGCTTGGCGCGCCGGTCGCCTTGATCGCGACGTTCGGATACTTCGCCAGGGCCAGCAACGGTCCCAGGTCGCCGAACGCGACATCGTCCTGGCCCGCGCGGACAACGCCCAGGTGATCGACGATCAGTTTGAGGTTGGGGTGACGCGCCGCGATTTGGCCGAACAACGGCAGGAACCGCCACGCCATGGTGGCAACCGGCGTGCCCGCTTTTTCCGCCGCGGGCCAAAGCCAGTCCATCGTCCCGTCCTCGTGCCAGGTTTCCTGCCCTTCCCGGGTCAGCGACCAGCGCAAGCCTACCATGCCCGCCTGCTGCTTCCAGGTCTCGATCCGCTTGCGTTGCGCCGGATCGTTCAAAGCGAACCAACCCAGAGAACAGAATTTATCCGGGTATTTGATCGCGGCTTCGATGGCCATTTCGTTCGACCCGGCGTCCCAGCTCGGCGGATGCAGGACCGCGCCATTCACGCCGGCCTCGTCCATTTCGCGAATAAGCTCCTCGGCCGTGTAAACCGAAGTCTGGCGATGATGCCCGCTTGGCTTTCCGCTCCCCCAGATATGAACCTGCGCGTCGATAATCAGCATGACGGTTGTCTCCCTTCAGTCCCGGCAATGCTGAGCCAATGTCAGGAGTGTGACAACCGCCACCGCCCCCTGGACGCGACGCTCACCGCCGGGCAAACAAGAAGCCAATCCACAACGGATGCTGGAGTTCGCCCGTGCTCGACCGCGTGATCCTGACCAACGACGACGGTATCGACGCGCCAGGCATGGCGGTCCTCGAAGAGATCGCGGCGCAACTGGCCAAGGAAGTCTGGGTCGTCGCGCCGGAGAAGGACCAAAGCGGCCAGTCCCACGCCATCAGCCTCCACCATGCCTTGCGCGTGCATGAACGTGGCCCAAGGCGTTTCGCCGTCACCGGGACGCCCGGCGACTGCGCGGCCATGGGCCTTTGCCACCTGATGAAGGACCATCCGCCCCAACTCATGCTGTCCGGCGTCAATCGCGGCGTAAATCTCGGCATCGAGACCGTGTTCTCCGGCACGGTTGGCGGCGCCATGACCTCCATGATGTTGGGCGTTCCCGCGATTGCATTAAGCCAGGCCTTCACGGATCGCCGCAACGTCCCCTGGGATACCGCGCGCACCCTGGGCGCCGCGACCATTCAGAAACTGGTCGAAACCGGCTGGTCGAAAAATGCCTGCCTTAACGTGAATTTTCCCCCGATCCCCGCCTCCGAGGTCGGCCCGATCGCATTGGCGAAGCAGGGCGAGGGCCTGATCGGCGGCATGAACGTCGAGACCAGAACCGACCCGCGTGGGATGACGTATCACTGGCTGAATTTTCATCGGAGCGACCGTCCGCAAAGCCCAGGAACGGACTACAGCGCGATGCGCGCGGGCCGAATCGTGGTCACGCCGCTACGTTACGACAGAACGGACGAAGACGCTTACAACGACCTCGCCCTGAAACTGCCCAAATTCGAAGACTGACGACCGCCTGGGCGTTCGCGCCTGAACCCCGCCAATCGGCCAACGACTGACGGGCAATCGCGGCCGGAAGCAGGTCTCAGGAGCATCCCGGGTTCAATCCCCGGCATGAACTCTCAAACCCATCGGAAATGAAAGGCGGCCGCTTATACAGCCCCTTCATCCAGCTCGCGAGCATGCAAAGCTCCTCCAGCTTCAAGATTTCGTCCAGAGTCTCCGGCGGAAAGCGAAGACTGAAACTGTCCCCGACAATCCCGAGCACGGATTCCACCTGTTCGATCACAAGACCGCAATCGGTTTCCAGGACCGCGGTCCGCGTCAGGATAGCTTCGTCCACGTCGTATTCGTCCCGGATCAGTTTCACGATCCAGCGGAACATCGTCATCCAGTTCTTGACGTCGTCAATCGGTGGCGGCATCGGCGGTTCACATCCCGAAAGTCCGTGAACCGCCTTATCGTCGAAAGGTAAGGAAAACGTTAACGCGCGGCTATAAACCGCCGGTCACGTCAATCGTCAGGCCCGTCACGAAGTCCGCGTCCGACGACGCCAGGAACCCGATCACTTTCGCCTGATCCGCCGCCTCGGCAACGCGTTTCAGCGGCGTCCGGTCGATTTCCGCGCTTTGCGCCTCGGGCGAGCGCTGGTTCCAGTGCGGCCGGATCCGCTCCGTCAACGTCAAACTCGGCGCGATCGCATTCACGTTGATGTTGAATTCGCCCAGTTCAATCGACAATTTCCGGGTCAACGCGATAATGCCACCCTTCGCCGTGCAATAGGCCGCGGACGACGACGCGCTCAGCCCACGCCCGGCGATCGAGGCGAGGTTGACGATTTTCCCGCCCTTCTGCGCCTTCATCACCGGCACCACGGCGTGCAGGAACAGAAACGTGCCATTGAGGTTGAAGTTGATCAGCCTCTGCCACTCGTCCAACGTCAGCTCGTCCACCTTCGCCGCGGGCCGGGAGATGATCGTGCTGCCGCCGACGGCATTGACCAGAACGTCGATCCGGCCAAACTCCTTCACAATGCCCGCAACGGTGGCATCGACCTGAACCTGATCCATGGCATCGCACAGGCGGCCATGCGCCCGTCCTCCCGCCTTGGTCAGCGCATCCACCGCCGCGTCGAGCCGTTCCTGATGATTATCGACCGCGATAACGATGCCGCCTTCCCGCGCCACGATGTCGCACGTCGCACGCCCAATCCCGTTCGCCGCGGCCGTGATGACCGCGATCTTGTCCTTATATCGCATCCGCTTTCTCCCTTATTGGTTCAGCCGCGCCGCCTGGGCCATCACCTCGATCGCCTCGGGCTGCCGCGACCGCACGGTCACGCCATCGGCGCCGCAATCCTCCCAGGCCCGGAACCGCTCCCTGATCCGCGCCGGCGGTCCAACGAGCGACTTCAAATCGACCCATTCGTCCGGCACGGCCGCCTCCGCCTCTTCCTTCCGATGCGCCAGATAAAGTTCCTGGATCCGGTTCGCCGCGTCGCCGAAGCCATAGCGAACCATGATGTCCTTGTGGAAATTCTTATCCTTGTGACCCATGCCGCCGACGTAAAGCGCCACCTCCGGCTTCAACTTCGCCAGTGCGCCTTTCACGTCGTCGTTGACCTCGACATGGACCGAAGCCTGAATTTCCAGGTCCTTCAGGCTTTTCCCATTGCCAGCCCGCCGAAAACCTTCTTCCAGCCAGGGCCGGTAGAAATCCATAGAGCCCGGGAAGAACCCCATGGGCACCCAGCCATCGGCAATTTCCGCCGTCAGCTTCACCGTCGCCTCGTTACCTGTCGCCAGAAAGATCGGGATATGCGGGTTCATGTGCAGGATGGATTTCAGCGCCTTGCCGACGCCCATCGCGCCCTCGCCCTTATACGGCAGGCTGATTTCGCGTCCCTCGTGCGTGACCGGCTGCTCTCGAGCGAAAATCTTGCGCATGATCGCGACATAATCGCGGATGCGATAGTACGGCTTGCCCCAGGGCTCCCCGTACCACCCTTCCACGATCTGCGGCCCAGATACGCCGAGTCCAGCGATGAACCGCCCGCCGCCGGCCAGCGCATCGACCGTCCCCGCGCACATCGCCGCGTTGGCCGGAGTCCGCGCCGCCAGTTGCATGATCCCGGTTCCCAACCGGATCCGGTTCGTCACCGCCGCCAAATACGCGAGCGGCGTGACGGCATCCGAGCCATACGCCTCCGCGCTCCACACGGAATCATAGCCAAGTTCCTCGGCCCGCTGCACCAGCTTCACGGGGATATCGAGTTTCGCCTTGGAATAGCCGATCGACAGGCCGAGTTTCATGACGTGCTCCTTATTTCATCGCGCTGTAATCGGTCGGGAGCAGCAATATATTGTTCATCTCGACAATCGCCCCCGCGCCCTTGGCCAGGAACGCCAGCCAATCCGGGTCCTTGAACAACTCCGTCCGCGCCTTGGCCCGCGCTTCCAGGCTTTGATAGTTCCACATGTGCAGAACCTCGTTCGGCTGCGGCGCCTCACCGGTCCAGATCCCGACATTCTTCGAGTATTTTTCGCGCACCGGCATGATCGCCTTGTAATCCCGCGCCCAACCGGCCGCGCGGCCCGGATTGAACCGGTACATCCGAAGCTCGTAGAATCCACCTTCCTGTTCCGGCTTGTTGACCCCGTTCACCGGGTTCAGGAACCGGATGTCCTGGCGCTGGATCAACGGCCGGATATTCGGGACATATTCCTTCGTCCACCGCTCGTTCTTGCCGAGTTCGTCGCGCAGCCGTGCCCGCTCCTCCATGCTTTCATATTGCCAGAGGTGCCAAATCTGGTTCAGCGAACCGAATTCAGACGTCCAATAGCCCATGTTGAGGCCATAGTTGTTGCCTCTGACAGGGCGCCCGACAGTCCGCGCGATATCGAGATACGTGTTAATCTTACCGGGGTGGAACGTATAGGTCCGCAGTTCATGGATCATGGTCGTCTCCTCTCGTGTTTCGTTTCAGCCACCGACCCGGGGGATCGGCAAACCAAGATTTTCGCGCAACGTCGCGCCTTTATAGTCCTTGTGATACAGCCCCCGGCGTTGTAGTTCCGGAATCACGTGTTTCACGAACTCCGAGTATGTGCCGGGCACATGCGTCGCCGCGACGACAAACCCGTCGCAAACGCCCGTGGCGAACCACTCTTCCAGCCCGTCCGCGACCTCTTTCGGGCCGCCAACGAACGGCTTGTTCGGACGCGCCCGGCGCGTGTGCGTGATGAAATCGCGCACCGTCGGGTTCTTCTTACCGGACAACTGCACGGTCCGGTCCCGCTGCGACTGCGTGCCAGAGATACCCGCCAGTTCTTCGTCCGTGAACGGCTCATCCAGTCCCTTCGTCGAGAAATCGAAATTCATCGATTCCGACAGCAGCGACAGCGCGTCCTCGTCGGTCGCCAGCGTCTCGATATACGCCATCTTGTCTTCCGCTTCCATTTTCGTTTCGGCGGAGACGATGTACGCGGAAGGCGCGATCACGCAATGCGCGGGATCGCGCCCATGCGCCGCCACATCCGCCTTGATCTGCTTATAGTTCTCCCGCCCGTGCTCCAATGTCACTGGGCTGCCGACGAACAACAGTTCGCCCCACTTCGCCGCGAAGCGCTTACCAGGACCGCTCTGACCCGCCTGAATGATCACGGGATGGCCTTGCTCCGAGCGCGGCACGGTGAACGGTCCACGGGATTTGAAAAACTCCCCCTTATGATCGATCCGGCGCACCTTGTCGGGATCGGCGAAGCGTCCGGTCGCGCGATCCTGCACGATGGCGTCGTCGTCCCACGACTTCCAGTGGCCCATGACGACCTGCATGAATTCCTCGGCGCGATCGTAACGGCGGTCGTGCTCCATGTGCAGATCGGCGCCCATGTTCAACGCCTCGCCATCGTTCATCGACGTCACGACGTTCCACGCGGCCCGCCCATGCGTCATCAGATCGATGGTCGCGAAGGTGCGGGCGACATCGAACGGCTCGTAATACGTCGTGCTCCGCGTGGACCCCAGCCCGAGCCGCTTCGTCGCCATCCCCATCACCATCATCACGGTGATCGGGTCCATCTTCACGCAGCGGATCCCATGCTCGACAGTGTGACGATGGTCGTTGCCGTACCGGTCCGGCATCGCCAGGCGGTCGTCGAAGAACGCGACCTGAAATTTCCCCGCTTCCAGAACCCGCCCGAGATCGGCGTAATATTCCGGGCTCCACGTATCCATCCGCGATTCCGGATGCCGCCACGAACTCACGAGGTTCGTACAGTTCTGGGCTTGCAGGAAGCCCACCATCACCATTTGACGCATTGCTCTATTCTCCCGCCGCCGAAGCAGCCAGTTTGTCTTTTTCCGCCATGCGCTGACGCAACTGCTCCGGCGTCAGCCGCACGATATCCTCGTTCTGGTGCGAGTACAAATCGTACCGCTCGGTATCCAGATCCTCCAGCACGATCTTCCGCGACAGTACATCCTGTTTCCACTGCTCCTGCGCCGGCTGACGCGCGTGGAACTCCGGCATGACCTCCTTCGCGAACAACTCCAGACTCTCGCAGATGTCCTTGTGCGACGTCTTCCCCGCCTGGTTCAGCAAAATGACCTGATCGACATGCGCCTCCTCGAACTGGCGCAGCCGCTTCCGAATAGTCTCCGGCGATCCGATCAACCCATTCCGTAGCGCCTGCTGCGCCTTTTCCGTGCCGCGCCAGTCCTGGTATTCGCGCCACAGATCGCCCTTGCCCGGCGCGTCGATCCCCTTCCGCCCATAATAGGACAGCGCGAAAATGAAGAACGTCCAGCCCGCCGCCTTCTCCACCGCTTCCTCGTCCGTCGGCGCGCACATGAACCCGTTCACGATCGCGACGTTCGGATTATCCTGATATTTCGCCAGCCGCCGAGGCTGGTCCAGCAACATATTATAATACTTATGCACCCATGCCTGGGCCGCGTCCGGCGACACGAAACTGAACCCCAGCGCGCCCATGCCCCACTGCCCCGCCTCGCCGATCGTGCGAATGTTCGAACACGCGACCCATAACGGCGGATGCGGCTTCTGAAACGGTTTCGGAATCACGTTCCGCGCCGGAAAATCATGGTATTTCCCGTGAAACTCCCAACTCTCCTCGGAGAACATCGGGATAATGGCCTGCACGGCCTCCTCCCAGCGCTCGCGCTTATCGCGGACCCGGACGTTGAACGGATGTAGTTCCGCCGGCCCCGCCCCCTCCCCCATCCCAAGTTCGACCCGTCCGCCGGACAACAAATCCAGCGTCGACACACGCTCCGCCACCCGATGCGGCTGATTCGTCGTCAACTGCACGATCCCATGGCCCAACCGGATATTTTTCGTCCGCTGACTGGCCGCCGCCAAAAACACCTCCGGCGAGGCGGAATGCGAATATTCCTCCAGGAAGTGGTGCTCCACCTCCCACATGTAGTCGTATCCCAGCTTATCGGCCAGTTCGACCTGCGCCAGCGAGTTCTGAAACAACTCGTACTCGCTGTTCGCGGTCCACGGACGCGGCAATTGATGTTCGTAGAAGACCCCGAATTTCATGGCCGTTCCTCCTGACCCGACACGCTTTCTCGCCACAGACGGTCGCAGGCTCGCCCCGGAGCGTCAAGGTTGACGCCCGCCCCGTTTTGCCCGCACGGAACCCGGAACAACCAACACTCCGGAAACCGTCCATGTCCGACACCGCCGCGCCGTCCGTCGCGCAGCCCGCGCCCAAAGGACGCACGCTCGTTCTGCTCGCCTGCCTGATGGCGACCTTCATGGCGGCCATCGAGAGCACGATCGTCTCCACCACGCTCCCCACCATCGTCGGCGAACTCGGCGGCTTCGACCTGTTCAGTTGGGTCTTCACCATCTTCCTGCTGGCACAGGCCGTCAGCATCCCGATCTACGGCCGCCTCGCCGACATGTTCGGCCGCAAGCCCGTCTTCTTCATCGGCGCCGGCCTGTTCATGACCGGCGCGTTCCTCTGCGGCTTCGCCTGGGGGATGATCCCCCTGATCTGCTTCCGCGCCATAGAGGGTCTGGGCGCCGGCGCCGTCCAGCCCATCGCCGCCACCATTCTCGGCGACATCTACACCCCCTCCGAGCGCGCCCACATCCAGGGCCTCGTCTCCTCCGTCTTCGGCGTCTCCGCCGTCGTCGGCCCCTCACTGGGCGCCTTCCTGATCCAGCACGTCTCCTGGTCTGTCGTCTTCTGGGTCAACATCCCCATCGGCGTCGCCTCCATCGCGATGATCGGAGTCTTTCTCGTCGAGCAAACCGAGACCAAATCCCGATCCATCGACTGGTTGGGCGCACTCCTGACCCTGATCGGCGCCTCCGCCCTGATCCT
>CANJJS010000128.1 GCA_947474705.1 Acetobacteraceae bacterium | reverse complement strand
GAGCAAAGCTGTTTTATCTTCCGCCTTATAGCCCGGACCTGAATCCGATCGAACAGGCATTCTCGAAGTTGAAAACAGTGCTGCGTAAGGCGAACGCCCGCACCTTCGAGCAGATCGAGGAAGCCATCGCCGAACTGATCCGGCAGATCGCGCCGGAGGAATGTATCAATTATTTCCAGGCGGCGGGGTATACGTCAACTTGAAGCAATCACGCTCTAATCGTCCGGGCCGATTGGTCGTGCGTGCGGCCACCCGAGAAACCGCGTGTATCGCGGGTATTCAGCCAAGGCGGCAAGAAAATGCCGGCATGGCGAGGTGTCGCCATGCCGGCAAAAAACAAGGAACTCTTTTGTAGGCGCGTCGCGGATTACACCGCGTCGGCGGCGACCCGAAAGCTGACGATCTTATCGGGATCGGTCACCGACCCGCTGCCGCCGCTGCCGCGTTTGATCTGGTCGACCACATCCATGCCGTCCACGACCTGGCCCCAGATCGTGTATTGCCCGTCCAGATGCGAGGACGGCGCGAACATGATGAACCATTGGCTGTTGGCGCTGTGCGGCGCGCTGGTCCGCGCCATGCCGCAGGTGCCGCGCAGGAATTTTTTCTCGGTCGTGAACTCGGCGCGGAGGTCGTCCATTTCGCTGCCCCCCATGCCGGTGCCGGTGGGATCGCCGCCTTGCGCCATGAAGCCTTCGATGACCCGGTGGAACACCGTGCCGTCGTAGAAATTCTGGCGGGCCAGGGTTTTGATCCGTTCGACATGGCCCGGTGCGATTTTCGGGAACAGTTCGATCGTGATCCGGCCGTGTTCCATGTCGATATAGATTGTGTTTTCAAGGTCGCCCGACTGGGCTGGCGCGTTGTCGCTCATGTGCTTTCCACTGTCAGAGGCCAGAAGGCCGGGGTTATCCCACCCGTCCGAACGATTGACCCATCGAGGTGCCGCTCTGGGTGGCCTGGCCGGGCCATGACGAGCGGGAGAGTCAATCGTTCCGGCGGTCGATATTACTTCACGTCCGCCGCGACCCTCATGCGCACGATACGGTCGGGTTCGCCCACGACCTGACCGTTCGAACCGGTGCCACGCTTGATCTGATCGACGAATTCCATGCCTTTCACGACCTGTCCCCAGATCGTGTATTGCCCGTTCAGCCCGGCGCCCGGCGCGAACATGATGAACCATTGGCTGTTGGCGCTGTTGGGGGCCTGAGAGCGCGCCATGCCGCACACGCCGCGCAGAAACTGGCGGCTGTTGGAGAATTCGGGTTCCAGGTTGGGCAGTTTGCTGCCGCCCATGCCCGTGCCCGTGGGATCGCCGCTTTGCGCCATGAAGCCTTCGATGACGCGATGGAAGACGATGCCGTCGTAGAACCCCTGGCGGGAGAGAGCCTTGATGCGCTCGACGTGTTTGGGCGCGACGTCGGGCAGCAACTGGATGACCACCCGGCCCTGTTTCAGGTCGAGGTAGATGGTGTTTTCGAGGTCGGTGCCCTGCGCACGGACTGGTTGGGGCGCCCAAACCGGAAGCGGCGAAACGGCGGCGGCGGCGATCAGACTACGGCGGCGCATGGCGGACTCCCGGTCAGGCCTTGTTTTCGCGGATACGTTTCAGCACCCGATCCAGCGTCAAGGCCGGCACGAAGGTGGTGATATCGCCACCGAGCATGGCGACTTCCTTGACCAGGCGGGAGGCGATGAACTGGTGGCGCTCGCTGGCCATCAGGAACACGGTCTCCACGTCCGGGGCCATGCGGTAGTTCATGCCGGCGATCTGAAACTCGTAATCGAAATCGGTGACGGCACGCAGACCGCGAACAATCATCGATGCGCCGATCTTGCGCGCGAACTCGATCGTCAGCGTGTCGTAAGGCATGACCTCGATGACCATCCCGTTCATGGCGGCGATCGAGGCGATCTCGGCTTCCACCAGTTCGACCCGTTCTTCCAGGCTGAACAGCGGGCCCTTGCCGGTGCTGATCGCGACACCGACCACCAGCTTGTCCAGCAGGCGGGCGGCGCGCGCGATCACATCCAGATGGCCATTGGTGATCGGGTCGAAAGTGCCGGGATAAAACCCGATCCGTCGCGGCGGCACGGCTTCGCCCCGCCCATATTGCAAACCCGGCGGTACAGGCCGTTCGCTCTCAGACATCGTTGCCTTCCTCAATCCCCGCCTCGCCGTTGGGCGTGGCCCCATCGGGCGCATCGCCTTCGGCGATGGCCGGCGGTTCGTTGTCATCGCTTCCATCGTCCAGCACCGGGAACACGCTGGTGACGTGTTCGCCGGAATCGACCCGGAACAATGTCACGCCCATCCCCTGACGCCCGGTGACCCGGACCTGATCGCCGGGAACCCGGATTAATCGGCCGGCGTCGGTGACGAGCATCACGTCGTCCCCCTCCCGGACCGGGAAGGTCGCGACCACCGCTTTGCCATTACGCGGCGTCAGCGTGATATTGGCAATCCCTTGTCCGCCCCGGCCCGACACGCGGTATTCGTAAGCCGAGGTCCGTTTGCCAAAACCGATGTCGGTGACGGTGAGAAGCAGTTCTTCCGCCGCTTCCATTTCCGCCACGCGCTCCGGCGTCAGATTGGCCTCGGCATCGCTCTCGATGTCTTCCGCCTCCGCGGGAACGGCGGCTTCGGTGTCTTCCTCGGCGCCGCCGCGGCGGCGGGCGTTGGCGAGCTTCAGATAGGCCGCGCGCTCGGCGGGGGTGGCGTCGAGATGGCGCAGCACCGACAGGCTCATGACCTTGTCGTTGTTGAGCAGTTTGATGCCGCGCACGCCGGAACTGTCGCGGCCCGCGAAGACGCGCACCGTGTCGTCGGTCAACTGGAAGCGGATGCAGCGGCCGGCGCGTGTCGCGAGCAGGACGTCGTCGCCTTCGCGGCAGGTGGCGACGCCGATCAGACTGTCGCCCTCGTCCAGCTTCATCGCGATCAGACCGGAGGCGCGGACATTCTTGAAATCCGACAACCGGTTGCGCCGCACGCCGCCAGAGGACGTCGCGAAGATCAGATGCAGATTTTCCCACAGCGTCTCGTCCTGCGGCAGCGGCAGGACGGTGGTGATCGTATCCGACCCGAGATCGGGCAGAAGATTGACCAGCGCCCGTCCCTTCGCGGTCGGCCCCGCCTCCGGCAACCGCCAGACTTTTTCCCGATAAGCCTTGCCGCCCGAGGAGAAGAACAGCACCCATTGATGGGTATGACCGTTGAAGCTGCGGGTGACGATGTCGTCGCCGCGCGTCGAGGCCCCGGACCGGCCCCGCCCGCCACGATTCTGCGAGCGGTAGGTCTCCAGCGTGGTCCTTTTAATAAACCCGTCGCGGGTGATGGTGACGACCATCTGGCCCGGCTCGATCAGGCTCTCGTCATCCTGGTCCGACAAATAATCGGCGATGTCGGTGCGCCGCGGCGAGGCGATTTCCTTGCGGGCGGCGACGAGTTCCTCGGTCATCACCTCCATGCGGCGGATCTGGGAGCCGAGAATTTCGAGCAGCGCGCGGATCTGATCCGCGACCTCGGTCAGATCGGCCTGGATTTTTTCGCGTTCGAGCCCGGTCAGGCGGGCCAGACGCAGTTCCAGAATGCCGCGCGCCTGTTCCTCGGTCAGCCGGACCGTGCCGGCCTCGGAGATCGAGTTGCCGGGCTCGTCGATCAGCGCGAGCAGCACGCCGATGTCCTCGGCCGGCCAGTCGCGGTCCATCATGGCCTGGCGCGCGGTGGCGGCGTCGGGGCTGGAGCGGATGAGGCGAATGACCTCGTCGATGTTCGCGACGGCGATGGCCAGACCGACCAAATTATGCGCCCGGTCGCGCGCCTTCCCCAGATCGAACCGCGCGCGGCGGACGATCACTTCCTCGCGGAAGCGAATAAAGCACTGAAGCGCGTCCTTCAGGCCCATCTGCCGCGGCTGGCCATTGTCAAGCGCCAGCATGTTGATGCCGAAACTGGCCTGCATCTGGGTATGGCGGAACAACTGGTTCAGCACGACTTCGGGCGTGGCCTCGCGGCGTAGCTCGATGACGATGCGCATGCCGGAGCGATCGCTCTCGTCGCGCATTTCGCCGATCCCCTCGATCGCCTTGGCGCGAACGAGTTCGGCGATTTTTTCCAGCAGCGTCTTCTTGTTCACCTGATACGGGATCTCGGTGACGATGATCGCGGTGCGGTCTTTGCGGACTTCCTCGAACTCGGTCTTCGAGCGGACGACGATCGAATCGCGCCCCGTCTCGAAGGCGTTCTGGATGCCGCGGCGGCCGACGATGATGCCGCCGGTCGGGAAATCCGGGCCGGGCACGATCTTCATCAGTTCTTCGAGTGTCGTGTCCGGGTTGGCGATCAGCGCCAGCGTCGCATCGACGATTTCGCCGGGATTGTGCGGCGGGATGTTGGTCGCCATGCCGACGGCGATGCCGTTGGCGCCGTTGATGAGGAGGTTCGGGAAGCGCGCGGGCAGAACGCTCGGCTCTTTCTCCGATTCGTCGTAGTTCGGCGTGTAGTCGACGGTGTCGCGGTCGATGTCGTCCAGCAGCAGCATCGCCGATTTCGCGAGCCGGACCTCAGTATAGCGCATCGCCGCCGGGTTATCGCCGTCGACGGAGCCGAAATTGCCCTGCCCATCGACCAGCGGCACGCGGAGCGAGAAAGACTGCGCCATACGGACCATGGCGTCGTAAATCGCGGAGTCGCCGTGCGGGTGATACTTGCCCATGACGTCGCCGACGACGCGGGCGGATTTACGGTAGGCGCGGTCGGGGGTGTAACCCGCCTCGTGCATGCCAAACAGAATGCGCCGGTGCACCGGCTTTAAACCATCCCGCGCGTCCGGGAGGGCACGCGAAACAATGACACTCATCGCGTAGTCGAGATACGACCGGCGCATCTCGTCTTCGAGCGTCACCGGCTGCATATCGGCGGGAGGGCCCGGGGGAATGGAGTCGCTCACTCGATGCTCGGTTTCAGTGTCCGGAAGGGCCGTTTCATGAGGGCGTCATAGGCCGATTCCGTCGCTCTGGCGAGGGGCTTTCGTCGTGGGAGCGCTGGGGCTTTGCCCCAGACCTCACGGGGGCTTTGCCCCTCGACCCCACCAGGGGCGGGGGCCCTGGACCCGTTTAATTGGGGGAGTGGAAGAAGGGGGCCTACACGGACGTTGAAACGTCGCGGATGGCCCCCTTCTTCCACTCCCCCAAAGAGATGGCATCCAAGGCCCTGCCTTGGCGGGGGTCGAGGGGGCAGCGCCCCCCACGGGGTCCGGGGCAAAGCCCCGGCGCCTCCTACAACGTGAGCTTACGCCAGTTCGCGATCTCGCCGATCACGCCGCGGCGGAAGGCGAGGACGCAGACCATGAAGATCGCGCCCTGGATCACGGTCACCCATGCGCCGGCCTGTGCCAGGTAGTTTTCCATCGCGGTCACGATCAGCGCGCCCATGGCGGGTCCGAACACGGTGCCGAGGCCGCCAAGGAGGGTGATGAGGACGACCTCCCCGGAGGTGGAGTAGTGGACGTCGGTCAGGGTGGCGATGCCGAAGACCAGGGCTTTGGTGCCGCCGGCGATGCCCGTGATGGCGCAGGACAGCACGAAGGCGATCAGTTTGTAATCGTCGGTGCGGTAGCCAAGGGAGGTCGCGCGCGGTTCGTTCTCGCGGATGCCTTTCAGCACCTGACCGAAGGGCGAGTGGATGATGCGATGTATGGTCAGGAACCCGCCGATGAAGATGGCGGCGACGACCCAGTACATCGTCATGTCGTTCGACAGATCCAGGAACCCAAGCATGCGTCCCCGCGGGACCTGCTGGATCCCGTCCTCGCCGCCGGTGAAGGGGGCTTCGAGGCAGAAGAAGTAGACCATTTGGGCCAGCGCCAGGGTGATCATGGCGAAGTATATGCCGGAGCGGCGGATCGCCAGGTAGCCGAGCACCAGGCCGAGCGCGGCGCCGGTCAGTCCGCCAAGGCCGATGGCGAGGAAAGCGTCGAGATGCCAGTGTTTCATGGTCCAGGCGGTGACATAGCTGCCCATGCCGAAATAGGCGGCGTGGCCGAACGACAGCAGCCCGACATAGCCGATCATCAGATTAAAGGCGCAGGCGAACAGCGCCGCGCAGAGCACCCGCATCAGGAAGACCGGATACAGCACGAAGGGGCAGACCACGATCAGGGCGACCATGATCAGGAAGGCGATGAACTGGGAGCGCGAGAAACCGAGCATTCAGGCGGCCTTTCCGAACAGGCCGCGCGGCCTCGTCAACAGAATGATGACCATGACGACGAAAACAACCGTGGCCGAGGCCTGGGGGTAGAAGACTTTGGTCATCCCCTCGACCACGCCAAGGGCGAAGCCGGTGACGATGGACCCGAGGATGGAGCCCATCCCGCCGATCACCACCACCGCGAACACGGTGTTGATGAAGTTCGTGCCCATATTGGGGTTCACCGAGTAGATCGGCGCCGCCAGCACGCCGGCGAAGGCGGCCAGCGCGATGCCGGCGCCGTAGGTCAATGTAATGAGGCGGGGCACGTTGACGCCGAAGGCCTGGACCAGAGGCGCGTTCTCCGTCGCGGCGCGGAGCGTGGCGCCAAGCGACGTCTTCTCGATAATGGCCCATGTCGCGAGGCAGACGACGGCGGCGGACAGCACGACCCAGCCGCGGTAGTTCGGCATGAACATGAAGCCGAGGTCGGTGGCGCCCTGCAGGACGGAGGGAATGCGGTAGGGCATGCCGGAACTGCCATAGGCGTTCCGGAACAGGCCCTCGATGACCAGGGAAAGTCCGAACGTCAGCAGCAGGCCGTAGAGGTGATCGAGCTTGTACAGGCGGCTGATGATGGTCTTTTCCAGGATCACCCCGAACACGCCGACGATCAGCGGCGCCAGGATCAACGCCGGAAAATATCCGATGTCCAGATAATTAAGCAGCGCCCATGCGACGAACGCGCCCATCATGAACAACGCGCCATGGGCGAAGTTGATGATGTTCAGCATGCCGAAGATGATCGCGAGGCCCAGGGAGAGCATCGCGTAGAACGCGCCGTTGATCAGGCCCAACAGCAACTGGCCGAACAGGAGCGGCGCCGGAATGCCGAATATCATCATCATGTCGGTGGGTCCGTCTCAGCTTTTAATCAACGGGCAGGCGCCTTTGTCCAACGGACGGAAGGCCTGATCGCCGGGCGTGGTGGCCAAAGGTTTGTAGTAATCCCAGGCGCCCTTGCTCTCGGCGGGGGATTTGACTTCCCAGAGATAGGCGGGATGCAGTTTGCGCCCGTCGGCGCGGATCGATCCGGGCCCAAAGCAATCGTCGTCGGTGGACATTTTCTTCATCGCCGCGATGGTGGCCGCGCCGTCGGCTTTCGCCTGTGCGACGCCCATCGCGTTGGCGGTTTTCAGATAATGCGAAATCGACGAGTAGACGCCCGCCTGCACCATCGTCGGCCGCGCCCCGCCATTCTTGGGCGAGTAACGGTTCGAGAACGCGCGGGCACGGTCGTTCATGTCCCAATAGAAGGTGTCGCTCAGCACGATCCCCTGCGCGACATCCAGTCCCAGCGAGTGAATGTCGGTCAAAAACAGCAGCAGCCCGGCGAGACGCATCTTCTTGGTGATGCCGAACTCTTTCGCCTGTTTGATCGTGTTGATCGTGTCGGTGCCCGCGTTGGACATGCCGAGCACCTTGGCGCCGCTCGCCTGCGCCTGGATCAAATAGGACGAGAAATCGGTCGTGCCCGGAAAGGGATAGGCGACGGAGCCCATGACCTTGCCGCCCGCGCTTTCGACGAATTCCGTCGTGTCGCGTTGCAGCGCTTTTCCAAACGCGTAGTCCGCGGTGATGAAGAACCAGGAATCGCCGCCCGCCTTGACCATCGCGCCGCCGGTCGATTTCGCCAGCATGAACGTGTCGTAGACCCAGTGGATCGTATTGGCGTTGCAGGCGGACCCGCTGAGGTCCGAGGTCGCCGCGCCGGTGTTGAGGTAAACCTTGTTCTTTTCCTTGGCGATGCCCGCGACCGCCAGGGCGACGCCGGAATTCGCGACCTCGACGATGACATCGACATTGTCGCGGTCGATCCACTGCCGCACCACGGTGGCGCCGACATCGGGTTTGTTCAGATGGTCGGCCGACAGAACCTCGACCTTCATGCCCTTGGCCGAGGCGCCGAATTCCTCCAGCGCCTGGTGGATCGCGTTGATCGCGCCGGGACCGGCCAGGTCCTTATATGGTCCCGACATATCCGTCAGGCACCCAATCCGCAGCACCGGCTGCGCCTGGGCGCGCGCCATGGCGGGGACGGTGGCCGCGGCGGCGGCGGCGATCAATGTGCGGCGGTTCAAGGTCATCCCGGCGTATCCTTATGTTCGGGGAACGGGTCAGACACCCAGATAGTCATGGAGCTTGTCCATGTTCGCTTCGAGCGCGGCGTTCGGAATCATGTCGATGACCTGGCCGTGTTCGACCACGTAATGCCGGTCGGCGACGGTCGCGGCGAAGCGGAAATTCTGTTCCACCAGCAACACGGTAAACCCGCGGTTTTTGATTGCGCGAATCGTGCGGCCGATCTGCTGCACGATGACGGGGGCCAGACCCTCGGTCGGTTCGTCCAGCAGCAGCATGCGCGCACCGGTGCGCAGGATGCGGGCGATGGCCAGCATCTGTTGCTCGCCGCCCGAGAGGCGGGTGCCGTGCGCGGTCTTCGCGCGTTCCTTCAGATTCGGGAACAGCGTGTAGATCTCGTCGACCGACAGTCCGCCCGGTGCCACGACCGGCGGTAGCATCAGATTCTCGGTGACGCTGAGGGAGCCGAAGATCCCGCGCTCTTCCGGGCAGATCGCGATGCCGGCACGCGCGATCTGATTGGGCAGCATCCCGATCGTCTCGGCGCCCTTGAACTTCACGCTGCCTTCGCGCCGCCCCACCAGACCCATGATCGACTTCATGGTCGTGGTCTTGCCCGCGCCGTTACGGCCAAGAAGCGTGACGACCTCGCCTTCCTGGACGTTGAAGTCGATGCCGTGGAGGATGTGGCTTTCCCCGTACCAGGCGTTCAGTCCGGCGATCTCAAGCATGCTCGCTTCCCAGATAAGCGGCGATCACCTCGGGGTTTTTCGAAACCTCGGCGTAATCGCCCTCGGCCAGCACGCGGCCGCGGGTCAGAACGGTGATGGTGTCGCACAGACCCTCGACGACGGAGAGGTTGTGTTCGACCATCAGAATGGTGCGGCCCTTGCGGATGCGGCGGATCAGTTCGACGATTCGGTCGACGTCGCCATGCGCCATGCCGGCGGTGGGCTCGTCCAGCAGCATCATTTCGGGTTCGAGCGCGAGCGTCGTGGCGATTTCCAGCGCGCGCTTCAGGCCGTAGGACAGATTGACGACGATCGTCTCTTCCTGGCCGGACAGGCCGACATCGTTCAGCAACGCGCGGGCGCGGTCGTCGTAGACCTTCAGCGTGGATTCGGAGCGCCAGAAATCGAAGCTGGCGCCGCGCGCGCGTTGCAGCGCCAGACGCACGTTTTCGAGCGCGGTCAGGTGCGGGAAGACCGCCGAAATCTGGAAACTGCGGACAAGGCCGAGCCGGGCGACCATGGCGGGCTTCATCCCGGTGATGTCGCGGCCCTTGAAGCGGATCGTACCGCGGGTCGGCTCCAGAAACGACGTGAGAAGGTTGAAGCACGTGGTCTTGCCGGCGCCGTTCGGGCCGATCAGGGCGTGAATCTGGCCGGTCTTCACGCGCAGATCGACGCCGTCGACGGCGACGAAGCCGCTGAATTCGCGCGTGAGCCCCTGGGTTTCCAGGATAATGTCGCTTCGATCGTTCGCTGCCACCCGCGGCGATCTCCCTGTTGCGGTTGCTGTGTGCTGGCGCGGCGTGTCGCATAACGGTCACCCCGGCGCAAGCGGGTCGCGCCGGGGGATTTGGGTTTTTTCCGCATGGGCTCTTGGATCAGGCGAAGCCGTCGCGGAGCGCCAGGACGGGCTTGGTGTCCACCCCGGACAGCCACTCCATGCTGCCGCCGATGCCGGGGGCCGCCGGGTCGAACAGGACTGCGAAGCCTTCGTCGTTCAGGGCGAATTCGCTCAGCATCGGGTCCAGTCCTGGGTCTTGTCCCTGGATGGCGTCCACCAGGTCCCCGAAGGCATCCATCGGGTGTTCGCCGGCCTTCCGGACGTCCGCGTCCGCGCCGCCGCCGTCCGCGAGGAACACAGGGCCGGGGGCGAAGAGGCCCGCGCCAATGGTGGCGAGGTCCACCCGATCGCCGTCCGGCGGGGCGATCAGGTTTCCGCTGTCGTCGTTGACGATCCGGCCCAGTATCGTGCCGTGGCCCGTCTGGAATCCGGTGGAGGGCGCGGACAGTTGCAGAAGAAAATACTCGTCGCTTTCGACAACCGTATCGCCGGCGACGGCGAGCGTCACGGTCTTGAACGTCTCGAAGGCCGCGAAGTTCAGGGTCCCCGAGGGAAGAACGCCATTCGCGAAGTCGGCGCCGGTCACGGCGGAGCCGGGGTAGGCTTTCACGGACCAGTCGATATGACCGGCGCGGGATAGGTCGCCGGTGCGCTGGATCGAGAACGTCTTCAAGGCGACGCCGCTGTTGCCTTCCGTCACGTCGGCCGATCCGGGGGCGCTTTGCACGATCGATACGGTCGACCAGATGTCGTCCGTCGCGATCATTGTCATCGCGCCGGTGGTATCGACCGCGATTTCGCCGTTGATTTGTCTGAGGCCGATGAACAGTTCCTCGTCGTTTTCGATCGAGAAGTCGCGATTGACGTTCACGACGATGGTCTTCGCGGTCTCGCCCGGCGCGAAAGAGACAACGCCCTCCGGCATGATGTGTCCGGCGAAGTCGTTGTCGTCGGCATGGAACGCGGCCGGCGTGGAGGACTGGCCCGGCAGCGGCTTATGAACGTGCCAGCCGGCCTTGGCGGCCCCGGAGGTGTCGCCGGTGCGGGTCACGGTGAAGGTCACCGGCGTGGTTCCGAGGCCAGACCCCTCAGTATAGACCGATTTGTCCGCCGCGATGGACAGAAAGGACGAGTCGTCGTCGAGAATTCTGACACCCTCGCTGATGGTGCCACCCAGGATGGCGCCGGCCGAAGGCGCGGACAAAACAACGTCGAACCATTCGTTGTTTTCCGCGACCGTGTCGCGGACGACGGGCACGTCGATATATTGACTGGTCTCGCCGGGCGCGAAGCAGACCATGCCGGACGGCAGCACGCCGCCAAGGAAATCGGCGCCGTCCGCGGAGAAATTGCCCGACCCGGTCACGTCCCATCGCGCGTACGCGCCCATGGCGGTGTTGCCGACGCGGTTGACCTTCATGGCGAAATGGGTGACGCCGCCGTTGGCGCTGTTGCCGACGCCGCCCTCGTCGTGGTCGGGCGCGCCTCCAGAAAACCCGATATAGCACTTGTCGTCGTCCAGAATGACGCCGGTGGCCGAGGACCCGGTCACGACGGTCCCCGCCGAAGGCGCCGAGAGCGCGACCGCGAAGCCCTCGTCGCTTTCGAACGTCGAGTCGCCCGCGATCTGAACCGAGACGACCTTGACTGTCTCGCCCGCCGCGAAGGAGACGGTCCCGGAGGGCAATACCCCGCCAACGAAGTCCGCGGCGTTGGCCGCGTGCGGGCCGGTGCCGGTCACGGCCCAGTGGGCGCTGGAGGCATCGGCGAGATAGCCCGCGCGGGTCACTTTGAAGGTCATCGTGGCCGGGCCGTCGCGATCCTCGAATTTCACGGTGTTCAAGGCGGCGATCGACAGGCGCGCGGTTTCGACGGGATCGGGGCCGCCTTCGCCGCCGCCGCCGATCAGGCTCTGTTCCGGGGCGGGGGCCGCCGCGGCGGCATCGGCCGTGCCATCTTCCACCGGACGGGTGTTCGCGACGGCGGATTCGATCTCGGCGAAGTCCATCAGCGCGAGGTCCGTGGGGGCGAACATGGTGTCGTCGAGCAGCAGGCCGGAGGCGAGAGAGGTCCTGGCGATCATGGCGGGGTCTTTCTTTGCGTGTAATACCAACTGACCTAACCATTGACCGATGCCCATTCACGCGTCCCAATCGACTGAATACGTTCTGGATCGTCGATCAAAAATTGCCAAGCGGCTCTGCAGGCCTCGACGATCGCATCATAAGTGTCCCAAACGAGGCCGCAT
>CANJJS010000127.1 GCA_947474705.1 Acetobacteraceae bacterium | reverse complement strand
GTGCCGCGTTACCTCGCCGAGTTCGAGTATCGCTTCAACCGGCGATACGATCTCGCCGCCATGGTGCCTCGCCTTTGCTGGGCCGCCGCGCGGACCCCGCCGATGCCATACAGGCTCCTGAAGTTAGCTGAGGTTTATGGGTAATCAGGTTTCCATTTGCCGTCGAGCACGGCCTGGATGCGGGCGATTTAATAGGGGCCCCAGTCGTCGGTGCTGGCGGTGAGTTGGGTGGTGGCGGCGAATTTCGACATGTCGGTGGACTGGCCGAAGGCTTTGATGCCACGCCCGGCGGCGGCCTGCAGCGGCGCGGGCGAGTCGGTGTGTTGCGTGATAATGTCGCAGCCCTGGTCCATCAGGGCTTTGGCCGCGTCGCCTTCTTTCGGCGGGTCGTACCAGGAATTGATCATGACGAATTTCATGCGGGCCTTCGGGTTGCCCGATTGCATGCCGAGCATGAAGGCGTTCAGTCCCTGGATGACTTCAGGGACGGGCATGGAGCCGACGTAACCCGCGAGACCGGCCTTGGAGAGTTTGCCCGCGATGACGCCTTGCACAAAGCGCGACTTATAGAAGCGGATATTGTAGGACGATACATTCGCCGCGCGTTTGTATCCCGTCGAATGCTCGTAAAACACGTTCGTGTGCTTTTTGGCGGAATTCAGCACATAGTTCATATAACCGAAGGAGGTGGCGAAGATCAGCTTATGCCCGGAATTGGCGAGGTCGTTCATGACCTTTTCCGAATCCGGTCCCTCCGCGACGCTTTCGACGAAGGTGGTTTTGATCTTGTCGCCGAAATGCGCGACCGCCTCGCGCCGGGATTCGTCGTGCTGGTAGGTCCAGCCGAAATCGCCCACCGGCCCGAGATAAACGAATCCGACCTTCAGCGGGTCGGCGGCTCGCGCGGCCGGGACAAGGGCTGGAAAGGCGGCGGCGGTTCCGATCAGGCGCGCGAAGGTTCGTCTTTGCATGGGGTACTCCGTTTTTTCGCGGGATTTTGTTTTAACGCCGGAAGCCCGCGTGAACCGCGCGGGCTTTGTGTTTCAGCCCAGTACGCGGCGCCGGCTTCCAGGACGATGGCGCCATCGGGTCCGGCCAGGATCGCGCCGAAGGGATGATTTCCGGCGGCGCGCGCGATGGCGATCGCCTGGCACTGGAAGTCCTGGTCCGCGCGCGCGGCGTTCAATATTCCACCTTATCGGGTTTCGCGTCCCATTCCTGGAACGCGGCCCATCCCTCGGCGCGGAGCAGCGGCAGGATGGGGATGGCGCGGTTGGCGAGGGACAAGGGGATTTCGCGGTAGAGGTAATCGTCGCGAAATCCCACCTTCGCCGCGTCGGTCCGGTCGTTGGCGTACCAGATTTTTCCCAGTCTGGCCCAATAGATCGCGCCGAGGCACATCGGACATGGTTCGCAAGATGTAAAAATTTCGCAGCCGGTGAGGTCGAACGTGTCGAGGGCCTCGCAGGCCAGGCGGATCGCCACGACCTCGGCATGCGCGGTGGGATCGTTGCGGGAGGTGACCTGGTTGAAGCCTTCCGCGACGATTTTATCGTTTTTGACGACGACGGCGCCAAAGGGACCGCCTCTGCCGGATCGCATCATGTCCAGGGACAAGGCGATGGCGCGGCGCATATGGTCCTCGATGCTCATGCGGTGGCCTCCAGGCAGGCGCGGCAGGATGGGACGATGGCTTTTTTGACCATGGGCGCGGCGCGATCCAGGCCGAGGATCTGCGCCGCCACGGATATCGCGATTTCCGCAGGCGGTTTGGCGTTCAGGCCGGGCAGACCGATCGGGCAGATCAGGCGATTCGCGTCGAGGCCCAGGCGCGCGAGGCGGGCGGCGAAACGCGCGCGTTTGGTCTCCGATCCGATCAGGCCGATCGCCGCGAAATCGGTGCGCGCCAAAGCCGCGGTGACGATCTGGAAATCCATTTGGTGGTCGTGGGTCATGACCAGGACAATGGTGCCCATGGGCAGTGACGCGACCTCCGCCGCCGGGTCGGGCGCGAGGCGGGGATCGGTCCAATCGGGCGCGTCCGTTAGTGCTTCCGCGCGCGAATCGATCCAGATCAGGGCCGTGCGCGTGCCCGTCAGCACCTGGACCAACGCCTTGCCGACATGGCCCGCGCCGAACAGCGCGACCCGGCGCATGGGCGGCGAAATCGGTTCGAACAGCACGGAGACATGGCCGCCGCAGCACTGGCCCAGCGCGGGCCCCAGCGGAAATTCTCGCGTTACCGGACCGGCGGGATCGCGCAGCAAATCGCGCGCGATTCCGACGCAGGCGAGTTCCAGCGCGCCACCGCCGATCCTGTCGAAGCACGTCTCCGCGGAAACGGTCATTTTCGCCCCGGCCTCGCGCGGTGTCGAACCGCGGGCGGCGGTCACGGTGATCAGCACACCGGGTTTCCCCTCGCGCGCCAAACGGGTCAGAGCGATCAGCCATTGCATCACGATTTCGCCTCCAGCGCCATCAGGACGCGTTCCGGAGTCGCGGGCGCGTCGAAACGGGAGACCTCCGCCTTCGACGCGACGGCGTCCTTCAGGGCGAAAAACACCGACATGCCCAACATCAACGGCGGTTCGCCGACGGCCTTGGACCGGTAGATCGTTTCCGCCGGATTGCCGCCGCTTTCGAACAATGCCACGTGGAACGCGGCGGGAATATCGCCGGTCGCGGGGATTTTATAGGTGGAAGTCGCGTGGGTCAGAAGCCGTCCCTTGGCGCTCCAGCATAACTCCTCCGTTGTCAGCCATCCCATGCCTTGCACGAACCCGCCCTCGATCTGGCCGATATCCAAAGCAGGGTTAAGCGAATGGCCGCAATCGTGAAGGATATCAGCACGCAGCAGGCGATATTCGCCGGTCAGCGTGTCGATCTCGACCTCCGCGACCGAGGCGCCGTAGGCGAAATAGAAAAAGGGCCGGCCGCGTCCGGTGGCGGCGTCGTAATGGATTTCCGGCGTCGCGTAATATCCGGTGGCGGACAGCGGCAGGCGCGCGCGGTGGGTGGCTTTCGCGGCGTCCGCGAAGGAGATCGATTTGCCGCCCGCGCGCAACGCGCCGTTCTCAAATACGATGTCTTCCGGGACGGCGCCGAGAATGGGCGCGGCGGCCTCCGCCATGCGCCCGCGAATGGCGAGCGCCGCGTCGCGCGCCGCCATCCCGTTGAGATCGCTGCCCGAGGACGCGGCCGTCGGCGAGGTGTTCGGCACTTTTCCCGTTGTCGTCGCGGTGATTTTTACCCGGTCGATCGAAATTCCGAACTCCGCGGCGACAACCTGCGCGACCTTGGTATAGAGTCCCTGGCTCATTTCGGTGCCGCCATGGTTCAGCATGACGCTGCCATCGGTATAGACATGCACCAACGCGCCGGCCTGGTTCATATGCGTCAGCGTGAACGAAATGCCGAATTTCAGCGGTGTCAGCGCGATCCCACGCCTGATCCAGGGGTTTTCCATGTTAAAGGCGGCCACGGCCGCCCGCCGCGCCGTGTAATCGGCGCGCGCCGCCAGTGTATCCGTCAGTTCGGGGGCGATATTGTCCGTGACCTTCATGTGATACGGCGTGAGGTTCCGGTCTTCCTTGCCGTAAAAATTCCGCCGTCTGACCTCCAGCGGATCGAGCGTCAGATGGCGCGCGATATCGTCCACCACGCATTCGATTCCGATCATCCCCTGCGGCCCGCCGAAACCGCGGAAGGCCGTGTTCGACACCGTGTTGGTTTTGCAGCGATACGAAACGATCCGGACATTCTCCAGATAATAGCAATTATCGGCATGGAACACCGCGCGGTCGCAGATCGCCGCCGACAGGTCGGGCGAATATCCGCAGCGGGCGGCCTGCATGACATCGATGCCCAGAATTTTGCCCTCAGCGTCGAACCCCACGTCGTAATCTATTCGAAAATCGTGACGTTTGCCGGTGAGCACCATGTCGTCGTCGCGATCGAGCCGCAGTTTCACCGGACGTCCCGTCTTTTGCGCCAGCAGCGCCGCGACGATGGCGGGCAGCGAGGCCTGGGATTCCTTACCGCCGAACCCCCCACCCATGCGCCTTGTCTCGCAGGTCACCGCGTGGTCCGGCAGTTTCAGGGCCCGCGCGACCAGGTGCTGGACCTCCGTCGGATGCTGCGTGGAACTATGGACCAGCATGTCGCCATCTTCGCCCGGAATGGCCATGGCGACCTGGCCCTCCAGGTAAAAATGTTCCTGGCCGCCGATGTCGATGCGGCCGGAGAGGCGATGCGGCGCCGCGGACAGGGCCGCGTCCGGATCGCCGGAGACAAGGGTTCGCGCGGGCAGCACGTAGGACTCCGCCACCAGCGCCTCGTCCACGGTCAGGATATGTGGAAGGACCTCGTACTCCACGACGGCTTTGGCGGCCGCGGCGCGCGCCTCGGCGATCGTGCCGGCGGCGACCGCGAACAGCGATTGGCCCCAATATTCCACCAGGCCATCGGCGAAAATAGGATCGCCGGGCAATGCCGGGCCGACATCGTTGACGCCGGGGACATCGACGGCGGCGATCGCGGCGGCGACTCCTGGCATCGCGCGCGCGGCGGTCAGATCCACCCGCGCGATCTTCGCGTGCGCATGGGCGGAAAGCCCGATAAACGCATGCAGAAGACCCGGCGGCTCCGGCATGTCGTCGATATAAATCGCCGCGCCGGTGGCGTGTTTCAGGCCACTGTCGTGCGCGACGGAGGTGCCCGCGGGCGGTCTGGCCGTCATGGCGCCGGCACCAGCCGCGTCCGCGGCGTCGAGGCCGCAGTCTCCAGAAAGAATTTGTATAGCAAATTCCGCGCGACGAGACGCCGATACGCCGCTCTCGCCCGATGGTCGGATATTGGAACAAATGTCGCGTCCAGCACCGTCATCGCGGCGCGCACGGAGGCCTCGGTCCAGGGTTGCCCGATCAGGATGTTCTCGACGGGGTGGGCGCGCGCCGGGGTCGCCGCCATGCCGCCGAACCCAATCCGAATATCGCGCACCGCCCCACCCGCGAACGCCGCCGAAAACGCCGCGCAAACCGCGGAGATGTCCTGGTCGAACCGTTTCGCCACCTTGTGGCACCGGAATACCCGGCCGTCTTTCGGGAGCGGGATATCGACGGATTCGATAAATTCTCCGGTCGTGAGGATGGTACGGCGGTAGCCCGCGAAAAAAGTTTCAATCGGTACCGTCCTCTGGGCCGCGCCGCGCCGCAGAACCAGTTTCGCGTCCAACGCGATCAAGGCGGGCGGCACGTCGCCGATCGGCGAGGCATTGGCGATATTGGCGCCGATCGTACCGCGTTCCCGTATTTGTCTGGATCCGATCCGCCGGACCATCGCCCCAAGGTCTGGAAACAACGCGTCCAGTTCCCCCAGCGCGTCTTCGTATGGCACCGCCGCGCCAATGCGCAGCATTCCGTCGCGCCGCTCGATCGCGCGCAACTCCTGAACTTTCTCCATCGATACGATCGCGTTGAGCCGGCGGTGCTGTTTGCTCACCCAGACACCCGCGTCGGTACCGCCCGCGACCGGGACGGCGCTTGTGTCCGCCACCAGCGCAGCCGCCAGATCGGTCAGGGTTTCCGGGGCATGCCAAGCCTGCTCCGCATACTTCATGCGCAACGGACCGCCCGCGGTCAAAGCCCGCAACCGCGCCGCGGTCGCGGTGTCCTCCGGGTCGGGCGGCCGTGCCGCCAGTGCCGCGTCCAGAATCGGACGATATCCGGTGCATCGGCAGAGATTTCCCGCCAGTGCCTCGACCGCCTCCGCCCGGTCCACGGCCGCGCCGGATCGATCCAGCGCGAACAGCGACATCGCGAAACCCGGTGTGCAAAACCCGCATTGCGATCCATGGTGCTCCGCCAATGCCGTCTGCACCGGATGCGGCCCGCCGTCCGCGGCCGCCAAATCCTCAACCGTCAGTAGCTGTTTGCCATCCAGGGCGGCCATGAACAAAACGCACGCGTTCACGGCCCGATAGCGCATGCGCGGTCCATCCGGTTCGCCCAATACCACGGTACAGGCGCCGCAATCCCCTTCGGCGCAACCTTCCTTGGTGCCGGGACGATGCTCAACCGATCGCAGATACTCAAGCACCGTCGTCGTGGGAGAGACCGACCCTGGGCGCCGGGGCGAGTCGCCAAGAAAGAATGCCGGGGTGTCTCGGTCTGGCATCGGTGGTCCTTCATCGTTCTCTTCCATCGCCGATATTATATGCAGATGGCGTGCCGGGTCGACTTCCATGCCGGACTCACGAGCATATCATTCGGAAAATCTTTTCGATATGCTCATAATTGACCAAAAATTAGACCAATTAAGGATAAAATATCCGCAATTGCTTGATTCAAAATCACCGCCGCCGCTGACAAAGCGGTTGCTCCTGAAACCGCGCAACGGCGACCGAACCAAAAGCACCTGACCATGCGAGGCCAAGTCCCCACCGCAACCGATCTGGAAATCCCCGCCGAACCCGGCCCCTTCATGTTCGATCGAAAACAGTGCCGTCCCGCGCATCATCGACACGCGGCGCGACTTCTGCCGTCAGGGTTGCTTTATCGGGAATGCGCCGATCCCGGCATTGCGACGAAATCAAACCGAGTTCCGGCTCCGACATGTTCAGCCAACTCCCGTGTTTTGGGGTGTCGTGCCACTCGAACCGCTCGACGAGGCGGCGTGCCCACGGGGCGGGAAATACCTCATAAAGAGATGCGGATTTGTGCGTATTGATATTGTCTTGCACAAGAACGATCTTCGAGGCGCTTGGAAAATGCGTGTCGGACAGCGCCTTGAGAACGCGGGCGAAGTCCGCGGCGGTGCGCTGGTCCGCGACCTCGACATGCCGCCAGCCTTCCAGCGGCGCGAACAGCATGAACAAATTGGCCGTGCCGTTCCATTTGTACTCGTAATCATAGCGCGCGGGACGGCAGGGTTTCGCCTCAATCGGCGTGCGGTTTTCGGAAATCTGTTGTTTCGACGTCTCGTCGAGGCATACGACGGGACGGGCCGGATTGTGTGGCCGGCAATACACCTCCGGCGCGTCTTCCATGTTCGCGACGAACGCCGCGTTTGCCTCGGGCGGAATGACGAACTGCTGGTTCGGACGCGGTTTGACAATGTTTTTTTGGCGTCCGGCCGATCGTGTTGCCGCTGGCGCGCGCGAGGATGCCGCGCTCGACGGCCTGGTCTTCCAGCAACACCAGCGTCCGCCGTGCCCGGCCATTCGGCGGCGGCGATCTGGCTGTCGCTCCATCCCTCGCCCGCGTCCGAGGCATCGGCTTTCAACGGGATGCGCGCCTTCGACGATTGCCGCGCGGGATGCTTGCCCGTGTTCAGAACGGCGTGCAATTGGTCGTGCCCCGCATCGTTGAGGGTGACGACGTATTTTTTGACGGCGGCCTTGTTCCTGGCCACGAAGCCGCGCCTTGGTGGGGCGAGGACATCGATTCAGAGAATGACCATGGAATCAAGAACGTGAGGCACCAGGGTCTGTAGGGCGGCTCGAAGTTCGGCGAGGCCTTGAACGTGACCGCGCCGGTCGAAGGGTCGATGTTGAAACGCCCGTTGTCCGCCGGGCCGCCGAAATCGATGCGTGGAGACTCCGTGCCGCGCCAGGTGAAACGCGGAAAGGCAGGCTTAACGGATAAGCCACAATAGCCGACGATTTCGAACAGATCGTCTGGCGCCCCCAGGATCGCGGCATCGCAAGCTCAACGCGCGGGGCGCGGGCGTTCGAACACCCGCCGAAATCGCCTCAGCCCGCCCGCTTCGCCCGCCCCCGCGGCTTGTCAGCCTGGCCCCGAAACGTCTTCGGCGGCCGTGGCGGCATCGGCCCATCCCCCGCGAAGGTAATCTTGGGCTCATGCGGCCCAGGATTGGCCGTCGCCGCGCCGAACGCCTCGCTCATCGCCCGCGAAATTTCGAACCGTGTATCCGTGTCGAACACACGGATCGTCCCAATATCCCGCTTCGTGATCCCCCCGGCCCGGCAGAGCAACGGCACGATCCATTTCGGGTCCGCGCCTTCGTTCCGCCCGATCGAAATCCGGTATTGCACGAAGTCTCCCGGCGGCGCCGGCTCCCGCGGCCCCACATCGCGCGGCCCGGAATCCCGAACCGTCCTCTCCCGTGGCGCCTTGTCCCGCGACACCGGCCCTCGTTCCGGCTGAGGCGGCGGCGTCACATTCTCCGCCGCCGGCAACTGGCGTTTATACAACCGTAACAACGCCGCCGCGATCGCCGCCGGTTCATGCGCCGCCAGCAGGCTTTCGGCATCGGCGCGCTCCACCCCCTCCGGCGATTCCAGCATTGGATCGGTGAGCAACCGCTCGCGGTCGCGGCCCGCGATATCCTCGACGCTCGGCGCGCTGGCCCAGATCGCGTTCACACGCGCCGCGCTGGTCACCTGCTCCGCCCGCCGCCGCTTCGAGAACGGCACGATCAGCACCGACACGCCCTTGCGCCCCGCGCGACCCGTCCGCCCGCTCCGGTGCAACAACGTCTCCGGGTTGGTCGGCAGATCGGCATGCACCACCAGGTCCAGCTCCGGCAGATCGAGCCCCCGCGCCGCCACATCCGTGCACACCCCCACCCGCGCCCGGCCAGAGCGCAGCGCGTCCAGCGCCGTCGTCCGCTCGTGCTGGCTGAGTTCGCCCGACAGCATCACCGCCGAGAACCCGCGTTCCAGCAGCCACGTGTGCAGCCGCCGCGTCGCGTCGCGCGTGGCGCAGAACACCAGGGCGCCTGGTGCTTCGTACCACCGGAGGATATTGACCAGCGCCGCGTCGGTCTCATGCCCATGCACCGCGACCGCCCGGTATTCGATGTCGCTGTGCGGCCGCGCCCGGTCGATCGTGTCGATCCGTAACGCGTCCTTCTGGTATTTGCGCGCCAGCTTCGCGATATCGTGCGGAATCGTCGCCGAGAACATCAAGGTCCGCCGTTCCGCCGGCGCCGCCTGGAGGATGAACTCCAACTCCTCCTGAAACCCCAGATCGAGCATTTCGTCCGCCTCGTCCAGCACCACGACCTTCAGGCCCGACAGATCGAGATTGCCGCGCCGCAAATGGTCGCCCAACCGGCCCGGCGTGCCGACGACGATATGGCAACCCCCGTAAAGCAACCGCTGCTCCCGGCGAATATCCATGCCGCCAACGCAGGACACGATCCGCGCGCCCGCGTAGAGCCAGGCCAGCTCCGCCTGCACCTGCAACGCCAGTTCCCGCGTCGGCGCGATCGCCAGCGCCATGGGAATGCCGTGCGGCGGCAACCGTCCCTCTGGCAACAACGTCGAGGCGGCGGCGAGCCCGAATGCCACGGTCTTACCGGACCCCGTCCGGGCGGAAACCAACAGGTCCCGCCCCTCCGCGTCCGGCTGTAAAACAGCGGATTGCACCGCGGTCGGTTCAAGATACCCGCGCGCCACAAGCGCGGCGTCGAGCGTGGGATGGACGGAAGGAAATGCCATCGGCGGGGCTTTAACCCCATCGCGCCGGAAATGCCACGGGGGCGACAAGGCAATCGGCGCAGAGGTGGTAACACCGGGGCTCCGCACCATAAGCATCAGGTTAAGAATTCCACGTATTCGAACCTTTGCCTTTCCCGCTTCCTCTCGGGCGCCCCGGCCAATCCGTATGCCTGGGCGTCGGCGCTTGCGATGGCGTCCAGGCTCATCGCCCCCCGCCGGAGACGACAACGACGATCGCGATCTTCGCGGCCCGCCAGAGCGACTGGCGTTCTTCGAAGGAAAGGTCCTCAAGAGAAAGTTTCCAGGAAATCCTGGCGAATGTCGCCGGTCGGAAGGGTCGGGATCAGGTGGGGATACAGCGAACTCAGGCTCCTCGCCTTGTTGCGTGCCGGTTTTCGATCGATACATCGCCTGAAAGCCAGTTCGACGCTCGCCTTCGCAAGGACAAGCCCGCCATCGCGGCCGGTAGACGGTGCAAATCTCCACCGTCAGATACGCGATCGGGCTGAACGGTTCGCTGGCCTCATCCCGAAGGCTCGGGCGCGCCAGCCAGTCCGGACGATGAAATCGCGCGCCTCGGCGCCGGCACTGTCCAGACAGGCGCGGAACGCCCCGGCCTTGGCGTATCCGCGGCCGGCGATCGACACGTTCCGGCCGTCCGTGTCGCCACTCGACAGCGTCTCCGCGCCGGTCGTATCGGCGACCTTCAGATGGCCGAACCCGTTCCTGCCGAGATCGTGGACACCGTGGATCCGCCAGTCCGTGCCTTGGCTGCCATGGTGGCTCAGACAGGACCGGTCGGCGATCCGGAGGCAGAGTCCACCCCACAGCCGGCTTCGGCGCGCCCGCCAGCAATCGATCCGGGATCGCGGACAGAAACGGCACGGCGGGATGCAATCGTTCGTTGAGAGATTGGCCGCAAAGCTCGGCCACTCCGGCCTGGCGCGCCCAAAAGGCCATCTCCGGAAGGGTTTCGCCGCCAGGCCCACGGGCAAGGCTCAGGCGGAACAAGGTCGTCCCATCGACGACGCCGTCGCCGCGCCGGCGCGTGACCACGCCATGAACGCGGGCCAGGCATCCCAGGCGGGGGATGCGGAAATGGGCATCTCCGCCACGAATCGTACGCGGCCGCGCCGCACTTACCGCAATTTTCTCCGGAATGCGCCGAACCTGAAGCCCATGGGGCGGCGTCCCGGCGCCTGAACACTCATGTCCCGCCGGCCTAAGCCGCGTACTTCACCGCGCGGGCGGCGGCGGATAACATGCCGGGAACAAGGCGGAGGATCCCATGCCCATCATCGACGTTCAGGTACACCCCTACGACCGCAATCACCCGGGACGCCCGTGGTTCGGCGAGGCGCACGGATTGCCCTCCGCCAATGGCGAGGAGATGACCGCCGCGATGGACGCGGTGGGTGTCGATGGGGCCGTCATGGTCTCGTCGTACAATGTCTACAAATTCGATGCGAGCTACGCGCTGGAGGTTTACAACAAATATCCCGACCGGTTCCGGGTGGTGAAGCCGGTGGACTCGACCGACCCGGCGATCGACGACATCGTCGCCGCATGGGCGAAGACCCCGGGCGCGCGCGGCATCCGGATCATGCTGCGGGACGGTTTTCCGGCCGACCCGTCCGATCCCGGCCTGACCCGCGCCTTCGCGGCGGCCGCGCGGCATGGCCTTCCCGTCAACTTTCTCTGTTGGGGCAAGCTGGACCTTGGAACCGAGTTCGTGAAGCGGTTCGCGGACACGGTCATCGTCATCGACCATCTCGGGCTGTTGCAGCCCGCGAAGCCGCCGGTGCCCGCGGATGTGTGGGGCGAGCTGCCGAAACTGCTGGCGCTGGCGGCGTATCCGAACGTCCGGGTCAAGGTCAGCGGCGCCTGCACGATGTCCCACGCGCCCTTCCCTTACGACGATATCTGGGAACCGGTATTGCGAATCACGGACGCCTTCGGCCTGGATCGTTGCATGTGGGGCACCGACTGGACGCGCACGATCGGCATGTTGACCTACGAGCAAGGCGTCGCGCCGTTCCGGGCAACCACCCGGTTTTCCGACAGCGACAAAGCGAAGCTGATGGGCGGCACGGTGCAAAAAGTCTATAATTGGTGAAAGGCGCGTTCCGGCTCAACGGGGCCGGAACACCCGCCATATCCCATCCAGCGCCACCGCGTCCCGCGCGCCCACGGCGATGATGCCGCGGACGAAGACCATGGACCCGGTGGCGCGGGTGACCTCGCCGCGCAATTCCAGAAATTCGCCGGGTTGCACCGCCGAGAGGAAATGCGTGTTCAACTGTATCGTGACGTTCGGCGCGCCATTGGCGGCGGCTTCGACGTAGCAACCCAGCGTGTGATCGGCGAAGGCGACGAGGATGCCGCCATGGACCGCCCCCGCGGGATTGGCATGGTCGGGCCGCGTTCGCAGACCGTAAATCCAGCGCCCATCCTCGTGTTTCCGCCAGGGGGTGCCAATATTGGCGGGCATTTGGTCGTTATCGACCTGCGCCCAACCCGCGGCCGCGGGGTCGAAACCGGTCATGGAAAACGCGCCCGAACGCGGGCGGGCTTCCGAGGAAAACCACGATACATCATGCCGCGTAAATGAAGGATACCCGGCCGCGTCGCAACCGTCCGCGGGTTGGGCCGGACGAGGCGCCGGGGCTCCGCCCTCTTCAACCGGGCACATGGTTTACACTTTTCACGTTTTGTTTGGGTCTGATCTGGCGTCGGGCGGTTTCTTTGTTCGGTCGAAGCGGCGTTTCTCCGTCCCGGCCTGATCGATCCTCGGACGGTGTGGGCCACCACGGTCAAGGATGGCCTCGTT
>CANJJS010000126.1 GCA_947474705.1 Acetobacteraceae bacterium | reverse complement strand
TTACTACGGTATCCGTTTCGGCCGGAAATAAGATGGAGTCCGGCGTGGACACGGATCGAAGCGTTCTCGCCCGGGAGATCGCGCCGTTCTGTCTCGCGTTCGCCGCGCTGACGGCGGGGGCGTTGCTGGCCGACGCGATGTTGCATTGGTTGGATCTGGTCTGGGTGGGGCGTTACCTTGGCATTCCCGGGGTGTTGGCGATCGTGGGGTCGTTCGGGTTTTCGTTGCGCAAGCGCGGCATTATCGCGGCGGGCGATCCGGGGGTTCTCCTTCGCGTGCACGAGCGCATGGCCTGGTTCGGATCGTTGCTGATTCTCGTGCATGCGGGGGTGCATTTCAACGCGTTGTTGGGTTGGCTGGCGATCGTCGCGATGTCGATCAATGTGGGCAGCGGCCTCACCGGGAAATATTTATTACGGCGCGCGCGCGGGCGGTTGGACGCGCGCGACCGGCACGCGCGCGATCTGGGTCTGTCTGGTCCGGAGTTGGAGCGGCATCTCCATTGGGACAATGTGGCGTTCGGAATGGTCCGGAAATGGCGCGCGGTGCATTATCCGATCGCGTTCGCTTTCGGCGTTTTGGCTGTCGCGCACATATCCAGTATTTTCGTGTTGTGGGGATGGCGTTAATGGCCCGCTGGAAGCCGATTTCGGCTGTTCTTGTCTTGGTTGTTCTGGCGGCCTCGGTTTATTTTTTCCCGCGGGCGATGTTAAGCCCAGGGGGCGTGGAACCGGGACATTTGGGGCTGGCGGGGGATTGTTTCGCGTGCCATGTGCCATTTCGCGGGGCTGCGGCGGAAAAATGCATCGGCTGCCACGCGGTCGCGGATATTGGCGCGCGGACGACGAAGGGTGTGCCGCTGTCGCCGCCGCATGCGAAGGCCGGGTTTCACCGGGGATTGCTCGCGACGGATTGCGTGGCCTGTCACGCGGGTCATCGGGGGCCGCTGCTCGCGCGCGACGCGAACCAGTCTTTTTCGCATGAATTGTTGCCGGCAGCGGCGAGAGGCCAGTGCGCGACGTGCCATACCGCGCCCGCGAGCCTCGTCCATCGCGATGCCGGATCGAATTGCCTGAGTTGTCATACGGAGACCGCGTGGCGGCCCGCGACGTTCGATCATTCCAGGTTTTTCCGGCTGGGGGGCGAGCACGACGCGCCTTGCGCGACCTGCCATACCGGCGCGGACCCTAAACGTTACACCTGCCTCGGCTGCCACGAGCACCAGTCCGTCAAATTGCAACAGAAGCACGCGCGGCACGGCATTTCCGACATGGAGGATTGCGCGCGATGCCATCGCGACACGCGGCATCGCGACCGCGAGAAACGGCGGGATCGCGATTGAGGGGCGGTGTCAGACCGTGAACTGTTCGACGATGATCCGTTCCGACAGACCCTGATCCGGATCGAAGAGCACGGTCACGCTGACGGAGCGGTCTTCGGCGACGGCGACCGAGACGACGTCGCGGACCTCGGTGAAATCCGCCACCGCGGCGGTGGGGCGTTTGTCGACTTCCAACACCTCGAACAACACTTCCACCGTGGACGGCAGCAGCGCCCCGCGCCAGCGCCGGGGACGGAAGGCGCTGATCGGGGTCAGCGGCAGGAGATTGGCCGATAGCGGCACGATCGGACCGTGTGCCGACAGGTTATAGGCGGTGGACCCGGCGGGGGTGGAGATGAGAACACCGTCGCAGGACAGTTCCGCCAGGCGTTCGCGCCCATCGATGGTGATGCGGATTTTCGCGGCCTGGCGTTGCTGGCGCAGCAGACTCACTTCGTTGAACGCCAGCGCCTCGTGCACCTGGCCCGTCACCGTCACCGCCGTCATACGCAGCGGATGCAGCACCGCCGCCTGCGCGCGCGCCAGCCGGCCCGGCAGATCGTCCACGCTGAACGTGTTCATCAGGAAGCCGACGGAGCCCCGGTTCATCCCGTACACCGGCACTTTCCGGTCCAGCACGCGATGGATCGTTTCCAGCATGGCCCCATCGCCGCCGAGCGCGACGACGATCTCCGCCGTGTCCAGCGGGCAATTGCCATAGCGGTGAATCAATTGTTCCACCGCTTCTTGCGCGACGGGCGATGTCGCCGCCTCGAAGGCGATCCGGTCGGGCGAAACGGCGATCAAATGCGTTTCCGATGTTCCAGCACGGGCATATCGCGCCGCACGCGGGCCGTGACCTTGGGGTCGATGCGGGCGGTGGCCCATCCCGTGCCGTCGGAGACCTTGGCGACCGTGTGCCCCCAGGGATCGGCGATCATGGAGTGGCCGTAGGTGAAACGCGCGTCGCCGCGGCCTTCCAGATGCTTGCCCCAGGTGGCGGGGGCGGCGAACCAGCACTGCGTCTCGATGGCGCGGGCGCGGATCAGGGCTTCCCAGTGGTCCTTGCCCGTGGCGAGCGTGAAGGCGGAGGGCAGGAAGATCAGGTCCGCGCCCTGCTCCCGCAGTTTCCAGAACAGATCCGGAAACCGGATATCGTAACAAATGGCGCAGCCGACGGTGATATTCCCCGCCGTATAGGTCACGACCTCGTCGCCCGATCCGTAAGTGTTGCTTTCCTTATACCCCGTGCCATCCGGCGCCACGATGTCGAACAAGTGCATTTTCCGGTAACGCGCGAGTTCCGTTCCGTCGGGATTGAACACCACCGTCGTATTGAACAGTTTCTCCGGCCCCTTCTCGATGATCGAGCCGCCGTGCAAGTGCACTTTGTGCCTGCGCGCCGTCTCCCGCATGAACTCGTAGGCCTCGCCGCCCGGTTCGTTCGACCCTTGCGCCGGCAACAGTTCCGCGTTGGCGTTGCGCACGGTGCGGTCGCCACCCAGCGAGTCCCAGACCTCGGGAAGCGAAACAATATCCGGCTTGTCCTCCGCCACCGCCTGCCCAATCAGCTTGTCCGCCTGGGCGATATTGGCGGCCTTGTCGGCGCCGGGATTCATCTGAACGACGGTGACCTTCATGCGACCTCTCCCTGACCGGGCGTTTTCGGCGGGAGAGAAGCGGATCGAGGGCGCGCTGGCAAGGTGGGGCCGCCAACCGGTTGCCGTCCACCGCGGCCCGCCGGTATGGTTTCCCGGCGAACTGGCCCCGCGAAAGGACTTCCTTGAAAAAAGGCACGATTCCCGAAATCGCGGCGGTGATGGCGCTCTGCTTCGGACCGCTGGTCGCGCTCAGCCTCATCGCGGTGTTTTCACGGAAAACCACGACACTGACCGATGGCCGGCTTTTTGGCATCGTGGCCTACGAACTGGCCGCCATGGCCGGAGCGGCGGCGATCCTGCGCGCGCGGGGATGGACGTTGCGGGACCTGGCCCCCGAACGGCCGGGACCGGTGGATGTCGCGATCGGTCTCGGCGCGGCGCTCGCGGCCGTGGCCGCGACCATCTTTCTGGCGATACTGGCGCGGCGCGCGACCGGGGCCTGGCATGCCGGTCCAGAACTGACGGTGGCCAAAGGGTCGCTGCACCTCGCGCCGATCCTGCTGGCCTCGCTGGTCAATCCGCTTTTCGAGGAATTCCTCGTCTGCGCCTTCCCCATCGCCGCCTGGCGCAAAGGCGGCGGCACAGGCTGGGCGCCAATCCACATCAGCGTCGCGGTGCGGGTCGCCTATCACCTGTATCAGGGCACCAGCGGCGTGATCGGGATCCTGCCATTGGGTCTGGCCTTCGCCCTCTGGTACGATCGAACACAGCGCGTCTGGCCACTCGCAATCGCCCATTGCGCGCTGGATTTCTTTCCGCTCTGGTTACGGACGATGTAGCCGCCGAAGGAGGTGCCAATGCTGGGCGATATTATCGCTGGCATGATCGAAGCCACCGGAAACGTGATTTTCACGCTGCTGCCGGCGCGGATCGGTTGGCATTTTCTGGGCGCGCTGGGCGTTGGCATGGCGGCGGCGAGCGCCGCGGCGCAATGGCCGGAAGGTTTCCCTCCGGCCGCGGCCGCGGTTTTGGGGACACTGGCGATCTATCCCATCGGGACGATCCTGTACTGCCTCGCGCGCCGGGATGCGCGCGAGGCCAGGACAGACCGGACACACAAAGACCCCGGCTCCAACGCGATGTAAACGCGACCAGGGAAGACGGCACCCGCCCCACCGACGCGCCACCACCCCGAACGCCGCGATCGCCGGTCTTGACGCACATCAATGCGTCCTGGGCTTCCCCCGGTGCCTGCTCGAACCGCCGGCGCGGGCCGGGCGCGGCGCGCCATTCGGGGAACCCGCATGCTGAAAATCGACCTCAGACAACTCATGGGCCGGCTGAACGATCCCTGCCGCAAGGCACTGGAGGCCGCCGCGGCCCTGACCCTGTCGCGGACCCATTACAACATCGAAATCGAGCACTGGCTGCTGACCCTGTCAGAGCGCGCGGACTGCGATGTCGCGGCGATCTTGCGCCACTACGAAATCGATGCGGGCCGCTTCGCCGCCGACCTGAACCGGACGCTGGAAAAGGTGAAAACCGGCAACGCGCGGGCCCCCTCGCTCTCTCCCGAAATCGTCGAACTGGCCAAACAGGCCTGGCTGCTGGCCTCGCTGGAACAAGGCAGCGGTCAGATCCGGTCGGGCCATCTGCTGCAGGCGCTGCTCGCGGACGAAGCCCTGGCCTGGCGCGCGCGCGAAACCTCGGGCCAGTTCCTCAGGATCGACGGCGATTTGCTGAGGCGCGATTTCGCCGCGATCGCCAGCGGCAGCATAGAGGCCGAGAATACACCCTCCGGCGACGGACACCCCGCCGCGCCGGTATCGGGGGTCCCCGCCCCCACCCGAGGGTCCGCCGCGCTGGACCTCTACACCACCGACCTCACCGATCAGGCCCGCGCCGGCAAAATCGACCCGATCCTCGGCCGGGACATGGAGATACGGCAGATCGTCGACATCCTGACCCGGCGCCGCCAGAACAACCCGATCCTGACCGGCGAGGCGGGCGTCGGAAAAACCGCCGTCGTGGAAGGATTCGCGGTCCGGCTCGCCGCCGGCGACGTGCCGCCGGGCTTGCAAGGCGTGTCGCTGAAAACCCTCGATCTGGGCCTGTTGCAGGCGGGCGCCGGCATCAAGGGCGAGTTCGAGAACCGGTTGCGCGGAGTCATCGACGCCGTGAAGGCCTCGCCACGACCCATTATCTTGTTCATCGACGAAGCCCACCAGTTGATCGGCGCGGGCGGGTCCGCCGGACAGGGCGACGCCGCCAACCTGCTCAAACCCGCCCTGGCCCGCGGCGAACTCCGCACCATCGCCGCCACCACCTGGGCCGAATACAAGAAATACTTCGAAAAAGACGCCGCGCTGACCCGCCGCTTCCAGGTGGTGAAAATCGAGGAACCGGCCGAACCGATGGCGGTGTCGATGGTTCGCGGCCTGGTCGAAACGCTGGAAAAGCACCACCGCGTCCGCATCCTGGACGAAGCCGTGATCGAGGCCGTGCGGCTCTCCGCCCGCTACATCCCCTCCCGCCGATTGCCCGACAAGGCCGTCAGCCTGTTGGACACCGCCTGTGCCCGCGTCGGCATGAGCCAGGCGGCGGTCCCATCCCCCATCGAGGATCGCCAGCGCCGCATCCGCCTGATCGAGACCGAGGTCGCGCTGCTGAACCGCGAAAACGCCATCGGCAAACCCCATACCGCCCGCCGCGACGATCTGGCGGAGGAACGGACCCGCCTCACGGAAGAACTGGCGGCGCTGGACACCCGCTGGAAAGAAGAAAAGACCCTGTCCGTCCGATACCGCGAAATATGGGACCAGATCGAAAACCCCGCGGACAAGCAGGACAAAGACAAACTCCGCGCGAGCCTCGCCGATGTCTCCACGCGGCTGACCGCGCTACAGGGCGAGACCCCGCTGATCTACCCGGTCGTGGACCATCAGGTGGTGGCGGAGGTCGTGGCGGGCTGGACCGGCGTCCCCGCCGGGCGCATGGCCGCCGATGAAATCCACAACGTGCTGAACCTGAAAGAAGCGATGGAACAACGCATCGTGGGCCAGCCGCACGCCCTGGAAGCGGTGGCGCAGGCCATCCGCACGTCTCGCGCGGGCCTGACCGATCCCCGCAAACCGATCGGCGTGTTTCTGATGGTCGGCACGTCCGGCACCGGGAAGACCGAGACCGCGCTAACGCTCGCCGATTTACTGTATGGCGGCGAACAAAATGTCACGACCTTCAACATGAGCGAGTTCAAGGAGGAACATAAGGTCAGCCTTCTGATGGGCAGTCCGCCCGGCTATGTCGGTTATGGCGAAGGCGGCGTGCTGACGGAGGCGGTGCGGCGGCGGCCCTATTCCGTGATCCTGCTGGACGAGATGGAAAAAGCGCACCCCGGCGTGCAGGACATTTTCTTCCAGGTGTTCGACAAGGGCACCATGAAGGACGGCGAGGGCCGCGACATCGACTTCAAAAACACCGTCATCGTCATGACCTCGAATGTCGGCACCGACCTGATCGCCGGCTTGTTCGCCGATCCCGAGACCGCCCCGGACGCCGACGCCCTGGGGGAGGCGTTGATGCCGGAACTGATGAAATTCTTCCGTCCGGCCTTTCTGGGGCGCGTGACCCTGGTCCCGTATTTTCCGCTGTCGCCGGCGGTCATCCGGCTGATCGTCGTGCTACAACTGAAACGCGTCGGGCGGCGGGTCCTCGCCGCGTATGGAACGCCGTTCCATTGGGACGACGCCGTGGTCGATACGATCGCGACGCGCTGCACCGAGACCTCTTCGGGCGCGCGGAACGTCGAGAAAATTCTGTCGAAGACTCTGCTGCCGGAGTTGTCCACGGAAGTTCTGGTCCGGCTGGCCGAGGGACGGACCATCGAGGGGGTTACGGTGGGCGTGGATGCTTCCGGAATGTTCCAATACAAGATCGATTGACGAGGGGGCGTTTACCCCCGCGGCCACAGCCACGCGGCGCCACGCACGCCCGACGAGTCGCCATGCTTGTTCTTCACGATCGGCGTCTCGATCGTGTCGCTGAACACGTAACGTTTCAGCACCGGCGGCACTTCCGTATACAAATGCGCCATGTTCGACAGCCCGCCGCCAAGAACAATGACGTCGGGATCGAGGAAATTGATAATCTGCGACAACCCGCGCGCCAGCCGGTCCACATGCCGGTCCAGCGCCGCCCGTGCTTTCGCCTCGCCCGCCGCCGCCCGCGCCGGAAGCCCCGAGGCGTCGCGCGCGCCCTCCCCATCGCAATCCCGCGCCAGCGACGGACCGGCGAGCCAGGTTTCCAGACAGTTATACTTGCCGCACCAGCACAGTTGGCCCGGCTGTTCATCTGGACGCGGCCAAGGCAGCGCGTTGTGACCCCATTCCCCGGTCAGCCGGTGCGGCCCCTGAATGACCTTCCCGTGCACCACCACGCCGCCACCGCATCCCGTGCCCAGAATGACCCCGAAGACGACCGGGGCACCGGCGCCCGCGCCATCCGTGGCCTCGCTGAGGGCAAAACAATTGGCGTCGTTTTCCACCCGGATTTCGCGATCGAGCAGCTTCGACAGATCGCGGTCGAGCGGGTGGCCGTTCAGGGCGATGGAATTCGCGTTTTTCACGACCCCGGTCGCGGGACTGATCACGCCGGGGATGCCGATCCCGACCGTAGCGGTGACGCCGATCCGGGCCTCCGACGCGCGCACCAGCTCCGCCAAGGTGGCCAGGGAGGCATCGTAGCCGTGCGGTGTCGGCGTGCGTTCCCGCAAAACCTCCTCGCCGTCCGCGCCCAACATGGCGATTTCGATCTTCGTGCCGCCAAGGTCGATGCCGATGCGATGGGTGGACATGAGGCCTCCTGAACGATCCCGAAAAAAAACCCGTCCATCGGGACCGCGCGGGCTCCCGATGCGGCTTTTCACGCCGGTGGCGGTTGTGCCGGAAACGCCCGCCGGGCGTTACCTGTCGACCACGATCTCCACGCGGCGAGATTCCATCGGCATCATATCGAACGGTACCGCGCCGCGGGATTGCAATTGCACCCGTCCTTTCGCCACCCCGGCGGTCACAAGCCCGTCGGCCACGTTTTGCGCCCTTGCTTCGGCCAGGACGCGATTGAACGCGGCGGAGCCTGAATCGGGCGCCGCGAAGCCAAGGACCCGCACCTGTTTCGACGTGTCGCGCCGCGCCTGTTCGGCCGCCTGCTGGATCACCGACCGGGCGGCATCGTCCAGCCCCGCGCTATCGGCGTTAAAGAACACCACAAGGCGGGGCTCGTTCCCGCGCGGCGCGCAGGCGCCCAGACCAGCGAGAAGCAAGACCAATAGCATCGGACGGCGGCGCATGTTCGGCTCCAATTCGTTTTTCGAGCGCGATCAGAGAGGTATGAGCCGCCGGTTGTCAATTGGACGGTGCTCGGCCGTCGTCCCCGCGGCCACCTTTCGCGAGAACCCCGGCGGTGCCATTTTACGGCGCCTGGCCGGGCCACGACTCGACGGCGCCGAGCCCACCACATGAGGGACAGACAGACATGAGCGACACCCCGGCCAACGCGACCGACCCCGTTCAGCGTCTTCTTACCCTTGGCCAGCCCGAAGAACTCCGGGTCAACGACTGGCCGGATTACTCCACCGTCCACGGGCTGACCGAGGCCCACATCCCCGCCCTGATCGCCATGGCCGGCGACCTCGCGCTGCACGCCATCGAGGACGAGGCCTCCGCGCCCGCCTGGGGGCCGACGCACGCCTGGCGCGCGCTGGGGCAACTGGGCGCCGTGGCGGCGGTCGAGCCACTGCTGAAACTGCTGGCCCAGGACTTCGAAGACGGGAGCGTTCCCGGCCTCGACGAGGATCTGTCCGACGTCTGCGGCCTGATCGGTCCGGCCGCGATCCCCACGCTGCAAGCCTTTATCGACGATCCGGACACCGCGCCGGAATGCGCGGGATACGTCACCGCGGCCCTGGCCAAAATCGCCGATCGGCACCCGGACCAGCGCGAAAGCTGCGTCGCCTACCTGACCAGCCTCCTGACCGCCGATCCCGAACGCGACATGGAAATCCAGAGTTGGGCGGTCTCCTCCCTGCTGGACGTGAAAGCCGTCGAGTCGATCGACGCCATCCGCGCCGCCTTCGCGCGCGACGCGATCGACATCACCTACGCCGGCGACCTCGAGGACGTGGAAATCGATCTCGGTCTGCGGGACATGCGCGACACCCCGCCGCCCGATTACGACGCCCTGATGGAAGCATTCGGGGACGACGAATACGACGACGGCCCCACCGAACCCATCCGCACCGCGCCCAAGATCGGCCGCAACGAGCCCTGCCCCTGCGGCAGCGGCAAGAAATACAAGAAATGCTGCCTCGTCGCGGCCTGACCCAAGTCTTGCCCTCGCAACCCCTGTTCCCCAGAATGCGCCCATGAGCGAAACCCTGCTCGACGTCAAAGGCATGAGCTGCCCGCTGCCCATCCTCCGCGCCAACCGCTCCCTGCGGTCCATGGCGGCGGGCGAGAAACTGCGCGTCCTCGCCACCGACCGCGCCGCCATCGCGGATTTCAAGGCATTCTGCCAGGAAACCGGCCACGCGCTGGTCGCCATGAGCGAGGAAGCGGGCGTTCTCAGCTTCGTCATCCGCCGCCGCGCCGATCCGCCCGAGGCTTCCTGAGGTGACGACCGCGCTGATCACGCACGCCGCGTGCCTGGAGCACGATCCCGGCCCTTACCACCCCGAATCGCCGGATCGGCTCCGCGCCGTGCTGGCCGCGCTGGACGCGGAGGAATTCGCCGCGCTGGTCCGCCACGAGGCGCCTCAGGCGACCAAGGAGCAACTCACCCGAGTGCATCCCGCCAACATCGTCGATGCCATCCTCGACGTGCGGCCGGAGGACGGCGACACCGTCAATATCGACGCGGACACGGTCATGAGTCATGGCAGCGCGGAAGCCGCTCTGCGCGCCGCCGGTGCCGCCGTGCTGGGTGTCGATCTGGTCCTGCGCGGCGATGTGGCGAACGCCTTCGCCGCCGTCCGCCCGCCCGGCCATCATGCCGAGCCGCGGCGGCCCATGGGCTTCTGCCTGTTCAACAATGTCGCCGTCGCCGCCCAGCACGCCCGCGCCGCTTACGGCCTGAAGCGAGTCGCGGTCGTCGATTTCGACGTGCATCATGGCAACGGCACCCAGGCGCTGTTTTCGGACGATCCCGGCCTGTTCTACGCGTCGTCCCACCAGTCGCCGTTCTATCCCGGCACCGGCGACGCCTGGGAGCGCGGCGTGGCGAACAATATTATTAACGTCCCGCTCCGCCCGCGCGATGGGTCGGAGGCGTTCCGCGACGCATGGGCCGGCACCATCATCCCCGAATTGAACGCCTTCGCGCCCGAACTGCTGATCGTCTCCGCCGGCTTCGACGCCCATCGCGAGGACCCGTTGGCGCAAATCCGCCTGGAAACAGAGGACTACGCCTGGATCACCGACGCCCTGCTGGCGGTCGCGCGCGCCCATTGCGGCGGCCGGGTGGTCTCCGTGCTGGAAGGCGGCTACGACCTGGAGGCCCTCGCCGCCAGCGCCACGGTGCATGTCCGTGGCCTGATGCGCGCCTGATCTGGAGTCCGTCCCCATGCCCGAAGCCAAACGTCCCGACGTGAGCAAGATGTCCTTCGAGGACGCGCTGGCGGAACTGGAACAGATCGTCCGCGGCCTGGAAGGCGGCCAGCAGAAACTGGAAGACGCCATCACCGCTTACGAACGCGGCGCGGCCCTTCGCAAGCATTGCGAGACCAAGCTGGCGGAAGCCGAGGCCCGCGTCGCCGCCATTGTCCGGACAGCGGACGGCGGTGTCTCGACGCGCCCGATGGAATGAGCCGCCGAGGTTGCCGTCGCCGGGCCGCTAACCCTGCGCCCGCTCCCTCTCCCTCTCGTCATGGCCCGACTCGACCGGGCCATCGGGCGCGGCACGACATCGCGGGTCATGGCAGGTCGCGCAGCGGTGCCACGTCCGTCTTGGCTTCGACACCTCACCCATGAAACAACGCGCGGATCAGATGCTCGTCGCCCGTGGCCTGGTGGAGAGCCGGGCAAAAGCCCAGGCGCTGATCATGGCGGGGAAAGTGTTCGTGGGGGACAGGGCGGTGGGGAAGGCCGGCGACCTGTTGCGGGAGGACGCGGCGCTTTCGGTGAAAGGCCAGGACCATCCTTGGGTGTCGCGCGGCGGCCTGAAACTCGACCACGGGTTGCGGCATTTCGGGTTTTCGCCGGAGGGGCTGGTGTGCCTGGACGTCGGCGCCTCCACCGGCGGGTTCACGGATGTGCTTCTGACGCGCGGCGCGGCGAAGGTGCACGCGGTGGATGTCGGGCATGGGCAACTGGCGTGGAAGCTCCGCTCCGATCCGCGGGTGGTGGTGCATGAGAAGACCAACGCGCGGCATTTGACGGCGGAGACGGTGGCGGACCCGATTGGCGCGCTGGTCTGCGACGCGAGTTTCATCGGGCTTTCCACGCTCCTTCCCGCGCCCCTCGCCCTATGCGCCCCCGGTGCCTGGGCTGTCGCACTGATCAAACCGCAGTTCGAGGCTGGGCCTGGCGCGGTGGGCGCGAAAGGCGTGGTGCGGGACCCGGAGGTGCATCGCGCGGTTTGCGAGCGGGTTGAGGCGTGGTGGCGCGGGTTGGCGGGGTGGACGGTGTTGGGGGTTGAGGAGAGTCCGATCACGGGGCCGGAGGGGAATCGAGAGTTTCTGATTGGGGCGCGGTTTGAGGCAGGGTGTTAAGATCAGACGGGTGCGAGCCTCCACTCGTGTTCGTGACTACTATTCCTGGCAATTGATAATGTTGACTCAAAGCATACTCCATCCCCAAATGGCGTGGTTGTGTCGGGCCATGGCAAAGTAAGAACGCACGATATTTCCCTCGTTCGAACGACCGATCGGCTCTCGTCATCATAAGCACTGAGATACAAGAAAGCACATGGCCCGTCATCATTTTATCCCTCAATTCTTGTTGCGTCGGTGGGCACGCAACGGCCAGATTAACTCGTTCTCGTGGAGCCATGGCGCGCAGAAGGTCTTGGAAACTCCCGTAGCGGTGCGCAAAGCGTGTCAGATTGAAGATCTCAATTCCTTCTATGGCGTTCCAAGAGGTCAACGCGATGCGCCTGAAAAGCACTTCTTCACTCCAGCGATAGACACGCCGGCGGGCGATGCGTTGACCACAATCTTGACCCGTGGTGTTCATAATCTTTCCTGATTACCCCTCTTCCTCAGCCGCCCAATATCCGGCACAAACCATGAACGAATGGCGATTTGACGGAGAATCAGGATGGCCCGCAACACGGTCCAATTCCAAAAGGGGCTCAGTGAGCCCGCTTTCGAGTGCCATTACGGCAC
>CANJJS010000125.1 GCA_947474705.1 Acetobacteraceae bacterium | reverse complement strand
TGTCAGGTGTCGTGGCGGCGTTCGTGTTGTTCCGGTTGTTCGACATTTGGAAGCCGGGCCCGGTCGGCTGGGTGGACCGGCGTCATGGGGCGGTCGCGACGATGGGCGACGATGTGGTGGCGGGGGCGATCGCGGCGGCGGTTCTTTTCGTGGCGGGCGTTTTACTTCCGGGTTTTTGACGGGTCCTCCGGCTGCTTGATCCACGGACCTGCCCCGCGTACTGTGCGGGGCATGACGGACCTCCCGCGTGCCGCCGATCGACATCGTCCGGCCCAACAGCGGTGGGAGGAAGGAAAGGCGCTTCGCAAGACGACGCCGCGAGGCGCGCTGGCGGCCTGGCGGAAGACGCCGGAGCGGCCCGATCCGGTGATGGCGCTGGTGGACGCCCGGCGTCACGACATCGCCCGGTTCCAGCCGATTCGTTACGCGCGCATGAATGCCTCGCCCGCGGCGTTTTTGCGGGGCGCCGCCGTGATCATGGCGGCCGATCTCGGCGGTCTCCCGAACAGCGGCCTGTGGGTGCAGGCCTGCGGGGATTGCCATTTGCGCAATTTCGGCACCTTCGCGACGCCGGAAGGCACGCCGGTGTTCGACCTGAACGATTTCGACGAGACGCTGCCCGCCCCGTTCGAATGGGATTTGAAGCGGCTGGCCACCAGCTTCGTGGTGGAGGCGGCGGTGCGCGGCCGGCCCGCCCGCGATGGGATCCATTTGGCGCGCAACGCGATCCTGGCATACCGTCTCTACATGCGCGCTTTGGCGAACACCGCGCCGCTGGAAATGTGGCGCGCGCGGATCGACGCGATGGAAGCGGTGGAGGCGATTGAGGACCCGAAGCGGCGGGCGCGGGAGATTCAGAGGCTGAGCCGCTGGGCTGACAACGCCGATCCGGGCTACGGGCATTTGATCGAAAAGCGAAAAGGGGTGTTCCGAATCGTGGCGCGGCCGCCCACGCTCCTGCCGATGACCGGGCAGGCGGACGATACTTACGAGTTGGCCGCGCGTTCCGCCTTCGACACATATCGCCATTCGTTGCCGGAGGAGCAGCGGCTGCTGCTGGATCGCTACCGGCTGGAGGATGTCGCGTTCAAGGTCGTGGGCATCGGCGGCGTCGGCACGTTTTGCGCGATTGGGTTGTTCGCGAGCCCGGACGGGGCGACGTTGCTGTTACAGATCAAAGAGGCGCGGATGCCGGTGCTGGCGCCGTACACAAAGCCCTCGAAATATGCCAATCAGGGCCGGCGGGTCGTGGTGGGGCAAAGGATCATGCAGGCCCAAAGCGACATTTTTCTCGGATGGACCGAGCATCCGGGCGACGATCAGCATTGTTACGTCCGGCGGTTGAAGGACCCGCGTTTGGCGCGGGTGGCCGAGGATCTGGCGGAGAACGCGCTGGAGCATCACGCGACGCTCTGCGGGATGGCGCTGGCGCGGGCGCATGCGCGGTCCGGGGATCCGGCGGTTATCGCGGGATACATGGGCGGCGGGGATGCGTTCGATAAGGCGATCGGCAGCTTCGCGGTGGCCTATGCCGAGCAGACCAAAGAGGATTGGGCGTTGCTGAGGGCGGCGATCGCGTCCGGGCAGATCGAGGCGCGGGAGGACTGAGGGGAGGCGCCGGGGCGCTGCCCCGGACCCGGCGAGGGCTTCGCCCTTCGAACCCACCAAGGGCTCGCCCTTGGAACCCCGGGATGGCTTGATACGAGAAGGGGGCCATCCGTGACGTTTCAACGTCCGTGTTGGCCCCCTTCTCGTATCAAGCCAAATCGATCGCGGTCCAGGGGACGTTCCCCTGGTGGGGGTCGAGGGGGCAAAGCCCCTCGTGGGCGCGATCCGCTTCGCGGCTCTCGGGGGCAAAGCCCCGGCGCTTCCCCTCAGCGGAACAGCACCCGGGAGGCCAGTTCGGCCGCGTCCACGACCGGCGCGGGGAACAGGAAAAAGAACGCGGTGAACAGGCCCGTCGCCGCGACCACGAAGGACAGGGCAGGGGGGCGGCGGTCGAAGGCCTCGGCGGGCGCGTCGAAATACATCACCTTGATCACGCGGATGTAATAGAATGCGCCGATCACGCTCGCGAGCACGCCGATCACCGCCAGCGCCCAGAGCCCGGCCTTCACGGCGGCGAGGAAGATGTAGAGCTTGGCGAAGAACCCGGCCATCAGCGGAATGCCGGCCAGGCTGAACATGAACACGCTCAGCGCCAGCGCCAGCCCAGGATCGTTGGTGGCGAGGCCGGAGAGGTCGGAGATGTTCTCGACCGGCTGGCCCTTGCGCTTCATCGCCAGGATGCAGGCGAAGGTGCCCGCCGTCATCAGCACATAGACCGCCATATAGACCAGCACGCCGCGCACCCCGTCGGACGACCCAACCGCGAGCCCGATCAGCGCGTATCCCATGTGCCCGATCGAGGAATAGGCCATCAGGCGCTTGATGTTGCTCTGCCCGATCGCGGCCAGCGCGCCCAGCGCCATGGAGCCAATCGACATCATGACGACCAGCGACTGCCAGGCGGGCACGAGTTCGGCGAAGGAGGTGCCCATGACGCGCAGCAGCAGAGCCATGGCGGCGACTTTGGGCGCCGTGGCGAAGAACACGGTGACGGGCGTCGGCGCGCCTTCGTAGACGTCGGGCGTCCACATGTGGAACGGCACGGCGGAGACCTTGAAGGCCAGCCCGACCAGGACGAACACGACGCCGACGATCAGGCCGGCGGGCGCCTCGGCGGGTTTCATCAAGGAGGCGTGCAGCGCCTGGAAATCCATCGTGCCGGAGAAGCCGTAGACCAGCGAAATCCCGTACAGCAGCAGGCCGGAGGCGAGGCCGCTGAGGACGAAGTACTTCAGGCCCGCCTCGGACGACCGAAGATTGTCCCGGGCGAAGGCGGCGAGGACGTAAAGCGCCAGCGATTGCAGTTCCAGGCCCAGATACAGGGTCATCAGGTTCGACGCGGAGACCATGATGAGCATGCCGACGGTCGCGAACAGCACCAGCACCGGATACTCGAACCGGGCGATGCCCTGCGAGCGGTTCCAGTCCAGCGACAGGATCAGCGCCAAAGAGCCGCCAAGGAGGATCAGTTCCTTATTGAAGGTGGCGAAGGCGTCGGCGACGAACTGGCCTTGGAAGGCGAAGCCCGCCTCTCGCGTGCCCACCAGCAGGCCCGTGAGCAAAAAAGCGCCGATGACGAACATGGTCGCGAGCTGGGTGCTGTCGGTTTTGCGCAGCACGCCGAACACCAGGATCGCCATGCCGAGTACGGCCAGCACGATCTCCGGCAGAGCCAAGGTCCAGTTCATCAGTGCGTCATCCCTTGGGCGAGCTTCACCGTCGAAGCGATGGCGGCATGGTGATGCTTTACGAGTGCCGCGACGCTCTCATCGAAGAAGCCGGTAAAGCTGGAGGGGTAGATTCCCATCCACAATGTAAGAACAATCAGTGGCGCGAAGACGGCCCATTCGCGCGGGCTGAGGTCGAGGATGTGTTTCAGGTCGTCCTTCGTGATCGTCCCGAACACGACACGGCGGTAGAGATACAACATGTAGACAGCGCCCAGGATCATCCCGAGCCCACCCAAAAGCGCCAGCCAGAAGTTGACCTGAAGCGCGCCGACAATCACCAAAAATTCGCCGACGAAGCCGGCCGTGCCGGGCAGGCCGACAGAGGCCATGGTGAACAGCATGAACAGCAGTGCATAGGCCGGCATCCGGTCGGCGAGGCCGCCGTAGCGCGCGATCTCACGCGAGTGGATGCGGTCGTAGACCACGCCGACGATGAGGAAGAGCGCGCCGGAGACGACGCCATGGGCCAGCATCTGATACAACGCGCCCTGGATGCCCTGTTCGTTGAAGGTGAACAGGCCGATCGTGACGACGCCCATATGGGCCACCGACGAATAGGCGATCAGCTTCTTCATGTCCTCCTGCGCGAAGGCGACGAGGGAGGTGTAGACGACCGCGACCACCGACAGCGTCCAGATGACGGGGGCGTAGTGTTGCGCGGCGTCCGGCAGCATCGGGATCGAGAAGCGGATGAACCCGTAGGCGCCCATTTTCAGCAGCACGCCCGCCAGGATGACGGAACCGGCGGTCGGGGCTTCGACGTGCGCGTCGGGCAGCCAGGTGTGGAACGGCCACATCGGGACCTTGACGGCGAAGGAGGCGAACAGGGCGAAGAACAGCCAGGTCTGCATGCCCACGGGGAAGCGGGTTTCCATCAGCACGGCGATGTCGGTGGTGCCCGCCTGGAGCCACATGGCGATCAGCGCCAGCAGCATCAGCACCGAGCCCGTCAGCGTGAACAGGAAGAATTTGACCGCAGCATAGACCCGGCGCGGCCCGCCCCAGATGCCGATGATCAGATACATCGGAATCAGAACCGCCTCGAAGAACATGTAGAACACGACGAAATCGGTCGCGCAGAACATGCCCACCATCATCGTTTCCAGGATCAGAAACGACAGCATGTATTCTCTCACCTTTGTCTGAATCGCGTCCCAACTGGCGAGGATGCAAATCGGGGTCAGAACGGTGGAGAGGAGAACGAACAGGACGGAGATGCCATCGACGCCCATCTTATAGGCGATGCGGTAATGCGGCAGCCAGGCGAGCGATTCATTGAACTGGAACCCGGCCTCGCGCGGGTCGAATTTGACCCAGAGCACGAGCGACAGCGCCAGCACGATGAGCGAGGTCCAGAGGGCGGTCCAGCGCGCGTTGACGGCGACGGTTTCCTCGTCGCCGCGAATGGACAGGATGACCGCGCCGCCGACAAGCGGCAGCCAGGTGATCAGCGAAAGCAGGGGGAAGCCAGCGGCGTTCATCATCTCACCGGAACAGAATGAAGACGCCGACCAGCACGACGACGCCGATCAGCATGGTGAAGGCATAAGCCGCGAGCGACCCGGTCTGGAGCTTGACCGCCTGGCGCGCGCTGCCGGCGGCGATGGCGGCGAGCCCGTTCGGCACCCCATCGACGATCGTCGCGTCGCCGATCTTCCAGGCGAAGCGGGCGATGCGGGTCATGGGGCGGACGAAGATCCGGTCGTACAGCTCGTCGAAATACCACTTGTTCAGGAGGAAGCGGTAAATACCGCCATGCTCCTTGGCGAAGATCGCGGGCAGCTCGGGGCGGCTTATATACATGAACCAGGCCAGAGCGATGCCGAGAACACCGGCGATCAGCGGGGCGAGTTCGACCGACAACGGGGCATGCTCGATGTGATGCATGATCTCGTTGTGGGGGTTGTTGAAGATCGCGCCGTGCCAGAAATGTTCCTGCTCGTGGCCGATGAACCAGCCGTTCAGGGCCATGCCCGCGAAGATGGCGCCGACGGAGAGCACCAGCAGCGGCACCAACATGACCAGCGGCGACTCGTGGACGTGTTCCATGACGTGATGGTCGGCGCGGGACTTGCCGTGGAAGGTCATGAAAAGCAGGCGCCAGGAGTAGAAGGCGGTCAGGAACGCCGCGAGCACGGTGCAGGCGAAGGCGTAGGAGCCGACGTTGCTGTGCGCCAGGTAAGCGGCGGTGATGATCGCGTCCTTCGAGTACGACCCGGCCAGCGGCGGAATGCCCGCCAGCGCCAGATTGCCGATCCACATCACGGCGCAGGTGACGGGGATGAATTTGGCGAGGCCGCCCATCTTGCGCATGTCCTGCTCGTCCGACATCGCGTGGATCACGGAACCGGCGGCGAGGAACAGCAGGGCCTTGAAGAACGCATGCGTGATCAGATGGAACACCGAGGCCTGGTAGGCACCGACGCCCGCCGCCACGAACATGTAGCCGAGCTGCGAGCAGGTCGAATAGGCGATCACGCGCTTGATGTCGTTCTGGCAGCACCCGACCGTCGCCGCGAAGAGCGCGGTCGAGGCGCCGACGATGGTGACGAAGGCGGTGGCGCAGGGGGCGAATTCCATCAGCGGCGACATCCGCGCCATCAGGAACACACCCGCGGTGACCATGGTCGCGGCGTGGATCAGGGCGGAGACCGGCGTCGGGCCCTCCATCGCGTCGGGCAGCCAGACATGCAGGCCGAGCTGCGCCGACTTGCCCATGGCGCCGATGAACAGCAGGAATCCGATCGCTTCCAGCGCCGGGAAATCGCGGCCGAAGAGGTGGTAGCTATCGGCGGTGTGCTTGCTCACATTCGCGAAAACCGTGGAAAACTCGATCGAGCCGAACACCATGAAGATCAGCGCGAGGCCGACGGCGAAGGGCAGATCGGCCACGCGGTTGACCACGAAGGCCTTGATCGCGGCGGCGCAGGCGGAGGGTTTTTCGTACCAATAGCCAATGAGCAGGTACGAGCAGAGGCCGACGCCTTCCCAGCCGAAGAAGAGTTGGGCGAGGTTGTCGGCGGTGACCAGCATCAGCATGGCGAAGGTGAACAGCGACAAATACGCGAAGAACCGCCAGCGCGTGGCGTCGTGCGACATATAGCCGATCGAATAGACATGGATCAGCATCGACACGAAGGACACCATGCCGACCATCGCCGCCGACAGCGGATCGTAGCGGAGCGACCAGGAGACGTGGAGTTTCCCCACTTCCATCCAGGTGCCGAGATCGACGGTGCTGGAGTGGCCGTCCTGGACCAGCGCGAAGAAGGCATAGGGACCGCAGATGGCGGCGATGAGCATGCCAAGCACGGAGGCGCCCATGGCGGCGCGGTCGCCGATCGCCTTGCCAAGCAGACCGGAGATCAGGGCGCCCACCAGAGGCGCGAAGACGGCGATCGCGTAAACCATGTCAGCCCTTCATCAGGTTGACGTCTTCAACCTGGATCGATCCGCGGTTGCGGAAATAAACGACAACGATGGCGAGACCGATCGCGGCCTCGGCCGCGGCGACGGTCAGCACGAGCATCGCCATGATCTGACCCGCGAGGTCGTTCAACACGGCCGAGAAGGCCACGAGGTTGAGATTGACCGCGAGCAGGATCAGTTCGATCGCCATCAGGATGACGATGACGTTCTTCCGGTTGAGGAAGATGCCGAAGACCCCGATGGTCAGCAGGATCGCGCTGACAATGAGATAGTGGTTGAGGGTGACGGCGGTCATTGATGTCCTCCCACGGCCGGAAGGTGCCTGGGCGTATACGGCCTCCCCTCCCCCGTCATCCCCGGGCGTCTCCCCCCCGTCATCCCCGGGCTCGTCCCGGGGACCGGAAGCGGCACGGCGTTAACGCTGAGGCACGCGCGGCGCCACGAGGGGATGCGCCGTGCCGCCACCGGTCCCCGGGACGAACCCGGGGATGACAAGGAGGGCAACAACGGGCGCGACGCGAGGCTGGGCTTCCGGACTTCAGTGGTGACCATGGTGTCCTCCGGCGTCTTCGTGGACGGGTTCCGGTTCCGGCGCTTTCGGCCGAAGGAAGCCGCCGCTCTCGTTGGTGCCGACGCCCAGCGGGACGGTGACGATTTCCAGCGTCTCCGCGACGGTGCGCTGCGTCTGCACGCGGATGCTCTGGTGCTTCGACGTCTTCCGTTCCCGCAAAGTCAGCACGATGGCGCCGATCATCGCGACCAGCAGCACAAGACCGGCGGCCTGAAACAAGAAAATATAGTCGGTGTAGAGGACCCGGCCCAAGGCCTCGGTGTTGTTCATGTTGGCGGGGGTCGGGGAGAGGCGGAGCTTTTCGGCGTTGGGCGCCAGCGTCCAGCCGCCGAAGACCGCGATCAGCTCCACGATCAGCGCCGCGCCGACGGCGGCACCGATGCCGGTGTAGCGTTGCAACCCGCCGCGCAGTTGCTCGAAGTCGATGTCCAACATCATGACCACGAACAGGAACAACACGGCGACGGCGCCGACGTAAACGATGACCAGGGTCATCGCCAGGAACTCGGCGCCCGCGATCAGGAACAAAGCCGCGGCGTTGAAGAAGGCGAGGATCAGGAACAACACCGAATGGACGGGGTTGCGCGCGCTGACCACCAATGTCGCCGTCACCAGCAACACCGCCGCGAAGAGGTAAAAGAAGAAATCGACGATCATCGGTAGGGCGCGTCCAGTTCCAGCCGCCGCGCGAGTTCGGGCTCCCACCGGTCGCCATTCGCCAGAAGCTTGTCTTTGTTATAGAGCAGCTCTTCCCGCGTCTCCGTCGCGAACTCGAAGTTCGGGCCTTCGACGATGGCGTCCACCGGGCAGGCTTCCTCGCACAGGCCGCAGTAGATGCATTTGGTCATGTCGATGTCGTAGCGGGTGGTGCGGCGCGAGCCATCCTCGCGCGGTTCCGCCTCGATCGTGATCGCCTGCGCGGGACAGACGGCCTCGCACAATTTGCAGGCGATGCAGCGTTCCTCGCCGTTGGGATAGCGGCGCAGCGCGTGCTCGCCCTTGAAGCGCGGGCTGATCGGGCCCTTTTCGTAGGGGTAGTTGATGGTCGCCTTTTTGCGGAAAAAATACCGCAAAGTCAGGCTCATACCGGTCACGAGTTCCGAAAGCAGGAGACTGCGCGCGGTGCGGTCGAGGAATGCCATGGTCAGGCGCCTTGTTTACGCATTGGGAAGCCAGCCGAACGCCACGAGAGCGCCCGCCGTGAGAACCAGCCAGATCAGGGAGAAGGGCAGAAACACTTTCCAGCCGAGACGCATGAGCTGGTCGTAGCGATAGCGCGGAAACGTGGCGCGCACCCAGATGAAGGTGAACAACAGGAAACAGATCTTGCCGATCATCCAGATGGGGCCGGGGATCCAGGTGAAAGGCTCCATGCCCAGTGGCGGGAGCCAGCCACCCAGGAACAGGATGGTGGTCATCGCGCTCATGAGGATCATGTTCGCGTATTCGCCAAGGAAGAACAGGCCGAAGCTCATGGAGGAGTATTCGACGAAGAACCCCGCGACGATCTCGGATTCGCCTTCGGGAAGGTCGAAGGGCGCGCGGTTGGTTTCCGCCAGGGCCGAGATGAAGAAGATCACGAACATCGGGAACAGCGGAATGCAGAACCAGATTTTCGATTGGGCGCGCACGATGTCCGTCAGGTTCAGGCTGCCGACGCAGAGCAGGACGGTCACGAGGACGAAGCCCATGGAGACTTCGTAGCTGACCATTTGCGCCGCCGAACGCAGCGCGCCCAGAAAGGCGTATTTCGAGTTGGAAGCCCATCCCGCGATGATGATGCCGTAAACGCCAAGGGAGCTGATGGCGAACAGATAGAGAATGCCGACATTGATGTTGGCGATGGCCCATCCGTCGTTCATCGGGATGACAGCCCATGCCAACATCGCCAGCACAAAGGTCAACATCGGCGCCATGACGAACAACACGCGGTTGGCGCCCGAGGGAATGATCGTTTCCTTCGTGATCATCTTGATGGCGTCGGCGAAGGGTTGCAGCAACCCGAAGGGCCCGACGACATTGGGTCCTTTTCGAAGCTGGATCGCCGCCATCACCTTACGCTCGGCATAGGTGAGATAGGCGACGCCGATCAGCACCGGCACCAGCAGAGCGAGCGCCTTGATGACGGTCAGAATCACAATCCCGATGGGATCGTTCAGCAAAAAGTCGATTACGGTGTCGATCATCGTCTTATTCCGCCGCCATCGCCGGAGCGGGTTCGAGCGCCGCCACGCAGGCGGCCATGGTCGGGCTGGCGCGGCTGATCGTGTCGGTCTGGTGATAGTTTTTCACGACGGGCGGGAAGGTCGCATCCGCCATTGGCCCGGCGTCCGGGCCGGTCGTGTCGGCGCAGCCGAAGACGGGCAGGAATCCGATATTGGCGAACACCGGGTTCACGGTTTCGAGGCGGGCGCGCACTGCCTCCAGCGTGTCGTAGGGCAGTGTGTGTCCCAGATGGGCGCTGAGGGCGCGCAGAATTTTCCAGTCCTCGCGGGCGTCGCCGGGCGGGTGCGCCGCCATGAAGCCGCGCTGGACCCGGCCCTCTGTGTTGACATAGGTGCCGGATTTTTCCGTGTAGGCGGCGCCCGGCAGGATCACGTCGGCGCGCGCGGCGCCCGCGTCGCCGTGGTGGCCCTGGTAAACGACGAAGGTATTGGCGCCGATCTTTTTGGTGTCGAACTCGTCCGCGCCGAGAAGATACAGAACATCGACGCCGCCGTTGAGCATGTCGGCGACGGATTTACCGCCCAGAAAACCGATATCCAGCGCGCCCACGCGGGCGGCGGCGGTGTGAAGGACGTTGAACCCATGCCATTCCGGCGTCAGCGCGCCCGCACGGGATGCGATCCCCCATGCGGCGGCGAGGACGCCCTCGTGCTTCAACGCGGACTGGCCGACGATGACCATGGGTTTCTTGGCACCGGCCAGGAAGGCTTCTCCGGCCGCGAAAGCGGCGGTGCCGGTGCCGAGATGGGTGACGGCGTAGGTCAGATCGGTTTCCGCGCCGATGACCGCGATCTTCGCGCCGCTGGCGGTGTTGGCTTTGCGGATGCGGGCGTTGAGGACGGGGGCCTCTTTGCGCGGGTTCGAGCCAATTATGAGAATTGCATCGGCATCCTCGATCCCCGCGATCTGGCTGTTGAACGTATAAAAATCGCGCCGCGCGTTGGTCAGTTTGGCGCCGTCCTGGCGGCAGTCGAGATTTCCGGCGCCCAGAGCGGCCATCAGGTCCTTCAGCGCCAGCATGCTCTCGACATCGCAAAGATCGCCGGCGATGGCGCCGATCCGGTCTCCGGCCACGCCCTGAAGTTTGGCGGCGATCGCGTCGAAGGCCTGCTGCCAGGTCGCGGCTTGCGATTTGCCGTCTTTCCGCACCCAGGGCTTGTCGAGGCGGCGGCGTTTCAGCCCGTCCACCGAAAAGCGCGACTTATCGCCCAACCATTCCTCGTTCACGTCCTCGTTCAGACGCGGCAGAATGCGCAGGACTTCAGGGCCGCGGACGTCGATGCGGATATTGGCGCCGACGGCGTCGTGGACGTCGATGCTGTCTGTTTTGGTCAGTTCCCAGGGCCGCGCGGTAAAGGCGTAAGGCTTCGAGGTCAGCGCCCCAACCGGACAAAGGTCGATGATATTGGCGGAGAGTTCGGACGTCAGCGCTTTTTCGACGTAGGTGCCGACTTCCATGTGTTCGCCGCGGTTGGTCGCGCCGAGGTCGGGGACGCCGGCGACTTCCGTGATGAAACGAATGCAGCGGGTGCAGTGAATGCAGCGCGTCATCGTGGTTTTCACCAGCGGTCCCAGTTCCTTGTCCTTCACCGCCCGCTTGTTCTCGGAATATCTCGAACTGTCGCCACCGTAACCCATGGCTTGGTCTTGCAAATCGCACTCGCCGCCCTGGTCGCAGATCGGACAGTCCAGCGGGTGGTTGATCAGCAAAAATTCCATCACGCCCTTGCGCCCGTTGCGGACCATCGGGGTGTCGGTGTGGACCACCATGCCCTCGGCTGCCGGGTAGGTGCAGGAGGAGATCGGCTTGGGCGGTGTCTTCTCGATTTCGACGAGGCACATGCGGCAATTGCCGGCGATGGAGAGGCGGTCGTGATAGCAGAAGCGCGGCACCTCGATGCCCGCGGCCTCGCAGGCCTGGAGCACGGTGGAGCCGGGCGCGACGTCGACTTCGATTCCGTCGATGGTGAGTTTTGGCATCGTGCTACTCCGCCGCCAGACGCACGGACATTTTGGTTTTATACGACGCGATCCGCTCTTCCAGCAGTGGCCGGAAATGCGCCAGCAAGCCCTGGATCGGCCAGGCGGCGGCATCGCCCAGGGCGCAGATCGTGTGACCTTCGATTTGCCGCGTGACCTGTTCCAATGTGTCGATTTCAGAGACTTCCGCGCGTCCCTCGACCATGCGGTTCATCACGCGCATCATCCAGCCGGTTCCTTCGCGGCAGGGCGTGCACTGGCCGCAGCTTTCATGGGCGTAGAATTTCGACAGGCGGGCGATGGCCTTGATCAGATCGGTGGACTTGTCCATGACGATCACCGCCGCCGTGCCCAGACCGCTGCGGACATTGCGCAGACTGTCGAAATCCATCGGCATATCGGCGCACATATGCGCCGGCAGCATCCGGACCGAGGCGCCGCCGGGGATCACCGCCAGCAGATTGTCCCAGCCGCCGCGTACCCCGCCCGCGTGTTTCTCGATCAGTTCCCGCATGGGGATGCCGAGTTCTTCCTCGACATTGCAGGGCTTGTTCACATGGCCGGAGATACAGAACACCTTGGGGCCGGCATTGCCTTTGGTGCCCATGGTGTTGAACCAGGCAGCGCCGCGGCGGAGGATGGTCGGCGCGACGGAGATGCTCTCGACATTGTTCACGGTGGAGGGGCAGCCATAGAGCCCGACACCGGCGGGGAAGGGCGGCTTCAACCGCGGCATGCCCTTTTTGCCTTCGAGGCTTTCGATCAGCGCCGTTTCCTCGCCGCAGATATAGGCGCCCGCGCCGCGATGCAGCACCACGTCGAAATCGTAACCGGAGCCGCAGGCGTTCTTGCCGATCAGACCGGCGGCATAGGCCT
>CANJJS010000124.1 GCA_947474705.1 Acetobacteraceae bacterium | reverse complement strand
TCAGGCCAATTGCCGCGGTGCTGTCGTCTCCGGTCGGGCTACGCCCTTCCTACGACGACAGCACCGCAACGAGATTCCCATCCTGATTGTCGCGCATTCCCATCTTGATTGTCGCGGGACAAGGAACGGACGTTCCGGCGTCGTCAGCGACCGCCATGCGATCAGGATACCCAAAGCCAGCAACGCCAGACCCAACAAACCGGGTGCTTTGGACGGTGGAGAAACTGTCGCGGACATCCGAAGCTCCATTTCTGCCGATAAACCAGACGATTCCACAAAAAAAAATTCTGCGTCAACAAATTAGCGACGACTTCATCAATTTTCGCGACATTCCCATCAGCCGGTCAGAAAAGCAGGCTCAATCAGAAATTCAGTGCGCCACATCGCTAGCCATGCTAAAAAGTCGCCCATGCTTGATCTCGCCTGTGTCACCGAAACCGCCCAGGAGGTCGCCCGGACTGTGTTCGGCGCGAAGCGGGTGGAGGACGTGCAGACCCAGGAAATCTCCGATTGGACCGGCGCCGATGCGTTGGAGGTTCTGATTGTACTGGACCCAAAAGCGGCCAAACAACTCAAGGGCACCGGCAAAGCCTCGGCGATGCTGAATGGCCTGGCGAGGCAGCTCGAACGTCAGGGTGAGCAGCGCTTTGCCCATATCCGGTTCGCGACTCAGGAAGAACTGGACGAAGATGACAATCCTGACGCCTGATCATCTTCTCGATCAGGCGGTGGCGTTGCTCCACCGCCCGCGAGGTGGCCCCAGGCGGCAGGTCGATCTCAGGCGGGCGATTTCGGCTGCATACTATAGCGTGTTTCACCTGCTCACAGCCGCCGCCGCGGATCGAATCGTGGGGCGAGGCAAACGAGCGACTGCACATTATGCGCTCGTCTATCGTGACCTCGATCATCGTACGCTCGCCCAGTTTTGCGCGCTGGCCTCCCGCCCGTCGCTACCGCCGAGGTATCGCCGCTGCTGTCCGGAAGGCGGTTTTAGTGGCAAAGCCCAGGATTTCGCGCGCGCGGCGTTTCTCTTGCAGCAGCAACGCCATGCCGCCGATTACGACCCTGAACAGCGTTTTAAGCCGTCGGAAGCGGAGGCATTAATCGATGTCGCGCGAACTGCGGTACGCCAATGGAGCACCGCCGACCCAGAGGAACGCGAAGCGTTTCTCATGCTGTTGATGTTCCCGCCGCGCTGACCGCGGCGCGCCCTGGTGGGCGTGCCGCGAAGTCAGGCTTATTTCGGCGACAGCACCATCACCATCTGACGGTTTTCCAGCCGCGGCATTTGTTCGACCTTGGTGGAAATATCCATCTCCGCGCGAATACGTTCCAGCACCCGGATGCCGATGTCCTGATGCGCCATTTCGCGGCCGCGGAAACGCAGGGTCACCTTGACCTTGTCCCCTTCCTCGATGAACGACTTCATGGCGCGCATTTTCACCTGATAGTCGTTCTCGTCGATATTGGGGCGGACCTTGATTTCCTTGATCTCGATGACTTTTTGTTTCTTTTTGGCTTCGTTCTTCTTCTTCTGCTGCTCGTACTTGAACTTGCCATAGTCGAGGATCTTACAGACAGGCGGATCGGCGTTCGGGCTGATTTCCACCAGATCGAGTCCGACGGCATAGGCCCGGAGCATCGCGTCGCGCGCGCCCATGACTCCCATCATTTCGCCTTCGGCGTCGATCAATCGCACCTGCGGCACGCGGATCTCTTCGTTCACTCGGGGCCCGTCGCGAGTCGGCGGGGCCTGCATGGGTCCTCTGGCTATGGTTGGCTCCTGTGGCTGTTACAAACGTCTGTCGTGAAACGCCCCAGGCTTTCCGGCTGAAAAACCTGGGACACCGCGCATCTTGCCCAAAGGCGGGCGAAAAAATCAAGCGGCTATCGTGGTACCCGTGGAAACACGCAGGTCGGGCGGCGTCGCCTCCCGCGCCAGCCGCGCCACCGCTTCGGCCAAAGGCACGATTTCCTGCGCCTGAGACCCAAGACGGCGCAGCGCCACCGTGCCGTTTTCCGCTTCCTTGCGGCCGACGACCGCGATGACCGGCACATGTGCCAGGCTGTGTTCGCGCACCTTCGCGTTGATCTTTTGGTTCGACAGATCGGCCTTCGCCGTCAGGCCCGCCGCCTGGAACGCCGCCACCGCGTCGCGCGCGTATTCGTCCGCGTCGGACACGATCGTCGCGACCACCACTTTCTCCGGCGCCAGCCACAGCGGGAACCGGCCGGCGTAATTCTCGATGAGAATGCCCAGGAAGCGTTCGAACGAGCCGAGAATCGCGCGGTGCAACATGACCGGCGTGTGGCGGGCGCCATCCTCGCCGACATACTCCGCGTCCAACCGGCCCGGCGTGTTGAAGTCGACCTGCAACGTCCCGCATTGCCAGTCGCGGCCAATGGCGTCACGCAACACGAACTCCAGCTTCGGGCCATAAAACGCGCCCTCCCCTGGGTTTAGCGTGTAATCCACGCCGGCGGTCGCGCAGGCCTCGCGCAACGCGCCTTCCGCCTGGTCCCAAACCGCGTCGGAACCCACGCGTTTTTCCGGGCGATCGGCGAGTTTGACGTGAAACGATTCGAAGCCGAAATCGCGGTAGATCGAACTGAGCAACGCGACGAAGGCCACGGTTTCCGGCGCGATCTGATCTTCGGAACAAAAGATATGCGCGTCGTCCTGCACGAAGGACCTGACGCGCATAATCCCGTGCAACGCGCCCGAGGGCTCGTAGCGATGGCACGCGCCGAATTCCGCCATCCGCAACGGAAGTTCGCGGTAGGATCGCAGGCCCTGACGGAAAATCAGCACGTGGCAGGGGCAATTCATCGGCTTCACGGCGAGCGTCTTCTTATCGTCGGCGACCTCCGCGAAGAACATGTTGTCGCGATAATTTTCCCAATGGCCGGAGCGGACCCACAGGTCGTGGTCGAGCAATTGCGGCGTCCGCACTTCCTGATACCCCGCCGCGTCCAGCCGCCGGCGCATGTAATCCTCCGCCGTCCGGTAGAGCTTCCAGCCCTTCGGATGCCAGAACACCGAACCCACCGCCTCTTCCTGGATATGGAACAGGCCCATGTCCTTGCCGATACGCCGGTGGTCGCGCCGCTCCGCCTCTTCCAACTGGTGCAGATGCGCGTCGAGTTCTTTCTGGTCGCGCCAGGCGGTACCATAAACCCGCGACAGCATCGCGTTGCGGTGGTCGCCCCGCCAATAGGCGCCCGCGACCTTCATCAGCTTGAACGCCGATCCGACATCCGCCGTCGTCCGCAAATGCGGCCCGCGGCACAAATCGACCCATTCGCCCTGGGTGTACAGCGAAATCGGCTCGGACCGCGGCAAATCCTGGATCAACTGCGCCTTGTACTTTTCGCCCTTTTCCTGGAAGAAGTGAATCGCCTCGTCGCGATCCATCACCTGGCGCACGAACGGCGAGGCGCGGCCGACGATCTCCCGCATCTTCGACTCGATGGCGGAAAAATCCTCCGGGGTGAACGGCACGTCGCGCGCGAAATCGTAATAGAAGCCGTTTTCGATCGACGGACCGATGGTGACCTGTGTCCCCGGAAACAGTTCTTGCACCGCCTCCGCCAGCACATGCGCGGCATCGTGCCGGATCAGTTCCAGCGCTTCCGGGTCCTTGCGGGTCACGAAGACCACCGACGCGTCGGCCGCGATTTCCCAGGCAAGATCGACGAGCTTCCCATCGACCTTCATGGCCAGCGCGGCCCGCGCGAGGCCGGGACCGATCGCCGCGGCCACCGTCGTGCCCGTCACCGGCGCGTCGAACTGGCGCACGGAACCGTCGGGCAAGGTGATCGCGGGCATGGGTCTTTGTCCTTATCTCTGTTCAATCGCCGCGCCATCGCGGCGGACAAGCGACATGGCACCGGCGGGCGCGCGCGGCAAGGGCCGAACGATGGCCCAGCGGCCCGAAGCGGCGTTGCGTCAACCCGCCAGCCGTTCCAGCACCGCGACGAAACGCGCCACGCCCACATCCAGCGGGCCATCGTTGACGATCGTCTCGACGGCGACACCCGCCGGGATCGGCACGCTCCGGCGCAACCGCCGCGCGACATCGTCCGCGCTCTCCCGCCCACGCGCGGCCAGACGGGCGGCCAGAACATCCGGCGGCGCCGTGACGTCCAGGACCAGAACCGGCCACCGCGCCGCCGCCTCCGCGATCGCGCCACGGGAGACGTTGGCGACCACGACCGGCGCGGCGGACATAATGTCAGCCGGAATCCCATAAGACAGGCCGTGCGCGGTCCAGGACAGCGCGAAATCCCGCGCCGCGAATTCGGCGGGCGAGACGGGCTCGTGATCCTCGCCATCCGGATCGGCGGGGCGTGTGATCGCCCGGCGCGCGAACAGGATCCGGGAATCGCCCCGCAACAGCGCCTTGGCCCCGTTCATCAGCGAATCCTTGCCCGCGCCGCTGGGCCCCACCACCAGAACCAGCATGTCCCCCCTCCCCCGCTTTCGATCCCAGGGACATGACGATACCCTGGCCCGCCACGCAACGCCGGAGCCCTCGCCATGCGCGTTCTGACCCAACCCGGCCCGGTGCATCCGCGCCGGATCGAAAGCCTCGCCGGCGAGTCCCGGACTTTGTCCTTCGCCGTTCCGGCCGGCGCGACCTTGCTGGACGGCCTGACCGCGCCGCTCGCCGCCGCCGGATTTCAGTCCGCCGTGCTGCGGTTTTCCGGCGCCCGGCTGAACCCGTTCCGCTACGTGATGCCCGACCGGGCCGCCGACGAGACCCATGTGGCGTATTTCTCCGCCCCCCGCGCGCCGGAGGGCACCACCGTGGTCGAGACTGCCGCCGCGACCTTTGGCTGGAACGGCGGCGCGCCCTTTCTGCATTGTCACGCCTTCTGGACGGAACCGGACGGGAAGCGCCGGGGCGGCCATATCCTGAACGCCGAGTCCCGGCTCGCCGCCCCCCTTGTTATCGACGCGTGGGGATTTGACTCGCTGCGCATCGCCACGGCGCCCGACGCGGAAACGAATTTCACCCTGTTCCAGCCCGCCGGAGTCTCGCGGCCCGGCGCCAATGCCATCCTGGCCCGCGTCCGGCCGAACGAGGACATTCTCACTGCCCTCGAAACCATCGCGGCGGACCATGCCTGGCCCAACGCCAGCGTCGTGGGCAGCGTCGGCAGTCTGGTCGGCACGCGCTTCGCCGATGGCCGCGATCTCGCGGACGTCGCGACGGAGGTCCTGGTGCTGGACGGCGCGGTCAGGAACGGACGCGCGACACTGGACCTCGCCTCGATCGATATGACAGGCGAGGTCCATACCGGCCGTATCGCGCATGGCGAGAACGCGGTGTGCATCACGTTCGACCTGGTCCTGCTGCGCGGCGACCCCTGACCCGGCGGCGCGCGGTCAGGGCCGCAGCATGACCTTCGAGGCCGCGCGCTGCCGCGCCAGTTCGAAGCCCTCGATCCCCCGCGCCAGCGGCAGCCGGTGGCTGATCATCGGCCGGATGGACTCCGGTTCCCGCGCCATCAGCCCCAGCACCTTGTCCCAGGTCGGGCGCGCGCAGCCGTGGGTCGCGCGAAGCTGGTGCCGGGCCCGGACGAAATCGGTCAGCGGCAGGGTCAGCGGTCCGGGATGGATGCCCGCGACCACCAGCACGCCGCTCTTGCGCAACACGCCCAGACCATCGGTGACGCTGGGCGGGTAGCCCGTCGCTTCCAGCACGACATCCACGGCCCGCCCGCCGGTCGCCGCCATGACCAGATCGCGCAACGGCGCCTCCGCGACGTCCAGAATATCGGTGAAGCCCAGATCGCGCATGACATCGAAGCGCGGCCCGTCCGCCTTACCGGCGATCAACACCCGCGTGGCGCCCGCCGCCCGCGCGAACAGCGCGATCGCCTGGCCGATGGTGCCGGGTCCCATGACCAGGACGGTATCGCCGAGCCCGACCTCGCCGGTGAGGACCGCTTCGCATCCGACACCCAGAGGCTCCGTCAACGCGCCCAGTTCCGTGTCCACGGTTTCCGGCAATGGCAGGCAATTCGCCCCGGGGATGGTGACGAAGCGGCTGAAACCGCCGTTCCGCGTCAGGCCGATTGACGCCCGGTTCTGGCAGTTGCGGGAGTCGCCGCGCGCGCAGTTCGGGCAAACGCCGCAATCGATCCCCGGCATGACGGTGACTCGCGTGCCCTCTTTCACCCCGGCCGCGGCGCCCGCTTTCACCACCCGTCCCGCGAATTCGTGCCCCATCACGATCGGCAGATGCGGCACCATGAAGCCGTACCCCTCGGTCCACTCGTACGCGTGCACGTCCGAGCCGCAAATCCCCGCGAACTCGACTTCCACGGTGACCTCGCGCGCGGCGGGCGATGGTGCTTCGTCGATCGCGCCCAGGTTCAGGCCGAAGCCGGCGGATGTTTTACGCAGTGTCAGCATGGTGTTTTTCTCCTTATCGCGCGGTACCCCAGGGCCAGGGGGCTGGCAAGACGGCGGACATCGCGTGTTTGCGCCTGGGCAACGGCGATGCTAGGGGGAGGCTACCGATCAGTAGGAGTAACGGAACGTGAACGACGCGGTACCGGCCCAGGTGGGAAACACGCAGGCGCCACTGGAGTCGATCGATGCGGTGGATCTGGGGCTGGAGTCGGCCGGATATATCGCCAGCCGGCAGATTTCGACGGCCATCTATCTCGCGCATCATTTGCAAAAACCGATTTTGGTCGAAGGCCCGGCGGGCGTCGGCAAAACGGAACTGGCGAAATCCGTCGCCACCTGGATGAAGCTGCCGTTGATTCGGATGCAGTGCTACGAAGGCCTGGACGAGGCGAAGGCGCTGTACGAATGGAAATACGGCAAGCAGCTTCTGTATACCCAGATCCTGAAGGACAAGATCAATTCGGTGATCGGGGAGAGCGATAACCTCGCGCAATCCCTGGACAAGCTGCACAGCTTCGGCGACGTGTTCTTTTCGCATCAGTTTCTGGAGCCGCGGCCGTTGCTGCGCGCGCTTGAGGAACCGGGCGGCGCGGTGCTGCTGATCGACGAAATCGACAAATCGGACCAGGAGTTCGAGGCGTTTCTGCTGGAGATTCTCTCGGACTATCAGGTCACGATTCCGGAACTGGGGACCATTGGCGCCAAGGTGCCGCCGATCGTGCTTCTCACTTCCAACGCCACCCGCGATCTGGGCGATGCTTTGAAACGCCGCTGCCTGCATCTGCATATCGGCTTCCCGGACGAGAAGCTGGAAGCGCGGATTATTTCGTCGCGCGTGCCGGGAATCGACGGACGGCTTCTGAAGCAACTCGTCAGTTTCGTGCAGCAACTGCGCGCCATGGACCTGAAGAAGGTGCCGTCGGTCAGCGAGGCGATCGATTGGGCCCGCGTGCTGGTGCTGTTGCACACCTCCGTGCTGGAGGTCGATCTTGTTCGCGACACGCTGAACGTCCTGCTGAAATTCGAGGCGGATATCGAGGCCGCGAACAAGCAGATCGCCGGTCTGACCCACAAAGCGCGTCAGGACGCGGGAGTCTGACATGTCGGGCTTCGTCGCGGGTAAGGCCACGGCCAGCGAGCCGCTGCGCCGGTTTTTCCAGGTCGCCCGCGGCGCGGGTCTGAGGGTCTCGGCGGCCGAGGGGATCGACGCCGCGCGCGCCGTCGATCTCGTCGGGTTCGAGGATCGGGTGTTGTTGAAGGACACGCTCGCCTTGATCATGGCGAAGACGCCGGATGAAAAGGCGTTGTACGACGAGGCGTTCGAGCTGTATTTCAAGCGCGACGCGTTTTCTGGCCGCGGCGAGGGCGACGAACAAGACGACGGTGGCCATGGCGAGGGCCGCGCGCCGAATCAGGGCCCTCAGGCCGGCGGCGACGGCATGGGCGGGTCCGGCGGGCAGTCATTGGGCCAGTTGCTGGAAAGCGACGACCGTGCCGCGCTGGCCACGGAAATGGAAAAGGCGGCGCGCGAAGCGGGTCTGGAAAATATCCGTTTCTTCACGCAAAAGAATCTGTACGCGCGGCGCATTCTGGATCGCATGGGGCTACGCGCCCTGGAGCGCGAGATGGAAGCCATGCGCCAGACTGGCGAGCCCGAGCATTTGAAACGGGCGCGGACGCTGGAGGCGAAGGTCGATCAGTTGCGCGATGCCGTGCGCGACTTCGTCGAGCGGAATTTGATTTTATTCGCCAAGGGCGAAACGGAAAAATTTCGCGAGGAACTGCTTAAATCCGCGCGGCTGTCGAACCTGGAACGGCGCGACATGGACCGGATGCGGATTTTGGTCCGCCAGATGGCGAAGAAGCTGGCGGCGCGCTACGCGAAGACGCGGCGGCGGCGGTTGCGCGGGCAGTTGGATACGCGGCGGACGCTGCGGCGGAACATGGGCTGGGGTGGAATTCCATTCATCACGGTGTGGAAGCAGAAACGCATCGAAAAGCCGCGGGTGATGGTGCTGTGCGATGTCTCCGGCTCGGTCGCCGCGATGTCGGGATTTTTGCTGATGTTCCTTTACGCCCTGAACGAGGCGCTGTCGGACATCAGGTCCTTCGCCTTCGCCGGGTCTTTGGTGGAAGTGTCGGACATTCTGGAAAAGGAGCCGGTGGAGCAGGCGATCGGGACGATCATGCAGACCATCGGCTACGGGTCCTCGAACTACGGGAACAGTTTCGCGGATTTCGAGGATGGGTGGATGCAGTTCGTCAACAACAAGACAACGGTCATCATCCTGGGCGATGGGCGCGGCAACCGGACGGATCCGCGAACGGATGTGATCGGGCGCCTGTCGCAGCGGAGCAAGCGGATCATCTGGTTGAACCCGGAGTATAAATCGGCGTGGGGGACGGGCGATTCGGATATGTACCGTTACGCGCCCTTCTGCAATCTGGTGACCGTGTGCAACACGTTGCGCCACCTGGAACGCGTCATCACCGATATTCTGGAAGACGCTGCCTGAGGACTTGTTCCGGCGGCCCTTCGTTGGACCGCCGGATCGTTCGCCTTGTTACTCGCCGACAGCGCGGGTCACCTGGTTCTTTTCGTCCCAGTACAGCGTGATCGTCTCGTATTTGCAGAGGTCGACGCCGGACCATTCGGCCGTGCTGCTGTCGACCGTGTATTTCACTTTAATGTCGAAAACGCAGGCGCCGTTGCCATGCGGGAAGGTGATCGTGACGCGCTGCCCGTCGCCCAAGGTCTGGCGTCCCAGGATGTCGGCGCCCCAGCGGGTGTTATTGGCGGAAGAGACGTAGACTTCCTCGATCTGATAACCGGTCCGGTTGACCATGCGGAAGTCGGCGTCGTTGGCGAAGGCGGCGGCCGCCATCGGGATCATCATCGTGGTCAGAAAGGCGGTTTTCAGCGAACGCATGGCGAATCCTTTCGAAGGAGTGAAGCGGGTACTCGTTGGGATCCCAATCGGGCATGTCCACATTACGGCCCGTTCATCGGAGCCGCCAGAGGAAATCGAACGGAATTGATTTCAGGCAGATTAAGACCGGCGGATCAGGCGTCCGTCCAGGCTTTCCCCCAGGCGCCGTCGTACACGACCTCCGACAGCGGCGCGCGGCGAACCGGTCCGAATTTTCCCATGGGGTAACCAAGCGGCAGGATCGCGTAGGAATGCACGTCCTCCGGCAAACCCATGGCGGCTTCGGCTTCTTTCGCGTGGATCAAATAGAGCGTGGTGAGGGTCGAGCCGAGTCCCAAAGCGCGCGCCGCCAGCAAAATATTCTGCACGGCCGGGAAAACGGACGCGCCCGGGCCGCGCGGCCCGCTTTGGCAAGGCACGACCCAGACAGGCGCCTCGTGAAAATGATCGGCCAGATATTCGGCCGCCGAAAGCATCCGGGCGAAACGTTCCGGGGTCGTGCCCGGCGCGGGTCCGCCGGACCGGTACCGCGGACCCACGACCTCATGCCACGCTTTGCGGTACCAGACGGAGACGGCGTCCTTGATGGCCTGGTCACGGATGACCAGGAAACGCCAGGACTGCATGTTACCGCCATTGGCCGCGAAGGTCCCGGCTTCCAGCACCTGTGCCAGCAACGCATCGGGGATCGGGTCCGGTTTCAGGCGGCGCATGGAGCGCGTGGTCCGCATGATTTCGAACAGGTCGTGGGTCATTGGGAGCACTCCGGGTTGTTGGTGGGGGTATGGACGGAATCGCCTCTCGCTCCAACCGGGAGATCGCTTTTTTTCTCGACAACTGGCGGCGGCGAAGCGCAGGCTGACCGTAAGCACAAATAAACGCCAGGGAGGACACCATGCGTTCATCCTCGACCGACGGCCATAAGCGCGTACAGGGACGACTGACACGACGGGAGACGATCGCGCTCGCGACACTGGGACTCGCCGCCGGGACACTTCCGGCGAAAGCGGCGCGCGCCGGAGAAATGACGATCGGGGTGCATGTCTCGCTGACCCCGGCGTGGTTCGACCCGGCGGAAAGCACGGGTCTTATCACGCCGTATCTGATCCTTTACGCGCTGCACGATGGCATGGTGAAAGCCATGCCGGACCAGATTCGATCGCCGAGTCTGGCGGAAACGGTGACGGTCGCGCCAGACGGCCTGACCTTCGACTTCGTGCTGCGGGCCAATGCGCGGTTTCATAACGGCGATCCCGTGACGTCGGACGATGTAAAATTTTCCTTTTCGCGCTATCGCGGCTCCGATCACAGTCTGCTCAAGCAACGCGTCGAAGCGATCGAAACGCCCGATGCGCGGCATATCCGGTTTAAACTGAAAGAACCCTGGCCGGACTTTCTGACGTTTTACGCGGGCGCGACCGGCGCGGGCTGGATCGTTCCCGCGAAATATCTGGCGAAAGTGGGGGACGCGGGCTTTCGCAAGGCGCCCGTCGGCGCCGGTCCCTATAAATTCGTTTCATACGATCCCGGCAGCGAGCTGGTGCTGGAAGCCTTCGAAGGCTATTGGCGCGGGCCGCCAAAGGTGAAACGTCTGATCATGAAGGTGATCCCGGACGAAACGACCCGCCTGACCGCGTTGCGGCAAGGCGAGGTCGACATCGCCTATTCCCTGCGCGGGGAGACCGCGGCGGCGGCGAAGAAGGTGCCGGGCCTGAGTTTGAAAGCGGCGGTCGTGCAGGGGGTTTTCTGCGTGTATTTCGCGGACCAGTGGGATCCGAAATCGCCGTGGTTCGACCAGCGGACACGGCAGGCGGCGAGCCTCGCGCTGGATCGCGTGGCGATAAACGACGCGTTGACACTGGGTTTGTCGACGATCACCGGCAATCCGATCGTTCCGGACATGTACGAGTATTACTGGCAACCGCCGAAGCCGGTTTACGACGTGGCGCAAGCGAAGCAATTGCTGGCGGCGGCGGGACATCCGAACGGGTTCGACGCGGGTTTTTATTATTGCGACTCGTCCTATTCGAACATTGGCGAGGCGGTGGTCAACAATCTCCGGGAGGTGGGGATCCGGACTCAGTTGCGGCCCATCGAGCGGGCGGCGTTCGTGAAGGGGTTTACCGACAAGGCCTATAAGAATTTGATTCAGGCCGGTCCGGGGGCGTTCGGGAACGCGGCGACACGCCTGGAGAGTCTGGCGGTGAAGGGCGGGCCGTTCGCGTATGGCGGTTATCCCGATATCGACGCGTTGTTTCCGTTACAGGCGGTGGAAATGGACCGCGGCAAACGGGAGGCGTTGTTGCACAAAATGCAACAGTTGATGCACGAGAAGACGATGTACGCGCCGATCTGGCAGTTGGCCTTGATCAACGGTGTCGGGCCGCGGGTCGCGGAGTCGGGTTTTGGGCGGATACCGGGATTTCCGTATACCGCGCCTTATGACGAGCTGGCGTTGAAGGGGTAAGGCGGAGGGGGCGCGGCCGCCCCCTCCCCGTCCGTTACAGCGCGGGCCGCTTGTCCGCCCATGGTTGCATTTCTTCGAATGCCGCCGAGGCCTGCAACACGCCCAGATCGTCGAAACGGCGTCCGACGATTTGCAGTCCAACCGGAAGTCCGTCCGCGGTGAATCCACAGGGGACGCTCGCGGCGGGATTCCAGGACATGTTGAAGGGGTAGGAGAACTCAGCCCAGGAGCACCAGTCCCAGGGATGGGTGGGCCAATGGGAAGGCATGAGTTTGTCCGCGGGGAAGGCGGCGACGGAAACGGACGGCGTCAACAGAAAATCCCAGCCCTCGAACCAGGAATTTATGTCCGCGATGTAGCGCATTTTGCGCTCGCGGGCCGCCTGGTATTGCACAATGGAGATGTTTTCGGCGTCGCGGATGCAGGCGACCAGACCGGGGTCCATCTGTGCCTCCCATTTTTCCAGCAGATGTTTGCTACGGGTCATATGCGACGACCAGAAGAAACGGATGAGTTCCGGACCGGCCGCTCCCCAGGGAATTTTCACTTCTTCCACGTGCGCGCCAAGCTCGGAGAAGCGTTCGGCGGAGGCACGGACCAGGGCGGCAATTTCGGGATCGACGCGTGCGTGGCCAAGGTCGGGGGAGAAAGCGATGCGCTTGCCTTTAATCCCCTCGCGCAGCCGGGCCTGGTACGCGGCGGGCCAGGCTTCCAAAGTCGTGTAATCCAGGTGATGCGGGCCCGCCATGACTTCCAGCATCAGCGCGGAATCTTCCACCGTCCGCGACAGTGGCCCCATATGCGACGTCAGATCCCCCGTCCCCACCGGATAATACGGCACCCGCCCAAAACT